>CADCTL010000089.1 GCA_902805625.1 uncultured Acetobacteraceae bacterium
CGGCCAGTTCCTCCGCCGCACCGTCCGCGACCCTGCGCCCCAGCTCCGCGTCCACCGACACGGAGCCGAGGTCGCGCCACATGGACTCGGTGGCCCCCCAGAGCGGCTTGCCGAACAGCTCGCCGATGCCGCCCTGGCCGCCGGACAGGTGCAGGTTCAGGAACGGGCCGAGCAAGGCCCAGCGCAGGCCGGG
This sequence comes from uncultured Acetobacteraceae bacterium, assembly GCA_902805625.1. GTDB lineage: Bacteria > Pseudomonadota > Alphaproteobacteria > Acetobacterales > Acetobacteraceae > Craurococcus. The sequence continues at coordinate 194 of CADCTL010000089.1, forward strand.
GCCGTGCGCGATCGCGGCGTCCACGTCCGCCACGCTGGCGACTCCGGTCGCGACCAAACGGAACGCCTCCTGCCACATCGCCGCCTGCAAGCGGTTGGCGACGTGGCCGCGCACCTCCTTGCGGAGGTGGATGGGGTGCTTGCCGAGCGCCCGGTAGAAGCCGAGCGCCCGCTCCACGGACTCGGGCGTCGTCGCGCGCCCGCCGGCCACCTCCACCAGCGGGATCAGGTGCGGCGGGTTGAACGGGTGGCCGAGCACGACGCGTTCGGGGTAGCGAGCGCAGGCGTCCTGTATCTCGCTCACGGTGATGGTGGAGGAGCTGGTCGCCAGGATCGCGTCGGCCGGCGCCGCTTCGTCCAGCCGCTCCGGCCCGTTCTCCTGCACGAACTGCGCGTCCTCGACCGCTTCCTCGGGCGAGGCGGCGAAGCGCAGCCGGTGGTCGGGCGAGGCACCGGGCGCGAGGCCCATCGCCTCCATCGCCGGCCACTGCGCCTCGACCGTGCGGCGCAGCGCGTCCTCGGCCCCGGGTGCCGGGTCTGCCGCCGCGACATCCAGGCCGCGGGCGAGAAAAACGGTGGCCCAACTGGCCCCGATCACGCCGGTGGCGACGACCGCCACGCGCCGGATGCCCGGCCCGTCCGTCACGGCGCGCGCGGCGGGTCGCGGAAGCGCGCGACCAAATCCTCGGGGATGGGCAGCGCCTTGATGCCGTCCGGCTTGTCGGGGTGCCGGCCGACCCAGACCCGGGTTTCGAACCCCTCAACCGCCAAGGCGCCGTCGTCGCGCAGCAGGCGGTGGTGGACGTCGAAGCTGGCGCGGCGGAACTCCGTGACGGCGCTTTCGATCCGCACCTCGTCCCCGAAGGCGCAAGGGACGCGGAACGTCGCCCGCGTGTCCACCATGGGAAAGCCCACCACGTCGTAGTGCCGGAGCATCGCCTTCTTGGTCATGCCGAGCGCGCTGCTGAACAGCGCCGCCGTGGAAGCGTCGAACATGGCGAAGTAGCGCGGGTAGAAGACGATGCCGGCGGGGTCGCAGTCGCCCCACTCGATCACCAGGCGGCGCGTGTTGGTGAGCATGGCGCGTCAGCCCTCGGACGGGTTGGACACCTTGGCGCCCCGCTTGGCCACGAAGTCGGCGAGGCGCGCGGCGGCTTCCGGCCCGGTCTGGGCGAGCGCCGCCATCATGCTCTCCACGAAGAGCCCGTCGTCCTCGCTCATGTCCTGGATGCGCGGCAAGGCTTGCAGGACGCCGAGCACGGTGAGCGGCGCCATGTCCGCGACCTTCGCGGCCAGCTCCGTGGCCTTGGTCAGCGCCCCGCCTTCGGGCACGAGGTACTGCGCGAGGCCCGCGCGCTCCGCCGCCGCCGCGTCCAGCACGCGGCCGGTGAGCATCATGTCCGCCATGCGGGGCGCGCCGAGCAGCCGCGCGACGTGCACGGAAGCGCCGCCGCCCACGTAGATGCCGCGCGAGCCTTCCGGCAGCGCGAAGAAGGCGGAAGCGTCGGCCACGCGCAGGTGGCAGGCGGCCGCCAGCTCCAGCCCGCCGCCGACCGTCGCGCCGTGCAGCGCCGCGATCGCGGGCACGCGGCCGCGCCGGATGACGGAAAAGGCCGCGTGCCACGCGCGGGAATGGTGGAACACCTCCGCCGGCTCGCGGGCGCGGTGCTCGGACAGGTCGAGGCCGGCGCAGAAGCAGGGTCCGTGGCCGAACACCACCAGCGCCCGCGCTTCCTCCTGCGCGCGGCGTGCCGCGGCGGCGAGCTCCCCGAGCAGCGCGTCGTCGATGGCGTTGCGCTTGCTCGGCCGGTTCAGGCCGACCCAGGCCACGCGGTCGCGCACCTCGTAGGTGACGGCCCCTTCGGCGTCCATGCCGCGCCTCCTCCCGGGCAGGGCTTGCCCGCATCAATTAAGCTGCACAATGATGGGCCGCACAAGGCACGCAAGTGCCGGACGGCATGGGCTTCCGCGACCGAGCCGCGGGCCGCCTCCGCTCCGCCTCGCCGCGGGTCGAAGAAGGGAGGACAACATGACGACGGACCGGGTGACACGCCGCGCCGCCCTCGCCGCGCTGGCCGGCGGCGGCGGCCTCGTCGGGGCGCGCCGCGCCGCGGGGCAGCAGCAGCCGACGCTAGACCGGCTCGCCCGCACCGTCATCGGCTTCCCGCCCGGAGGTTCCTCCGACACCGTCGCCCGGCTCTACGCCGAGCGCTTGCGCGGCGCCTACGCGCCGCAGGTGGTGGTCGAGAACCGCGCGGGCGCCGGCGGGCGCCTCGCCCTGGAGGCGGTGAAGGCCGCGCGCCCCGACGGCGCGACGCTGGTCCAGACCCCGGCCAGCATGTTGACGGTCTACCCGCACATCTACCAACGGACGATGCGCTACGACGCCCTGGTGGATTTCGTGCCGGTCACGCCGGTCTGCTTCTTCCCTTTCGCCCTCACCGTCAGGGCGGACCACCCGGCGAAGTCCTTCCCCGAGTTCGTCGAGTGGGCGAAGCGCCAGCCGGACGTCGTGCCCTACGCCGGTCCGGCCGCCGGCGCCGTGCCGCACTTCCTCGGCGTGCAGATGGCCAGGGCGCTCGGCCTCCGGCTCACCCACGTGTCCTACCGCGGCGGCGCCCCGGCGTTGCAGGACCTCATCAGCGGCCAGCTCCCGATGGTGCTGCTGGTGGCGGGCGAGGTCGCGGAGTTCCACCGCTCCGGCCAGGTGCGGATCCTCGCCGTCTCCTCGCCGGAGCGGATGCCGCGCCTGCCCGACCTGCCCACCTTCGCCGAACTCGGCCAACCCGACCTCACCGCGGAGGAGTGGTTCGGCGTGCTGCTGCCCGCGCAAACCCCGGCGCCGCTCGTCGAGGGGCTGCACCGCGCGATCGCCGCCGCGGCCGCCGCGCCCGAGTTGCAGGAAGCGCTGGCCCGGCTGGAGTACCGGGCCGCCACGAGTTCCCCGCAGGCGTTCGCCGAGCGCATCCGCGCCGAGCGCGAACGCTGGCGGCCCGTCGTGCAGGAGTCGGGCTTCAAGGCTGAGGAGTGACGGCGCCCGGGCCCGGGACGAAACGCAGCGCGGAGAGCATCGGCATGGCATCGAACAAGGTCATCGTGACCGTGGCGCCCACGGGCGGCATGGCGTCCAAGCAGGCCAACCCGAACCTGCCGACCCAGCCGGAGGAGATCGCCGAGTCCGTCGGCAAGGCCCACAAGGAAGGCGCGGCCATCGCGGCGCTGCACGCCCGCCGGCCCGACGACCAGGCGACGTGCAACGCCGACATCTACCGCCGCATCAACGGCCTGATCCGCGAACGCTGCGACATCGTGCTCAACAACTCCACCGGCGGCGGCTCCTCCGGCGACATGCTGCTGCCGCGCCCGGACGGCATGTTCGAGAACAACTTCGAGGAGCGCCTGAAGGGCCTGGACGCCGGCGCCGAGATGGCGACGCTCGACGGCTTCACCGCCGTGGACACCTTCGGGGACAAGGAGATCCTGGTCATCACCACGCCGTCCCGCTGCGAGGCGATGGCGAAGCGCTTCCAGGAGCGCGGCATCAAGCCGGAGTGGGAGGTGTTCAACCCGGCGCACATCCTCCAGGACGTGACGCGGCTGATCGGGAAGGGCTACGACAAGCCGCCCTACTTCATCAACATGGTGCTGGGCACCGACCGCAACTTCCAGGGCGGGATGCCCTACAGCCACGACCTGCTGGCCGCCATGGTGCGGATGCTGCCGCCGCAGTCGGTCTGGTGCATCTCGGCCATCGGCCCGGCGCAGTTGCCGGGGACGACGCAGGCGCTGCTCATGGGCGGCCACATCCGCGTCGGGCTGGAGGACAACAACTACTACGACCGCGGTGTGCTGGCGACGAACGAGATGCTCGTGGCCCGCTCCGTCCGCATCATGAAGGAACTGAACATGGAGCCGGCCTCGCCCGCGGAAGCGCGGGAGATGCTCGGCTTGGCGCCGGTGAACAGCCGGGGCGGAGCGTGACCGACGCGGGCGTCGTCTCCGCCCCTGCTACAGCGCGCGGCGAGGTGTGTCCGCGAGGCATCTCCGCGCCAAGCGCGGAATTTCCACCGCCGCGCGAGCGGTGTCGAAAGCTTTCGCGCGGCTATGCTTTTTGTGTATACGGACGGTTATGCAACCTCTACCCATGGGCGAGGGGCCTAGGTGCCCGCACCGGCCGAACCGGCGATCGGTCTGATGCCGCTGTTCGGTTTGGTGCCCATCGAAGCGGGCCTGGACAACGCCGACTGGTCGGGCAGCACGCACCGCGGCCCGTGCCGGGTGGTGGCGTCCGACGAGCGGCGGGCGCGCCTCTTCGCGGCCAACCTCTTCACCGACCGCAAGGCGACGAGAACCCCGGCCGGGCTGCTGCCCGCGTCGCCCTGGATGCGGCGGAGCCTCGTTTCCGCGGAGCGGGTGATCGGCTTGGCGGACAACCTGAAGCCCGACGGCACGGTGCTGGTGCCGGCGGACCCGCACGATCCGGGCGGCGCTTACCGGGTGTTCGGGACGGGCCGCATGGTGCTGTCGGGGCCGTTGCAGATACGGCACGCGAACGCCATCCGCATCACCATGCCCGAAGAACGGCCGGCCATGTCGCATCTCGGCCTCCCGGCCCTGCGCGCCGAGGTCGAGCGGCTGCGCCGCGACTGCGCCGAGGCTTACCAGGCGATCGGCGCCTTGGCCGAGCGGGCCGGCCTCCTCCAGTATCCGGCCGTGGAGAAGGCGTTGGAGAACCTCGACGCCGCCACCCGCGGCGACCCGCGGCCCCACGCGGACCTCCTGCCGATTTTCCTGCCGGACAACGAGAACCACTGACCGGGCCGGTCCCGTCCGGGACGGCCCTCGCCCACCGACCGGAACGACGGCCAAAGCCCTGCGCTAAGGTCGAGACGGCGGCGGGCCCGCGTGGCCGCCGCCGCCGTACAAGGCGGACCAACCGCCAGGATCGTCGGAGGCGTCCGATGCCCAGCGCGCGACTCGCGCCGGGCGGTTCCCCTGCGCGCCCTTCGGAGGCGTGGGCGTGAGCCGGCCCGGCACCGTCCTCGTCCTCGGCACGGGGCAAGCCGGCTTCCAGGTCGCGGCCTCCCTGCGCGAGGAGGGGTTCGACGGGCGCGTGGTCCTCGTCGGCGACGAGCCGGGGCTGCCGTACCAGCGCCCGCCGCTTTCCAAGGCGTATCTCACCGGCAAGGCGGACGCGAACGCCGTCCGCCTGCGGCCGGACAAGTTCTTCGCCGAGCACCGGCTGGAATTGCGCGCGGGCGAACGCGCGGCGCGCATCGACCGCGCCGGGCGGCGCGTGGCGCTCGCTTCCGGCGAGGCGATTCCTTACGACCACCTCGTGCTGGCCCTGGGCGCGCGGAACCGGGCGCTGCCGGTGCCGGGCGCGGGGCTCGACGGCGTGGCGCAGCTCCGGACCCTCGGCGATGCGGAGGCCTTGCGCGGGCGGCTGGACGCGGCGCGGCAGGCCGTGGTCGTCGGCGCCGGCTTCATCGGGCTGGAGTTCGCCGCCGTCGCCGCGGCGCGCGGCGTGGCGGTGACGGTGGTGGAAGCCGCGGACCGGCCCATGGCGCGCTCCCTCTCGCCCGCGATGTCCGCCTTTTTCCGGGGAGCGCACGAGCGGCAAGATGTGCGGTTCGTCTTCGGCGCGACCGTCGTGCGCGTGCTCGGCGGCGAGGGCGGCGGGCTCGCGACGGGCGTCGAGACCGCCGACGGCCGGCGCTTCCCGGCCGACCTGGTGCTGGTCGGCATCGGCGTGGTGCCGAACGCGGAACTCGCCGCCGAAGCGGGGCTCGCCGTCGCCGACGGGATCGCGGTGGACGAGCACTTGGCGACCGACGACCCGGCGATCTCCGCCATCGGCGACTGCGCCCGCCACCCGTGCCGCTTCGCCGCCGCCGGGACCGGTCCCACGAGGATCGAGTCGGTGCAGAACGCCGTGGACCAGGCGCGGTGCGTCGCGGCCCGCATCGCCGGCCGGCCCGCGCCCTACGGGGCCGTCCCGTGGTTCTGGAGCGACCAGGGCGCGCTTAAGCTGCAAATCGCGGGGCTGGCGACACCGCACGAGCGGGCCGTGGTGCGCGGCGACCCGGCGGGGGGCGCCTTCTCGGTATTCTGCTTCCGCGAAGGCCGGCTGGTCGGCGTCGAGTCCGTCAACCGGCCGCTGGACCACGTCCTGGCGCGGAAGCTGCTGGCGAACGGGATAGGGCTCGCGCCGGAGCAGGCGGCCGACCCGCGCTTCGATCTCAAAGCCCACGCCAGCGTGCCTCGGGCGGCGTAGGGGACGGAGGAACACCAAGGATGCGAACCCAGGTCGGCATCGTCGGCGCGGGCCCCGCGGGGCTGATGCTCTCGCACCTGCTCCACCTCCGCGGCGTCGAATCCGTCGTCGTGGAAAGCCGTTCGCGCGAGGCGATCGAATCCACCATCCGCGCCGGCATCCTCGAACAGAGCACCGTGGACCTGATGACGGAAGCCGGGGTGGGCGAGCGGGTGAAGCGGGAGGGCGTCGTGCACCACGGCACGATCCTGCGTTTCGGCGGGCGCGACCACCGCATCGATTTCGAAGAACTGACCGGCGGCCGTGTGGCCACGCTCTACCCGCAGCACGAGGTGCTGAAGGACCTGATCGCGGCGCGGCTCGAAGTCGGCGGAGACATACGGTTCGAGGTCAAGGGCACGGTCGTCGAGGACGTCGAGAGCCCCCGGCCGCGCCTCCGCTTCACCGACCGCGACGGCCGGGCGCGGACGCTGGAGTGCGACTTCATCGCCGGCTGCGACGGCTCCTACGGCGCGAGCCGCCCCGCCATCCCGCAGGACAAGCGCAAGGACTACCTGCGCATCTACCCCTTCGGCTGGTTCGGCATCCTGGCGGAAGCGCCGCCCTCCTCCGAGGAGCTGGTCTACGCGCGGCACGAACGCGGCTTCGCCCTCATCAGCAGCCGCACGCCGGAGGTGCAGCGCATGTACTTCCAGTGCGACCCGAACGACAAGGTCGAGAACTGGTCCGACGACCACATCTGGGAAGAGCTGCAAGCGCGCGTGGCGGGCGAGGACGGGTTCCGCCTGACGGAAGGCCGGATCTTCCAGAAGAACATCGTGCCGATGCGCTCCTTCGTGTGCGAGCCGATGCAGCACGGGCGGCTGTTCCTGGCGGGCGATGCGGCGCACGCGGTGCCGCCCACCGGCGCCAAGGGGCTGAACCTCGCCATGGCGGACATCTTCGTGCTCGACCGCGCGCTCGGCCGCTTCTACGCCGACGGTTCGAGCGAGCTGCTGGACGCCTACTCCGAAACGGCGCTGAAGCGGGTGTGGCGGGCGCAGCACTTCTCCTGGTGGATGACTTCCATGCTGCACCGCTTCGAGGGCGCGAGCGAGTTCGACGAGCGGCGCCAGCTCGCGGAGCTGGACCTCGTCACGAGTTCGGTCCCCGCGGCCACGTCGCTCGCCCAGAACTACGTCGGCCTGCCGCTCGAATGAACGGCCGACCGGAGGAGGAAGCGCCATGAGCATCGCGCGCACCGTGCCGGGGAGCAGAGCGCCGGCCTCCGACGTGGACCCGTTCTCGATCGAGTTCTTCGAAGACCCGCACCGCATCCACGGCGAGCTGCGCGAGGCCGGGCCGGTGGTGTGGCTGAGCCGCTACAGGGTCCACGCGGTCGCGCGCTACGCGGAGGTCCACGCCGTCCTGAACGACTGGCGGACCTTCTGCTCCTCCCGCGGCGTCGGGATGGACGACTACGCCACGGGGAAGCCTTGGCGCCCGCGGAGCTTGGTGCTCGAAACCGACCCGCCGGAGCACGACCGCGCCCGCGCCGTCTTGAACAAGGTCCTCTCACCGGCCGCGATGAAGCGCCTGCGGGAGGGCTTCACCGCCGCGGCTGAGCGCAAAGTGGACGAGCTGCTGGAGCGTGGCAGCTTCGATGCCATCCCCGACCTCGCCGAAGCTTATCCGCTGTCGGTGTTCCCCGACGCGCTCGGGATGCCGCAAGAAGGGAGGGAGCATGTGCTCCCCTACGCCGCCGTGGTGTTCAACTCCTTCGGTCCGGACAACGACCTGCGCCGCGAGGCGCTGGCGGACGCGGCGCCGCACATGGCCTGGGTGGCCGAGTCGTGCCAGCGCGGCAGCTTGGCGCCGGGCGGGTTCGGCGCTGGCATCCACGCCGCGACCGACACCGGCGAGATCACGCCGGAGGAGGCGCCTCTTCTGGTCCGCTCCCTGTTCTCCGCCGGGGTGGACACCACGGTCAACGGCATCGGCGCGGCCGTGTATTGCCTGGCCCGCTTCCCCGACCAGTGGCGCAAGCTGCGCGCCGAGCCCTCGCTCGCCCGCGCCGCTTTCGAAGAGGCGGTGCGGTTCGAGAGCCCGGTGCAGACCTTCTTCCGCACCACCACCCGCCCGGTGGAAATCGGCGGCGTCGAGGTGGGCGAGGGCGAGAAGGTGCTTATGTTCTTGGGCGCGGCGAACCGCGACCCGCGCCGGTGGGAACGGCCGGACGAGTACGACATCGCCCGCCGTACCAGCGGCCACGTCGGCTTCGGCAGCGGCGTCCACATGTGCGTCGGCCAGCTCCTGGCGCGGCTGGAGGGCGAGGTCCTGCTGGGCGCGATGGCGCGGAAGATCGACTCGATCGAGATCACCGGCCCGGTCAGGCGCCGCTACAACAACACGCTGCGCGGCCTCGCCAGCCTGCCCATCACCGTGGAAGCCTGAGGACAGCCATGCCGAACATCGTCTTCGTACATCCGGACGGCGCGCGCGAGGAATTGGAGATCGCCGAAGGGACGAGCCTGATGCAGGGCGCCACGGCGCAGGGCATCGACGGCATCGTGGCGGAGTGCGGCGGCAACTGCATGTGCGCCACCTGCCACGTTTACGTGGAGCCGTCGCAGCTCGCGCTGCTGCCCGCGATGTCGGAGGAAGAGGACGCGCTGCTCGACGGCACGGCGAGCGAGCGCCAACCCAACAGCCGCCTGAGCTGCCAGATCAGCGTGACGCCGGCGCTGGACGGCCTGCTGGTGAACTTGCCCGAACGGCAGGTCTGACGCCGGACAACGGACAAAACAGGAGGGAGCGATGGGCCGTTGGAAAGGCTGGCTCGCGGTTGCCGCGGGTTTGCTCGCCTGCGTCGGCGGGGCGCGCGCGGAGATTTCGGACGGCGTCGTCCGCGTGGGCGTGCTGAACGACATCTCGGGCGTGTTCCAGGACACCAACGGCCCCGGCTCCGTCATGGCGGCGCGCATGGCGGCGGAGGACTTCGCCGGCGGCGGGCGCGGCATCGGGGTGGAAATCGTCCAGGGCGACCACCAGAACCGCGCCGACGTGGGCTCGGCGTTGGTCCGCCGCTGGCTCGACGTGGACCGCGTGGACGCGGTGGTGGACGTGCCGAACTCGGCGGTCGGCCTCGCCGTCAACACGCTCCTGCGCGACAGCCGGGCGGCCCTGCTCGCATCCTCCACCGCCACTTCGGAACTCACCGGCGCCCAGTGCTCGCCCAACACCGTCCAGTGGGTGACGGACACCTGGGCCATCGCCAACTCCACCGCCGCGGGGGTGATGCAGCGCGGCGGCGACAGTTGGTACTTCCTCACCGTGGACTACGCGCTCGGCCACGGGATCGTCCGCGACGCCAGCAGCTTCATCGAGGCGCGGGGCGGCCGCGTGCTCGGCGGCGCCCGCCACCCGCTGGGGACCAGCGATCTGTCTTCCCTGCTGCTCCAGGCGCGCTCCTCGCGCGCGAAGATCGTGGGGCTCGCCAACGCCGGCGCGGACACGATCAACGCCGTGAAGCAGGCGGCCGAGTTCGGCGTCGGCCCGCGCTCCGGGCAGTCGCTGGTGGCGATGCTCGCCTTCATCAACGACGTCCACGCCATGGGCCTCCGCGCGGCGCAGGGCGTGCTGCTGACCGAGGCGTTCTACTGGGACATGAACGAGGAGACGCGCGCCTGGAGCCGCCGCTTCGGCGAGCGCATGGGCGGCAACCGCGTGCCGAGCACCAATCAAGCGGGCGTCTACTCCGCGACCCTGGCCTACCTGCGCGCCGTCGCCGCGGCGGGCACGGACGACGCGCGGCGCGCGGTGCCCGGGATGAAGCGCGCGCCGTTCCGCGACCCGCTGTTCGGCGACATGACGGTCAGGCCCGACGGGCGCGCGGTCCACGCCATGCACCTGTTCGAGGTCAAGAAGCCGGAGGAGAGCCGCCACCCCTTCGACTACTACAAGGTGGTCCACACCATCCCGGGCGAGCAGGCGTTCCGCCCCATGGCGGAGGGAGGCTGCCCGCTGGTGCGCTGAGCGTCAGTCCAGCACCACGTTGGCGCGGCGCACCACCTCGCCCCAACGGGCGATCTCCCGCTTGATGTAGGCCTCGAACTGCTCCGGCGTGTCGCCTACCGGTTCCGCGCCCTGTTCCTCGATCTTCGCACGCACCGTGGGGTCGCGCACCACGGCCTGGATCTCGGCCGCCAAGCGCTCGACGACCGGCCGCGGCGTGCGCGCCGGGACTTGGATGCCGAACCACGCCACCGCGTCCACAGCGGGGAAGCCCGCTTCGCGCGTCGTCGGCGTGTCCGGCAGGGCCGGGGCGCGCTTCTCGCCCGTCACCGCCAGCGCCCGCATCCGCCCGTCGCGGATGTGGCCGAGCGAAGAGGGCAGGTTGTCCACCGCGAGGTCCACACGTCCGGCGATCACCTCCGTCAGCATCGGCCCGGAGCCGCGGAAGGGCACGTGGACCAGGTCGATCCCCGCCGCCTGCTTCAGCAGCTCGCCGGTGAGGTGCAGGCTGGTGCCGTTGCCGGAGCTGCCGATCGTCAGGCCTTCGCGGCGGCGCTTGGCGAGCGCCACCGCCTCGGGCAGCGTCCGCGCTTCGACGTTCGGCGCGGCGACGATGACGTTCGGCACCCCCGCCATGTTGGACACGGCGGCCAAATCCTCCGGTTTGTAGGGCATGGTGTTGCGGTAGAGCCCGTAGTTGATCGCCGCCGTACCGATGGTGGCCATCAACAGGGTGTGCCCGTCGTTCGACTTGGCCACCGCGTCGGCGCCGATGTTGCCGCCGGCGCCGCCGCGGTTCTCCACCACCACGGGCTGGCCCAGCCTGGCGCCCAACGGCTCGGCCAGGACGCGCGCCAGCAGGTCGGTGGTGCCGCCGGCGGGGAAGGGCACCACGATCCGCACCGGCCGCGTCGGCCAAGCCGCGTCCCCCTGGGCGAGGGCGGCGCGGCGCGGGCCGGGCAGCGCCGCGACCAGGAGGAGGGCGGGGGCGCCCAGCAACGTGCGGCGGCGTGCGGGGGTGTGCATGGCTGTTCGTCGCCTCCGGATTCGGCGGGCCCGGCGAGGGCCGGACACCGCCCATTTGTTGTCTCCGGAGCGGGCCAGCGCGGCATAAGTTCCAGACCAAGCGGCGGCCCGGAAAGCGGCGCCGCCATACGGAGGGAGAGAAGCATGTCCGGAATCGCCGCGCCCGAACCCCGCCCGCGCCGCGCCCTCTTGGCCGCTGCTGCGGCCTCGCTGATGGCGCCCCGTGCCCTGTGCGCCGATGACGGGTTCCCCACGCGGCCGATCCGCGTCGTCCTGCCCTTCGGCGCCGGGGGCATAGCCGACATCCTCTCGCGCCCCATGGCCGAGCACGTGCGCGAAGCGCTCGGCCAGCCCGTCGTGGTGGACCCGCGGCCAGGGTCGGGCGGCATCCTCGCCGCGGAGATCGTCGCGCGGGCGCCGAAGGACGGCCACACCGTGGGCTACATGGCCCACAACTCGCTCGTCACCGCGTTCGCGCTCGGGATGCCGCTGCCCTACCGCGTCGAGGACTTCCAGCCGCTCACCTCCATCTTTCGCGCGCCGCAGGTCCTGGCCGTCGCGCGCGACGTGCCGGCGCGGAGCGTGGCCGAGTTGGTGGAACTGGCGAAGCGGCCGGGCCAGTCCATCTCCTACGGCACGCCGGGGCGCGGCAGCTCGGGCCACATCCTGATGGAGGCGCTGCGCGGCGGGACCGGCGCGGTGTTCGACAACGTCGTCTACCGGACGGAAGCGGTGGTGCCCACCGAGATGATCGCGGGGCACATCCCGGCCTACATGGGTTCGCTGCTGCCGGTGCTGCAACACCACCTCTCCGGCGACCTCCGCATCCTCGCCGTCACGACGCCCGAGCGCCTGCCCGCGGTGCCGGACGTGCCGACTTTCCGCGAGCTCGGCCTGCCGTTCATGACCTACACCTACTTCCACGGCTTGGCGCTGCCGGCCGGCACGCCGGCGCCGATCGTCCGCCGCCTGCACGCGGCCTTCGCCGCCGCGATCCTGAGCGGGCCGGTCCGCGCGCGCATGTCGCCGGACATGGTGCCAGCCGTGGTCTCGCCGGAGGAGTTCGCCGAGATCATCCGGCGGGAAACGGCCGAGATCGCCGCCATCGTCCGGGCGCGCGGCATCAGCTTGGGGTAGCGGAGCCGGTCGCGGGCACGCCGTGCCGCGAGCGGAATGTCCTCCGCCGGCGGGCGGCTTTCGCTAGCCTGTGCCGCAGCCCCTGCGGCGACAAGCAGGGCAGCGGAGGGAACCATGCGCAAACTGTCCTGGGTGGCCGCGCTCGCGGCCGGCCTGATCTCGGTCGTCGCCGGGCGCGCCGCGGCGCAGATCCAACTCGTCATCCCGTTCCCCGCCGGCGGGGGCAGCGACATCATCGGGCGCATGATCCAGCCGGTGCTGGCGGAGGAACTCGGCGCCTCCGTCCTGATCCGCAACGCGGGCGGGGCGGCCGGCACGATGGGCGCGACGGAGGTGGCGCGGGCCAAGCCAGACGGCGCGACCCTGCTGCTGACCTCGATGTCGCCCATAGCAATCCAGCCGAGCTTCCGGCCGAGCGTCCCCTACCGCGTGGCGAGCTTCGCGCCGGTCTGCTTGGTCGCCGACGCGCCGGCGGTGCTGATGACGCCGCAAACCACGGGCCTCCGCACGGTCGCGGACGTGGCCGCCCGCGCGCGGGCCGAGCCGGGCCGCGTCCCCTACGCCTCTGGCGGGATCGGCGGCCTCGGCCACGTCGCCATGACCGCGCTGACGCGCGCGGTGGGCATCGAGCTGAACCACATCCCGTTCCGCGGTTCCGGCGACTCGGTCATGGCCATGCAGCAGGGCAGCGTGCTGATGCTCACCGCGGAGGCCAACCTGGTGCATCAGTACGGGCTGCACCCCATCGCGGTGTTCGCGGAGAAGCGGATGCCGCAATATCCGGACGCGCCCACCATGCGCGAGCAGGGGCACGATTTGGTTTTCCCGCTCTGGACCGGGCTTTACGCGCCCGCCGGCACGCCGGAGGCGACGTTGGCGCGGCTGGACGAGGCCTGCGGGCGGGTCCTCCGCACGCCCTCCGTGGCCGAGGGGATGGCGCGCGTGGCGCACCCGATCCGTTACCTGGGCCGGCAGGAATTCGCGGCCTTCACCCGCGCGGAGGCGGAGAAGTACAAAGCCATCATCGAAGCCGCCGGCATGCGCCAAGCGGACTGACCAGGGCGCGGGGGCGGTCGGCACCCCGCCGTGCGGCGACCGGGTGCCGACCTTTACGCGTCGGGGCGGCTGCGCGCCCGTGGGCCGGCCTAGTACCGCCGCGGTGCAGTCAGGGCGCCACCGGCCGCGCCGACGCCACCGCCAACGAGGGCGCCCGTGCCGACGTTCCCGCCCGTCACGGCGCTCACGCCGGCGCCCGCTCCCGCGCCGAGCAGGCCGCCGGACACCGCGCGCCCGCCGGGCGTCCTGCCGCAAGCCGCCAAGCCGAACGACACCGCGCCGATGAGCAGGGCGGCCATGAGTTTGCGTGCCACGATCGCTTCTCCCTAGATCCAGTTGTGCTTATGAAACGCACCGGGAAGGAGAAGGCGGCCCGCCGCCCCGTTCACGAAAACGTCCCATCAGCCGGCATGGGTCGCCGCCCCAGCGCGGGCAGCACCCGCTCCCCGAACGCTTCGACGAAAGCCCGCTGGTTGCGGCCGACCTGGTGGAGCTGGATTTCGTCGAAGCCGAGTTCCGCGAGTTCCGCCAAGCGCTCCGCGTGCCATCCGAGGTCAGAAGATATCCAGACCGACTCCCGCATGTCCTCCGGGCGGACGAAGCGCGTCGCGGTGTCGAACTCCTCGGGCGTCCGCAACTGCCAGTTCACCTCGCCGCCCAGCACGTTGGTGCGCCACTGCTCGTGCGCCCCGGCCAGCGCTTGCTCCTCCGTCGGTGCCCAGTTCAACCCGACCTGGACCACCAGCCGCTTGCCCTCGCCGCCGCCACGCCGGAACGCCGCTATCACCTTCCGCATTTGGTCGGGCGCGGCGGAAACCGTCAGCAGGCCGTCCGCCCAGGCGCCCACCTGCTCGGCCGTCTGCTCCGTGACCGCCGCGCCGAGGAGCGGCGGCGGCTGGACGGGGCGGCTGTAGAGCTTGGCCTCCACCACCGTGACGCGGCCGTGGTGGCTGACCGTTTCGCCGGCCAGCAGCGCGCGGATGACCTCGGCGCACTCGCGCAAGCGGGCGTTGCGCTCCGTTTTCTCCGGCCAGGCCACGCCGGTGATGTCCTCGTTCAAGCGCTGGCCGCTGCCGAGCGCCAGCCAGAAGCGGCCGGGGAACATCTCGGCCAGGGTGGCCGCGCCCTGCGCCAGGACGGCCGGGTGGTAGCGGTAGCCCGGCGCGGAGATCACGCCGAAGGGCAGCGCCGTCGTCGCCATGGCCGCGCCGAGCCAGGACCACGCGAAGCCCGAATGGCCTTGCGCGGCGCCCCAGGGCCGGAAGTGGTCCGACGACATGGCGCAATCGAAGCCGGCCGCTTCGGCCGTGCGTGCCAGGGCGAGCAGTTCCGAAGGCGGGAACTGCTCGTGCGAGGCGTGGAAGCCGATGCGGGGGTGGGACATGCACTCACCAAGGACAGGGACGATGGGAACTTGCGGCACCGCGCCCGGTTGCCGCCCGCAGCGCAGGTCGCTGGAAGGCACACGCCGTGGTTCGAGCCGTCATCTTCGACGTGGACGGGACGCTGGTGGACACCAACGACCTCCACACCGCTTCCTGGGTGGAGGCGTTCCGGCACTTCGGCCATGAGATCCCGTTCGAAACGGTGCGCCGCCAGATGGGCAAGGGCGGCGACCAACTCATACCGACCCTCCTGCCCCCGGACGTGGTCGAGCGGCAAGGCGACGAGGTCAAGGCGTACCGCGGGGAACTCTTCATGCGCGACTACCTGCCGCGGGCGAGCGCCTTCCCGGAGGTGCCGGCGCTGTTCCGGCGCGTCCACGCGGCGGGCCAGCGGGCCGTGCTCGCCTCCTCGTCCAAGGCGAACGAGGTGGAGCGGTACAAGGAGATCGCCGGCATCGCCGACCTGATCGACGGCGCGACCACGGCGGACGACGCGGAGCACTCCAAGCCATCGCCCGACATATTCCTGGCGGCGCTCGAACGGATCGCTCCGATCCCGCCGGGCGAGGCCGTGGTGGTGGGTGACTCGCCCTTCGACGCTGAAGCGGCTGCGAAGGCCGGGATGCGCGCGGTCGGCCTGCTCTGCGGCGGCTTCACGGAAGACGACCTGCGGAAGGCAGGCTTCGTCGCCGTGTACCGTGACCCGGCCGACCTGCTGGCGAACTACGAACGTTCGCCGCTGGCCGAAGGGTGAGCCCCGCCGTGCCGGACGAACACGCTTGGTGGCAGCGCGGCGTCGTCTACCAAGTGTACCCGCGCTCCTTTCAGGACTCGAACGGCGACGGCGTGGGCGACCTGCCGGGCATCCTGTCGCGCCTCGACCACCTCGCGGCGCTTGGCGTGGACGCGGTGTGGATCTCGCCGATCTACCCCTCGCCGATGGCCGACTTCGGCTACGACGTGTCGGACTACACGGGCATAGACCCGGTCTTCGGCAGCCTGGACGACTTCGACCGGCTGGTCGTGGCGGCCCATTCTCGTGGCCTCCGCGTGATCTTGGACTACGTGCCCAACCACAGCTCCGACCAACATCCTTGGTTCGTGGAAAGCCGGTCCTCCCGCACGAACCAGAAGCGCGACTGGTACGTGTGGCGCGACCCCGCGCCGGACGGCGGACCGCCGAACAACTGGCTGAGCGAGTTCGGCGGCGGAGCCTGGACCTTCGACTCGGCGACGGGCCAGTACTGGTACCACGCCTACCTGCCGGAGCAGCCAGACCTGAATTGGCGCAACCCCGAGGTGCGCGCGGCCATGCTGGACGCACTGCGCTTCTGGCTGGACCGCGGGGTGGACGGCTTCCGCGTGGACGCCATCCACCACTTGATCGAGGACGCCGCCTTCCGCGACAACCCGCCCAACCCCGATTGGAAGCCGGGCATGTCGCCGGCGCGCCGGGTGGTGCGCGCCCGCACGATGGACCTGCCGGAGGTCCACGACGCCGTCGCCGCCATGCGCCGCGTCGCGGACGGCTACCCCGGCGACCGCGTGCTGATCGGCGAGGCCTACCTGCCGATCGACCGGCTGATGGCGTACTACGGCGCGGACCTTTCCGGCTTCCAACTCCCCTTCAATTTCCACCTGCTCTCTACACCCTGGCGGGCGCGCGAGATCGGCGCGCTGGTGGAGCGCTACGAAGCGGCGCTGCCGCCGGGCGCTTGGCCGAATTGGGTGCTCGGCAACCACGACCGCTCCCGCGTGGCGAGCCGGTTGGGGCCGGCGCAGGCGCGCGTGGCGGCCATGCTGCTGCTCACGCTCCGCGGCACGCCGACGATCTACCAGGGCGAGGAGATCGGCATGCAGGATGTGCCGATCCCGCCCGAGCGTGTGCAGGACCCTTGGGAGCGGAACGTGCCGGGGCTCGGCCTCGGCCGCGATCCGGTGCGGACACCGATGCAGTGGGACGCCGGACCGAACGCCGGCTTCACCCGTGCCAAGGCGGAGCCGTGGCTGCCGCTCGCGCCCGATCATGCCGCCGTCAACGTTTCCGCGCAGTCGGCGGACCCGCGCTCCATGCTGTCGCTCTACCGGGCGCTGCTCGCGCTGCGCCGGACCGAGCCCGCGCTGTCGGTCGGTTCCTACGTGCCCGTCGAGGGGGTGGCGGAGGACGTGCTGGCCTACGAGCGGCGGGACGACGCGACGGGCCGGCGTTTGCTGGTGGCGCTGAACCTCGGCGGCCAAGAGCGCGAACTGCCCCGCGCCGCTTCGGGGCGTGGGCGGGTGCTGCTCTCGACCTGCCTGGACGGCGGCGCCGCGCGTCTGCGCCCCGACGAAGGCGTCGTGATCGGCGAGCCCGCCGCGGGTGTCAGTTCGCCAGCTTGAGCCCCGCCACGCCGCCGAGGATCAGCGCCAGGCAGAAAATGCGCGCGGTGGTGGCCGGGTCGCCTTCCACCGCCATGGCCGCCACCGTGGCCAAGCTGGGCAGCAGGCGCGAGAAGCCGCCGGTGTATTTGAGCAGCACCGCCCACACCATCTCGAAACAGGCCGGCGACGCCGAGCCACGCCCACGCCATGCCGCCTCCTTCCGCGTGTCAGGCCGCCGGCGCTGGCTCCGCCGCGGCGAAGGCCTGCGTCCGCACAAGCCGGGCGTAGAGGCCGCCGGCGGCCATCAGCTCGGCGTGGCTGCCCTGTTCCACGGCGCGGCCGGCGTCCATCACCACGATGCGGTCGGCCTCGCGCACGGTGGACAGGCGGTGCGCGATGACAAGGGTCGTTCGGCCCTTCCGCAAGGCGGCCAGGGCCTGCTGCACCGCCGCTTCGTTCTCCGCGTCCAGCGCGCTCGTCGCCTCGTCGAGCAGCAGCACGCGCGGGTTCCGCAGCAGCGCGCGGGCGAGGGCGATGCGCTGCCGTTGCCCGCCGGACAGGCGGTTGCCGCCGGGGCCGAGCGGCGTTTCGTAGCCCTGCGGCAGCGCGGCGATGAAGCCGTGCGCCTGGGCCGCGCGCGCCGCCGCTTCCACTTCGGCCCGCGTGGCGCCTGGCCGGCCGCAAGCGATGTTGGCGGAAGCCGTGTCGTCGAACAGCACCGCGTCCTGCGCGACGTAGGCGACCGCGTCGCGCAGGGAGGCCAGGGCCACGCCCCGCACGTCGGCGCCGTCCACCCGCACCGCGCCGGCCGTCGCGTCGTAGAGGCGCGGCACCAGCGCCAGCGCCGTGGACTTGCCGCCGCCGGAAGGCCCGACGAGCGCCACCGTTTCGCCCGGCCGCGCGGAGAAGGAAAGGCCGTGCAGCGCCTTGTCCGCCGTGCCCTCGTACCGGAAGCCGACCGCGTCGAACTCCACGAGCCCTTCGCCGGCCGGGAGCGGCGCCGCGTCCGGCGCGTCCACCACGCGGCGCGGCGCGTCGATCGCGGCGAAGACTCCGGCAAGCCCCGCCAAACCCTGCTGCAAGGCGGCGTTGAGCGAGCCCAGCGAGCGCACCGGCCGCGCCGCGATCAGCACGGCCGCGACGAAGCCCGTGAACTCGCCGAGCGTGCCCTGGCCCGACGACACGCGCCACCCGACGAAGAGCAGCACGGCCGCCACCGCCAGCCCGCCCAGCACCTCCAGCACCGGGTCGAGGCTCGCGCGGATGCGGGCGATCTTGAACAGGGAAGCGCGCAGCCCGGCGAAGGCCGCCGCCGCCCGCGCCTCCTCCTGCTCCTCCAGCCGGTAGGCGCGCACGAGGCGGGCGGCAGCGAAGCTCTCGGTCAGCGCCGCCGCCGTCTCGCCCATGCGCTCCTGCATCCCGCCCGAAGCCTTGCGGATGCGCTTGCCCAGCCGCAGGATCGGCACGACTGCGATGGGGTAGAGCAGCACCGCGACCAGCGACATCCGCCAATCCAGCCACACCATCGACGCCACGAGGCCGACGATGGTCAGCACGTCCGCGCCGCCGTTGATGGATTTGGTCAGTGCCTCGCGGATCGCCGCCGCGTCCACGGTGAAGCGCGTGGAGTGCCGCGCCGGCGCGTCGCGCGCGATCGTGGCGAGGTCGGCGCGCGTCAGCGCCCGGAACAGCGCCGCCTGCAAGCCCTCGATCACCCGCAGCACCACGGACTGCACCGCCACCGCTTGCCCGTACTGCGCCAACGCCTTGGCGGACACCACGCCGACGATGACCGGCGGCAGCAGCCACAGCACCGCGCCGTCGCCCGAGTTGAAACGATCGAAGGCTTGTTGGATGACGATGGGGTAGAGCGCGGTCAGCCCCGCGAGCAGCACCGTGCAGACCACGGCGAGCGCGATGCCGCGCCGGTGCGGGCGCAGGTGGTCGCGGACCAAGCGGCGGACGAGCGCGCCCGTGGTGGCTTCGGGCAGGGAAGGCATGGCGGTGTGGGGGTATCAGATGCCGCGCGCAGCGGCCAATTCGCGGAGCTTGCCGCGGCAAGCCTCGGCGTCGTCCACGCAGCCGCGGTCCATCCACCAGGACCGCGCCGCGCCGAGCAGCCGGCCGACCTCCGGCCCGGGCGGGACGCCGAGCGCCAGGACGTCGCGGCCTTGCAGCGGGAACTCCGGGCGCTCCATCCCGGCGAGGCGGCGACGCAGGCCCGCGAAATCGCCTTCGGCGCCGCGCGCTTCGGCGAGCAGCAGCCGGCCGCGCAGGGCCGCGTGGCCGGCTTCGGCCAGGGCGCGGCGCAGGGCCGCGTCGTCGTCGCCCGGTGACGGGACCGCGCCTCGCAGCAGCGCGTCGAGCGTCGCCGCTTCGGCGCCGGACATGCGGAGGCGCGCGGCGAGGCCGCCCGTCCCCGTCCCCGGCGGCAGCAGGGCCGCGAAGCGCAGCAGCGGGTCCGACGAGTCCTCCAGCGCCGCCAGCCGCGCCAGCGCGGGCGACTCCGTGCTTTCCGGCAGCACCGCGCCCAACACGCCGCTCTCCGCCATCAGCGCCACGGCGCCGGAAGGGTCGGGCGCGGCCAGCAGCCGCTTGAGCTCCATCCAGACCCGCTCGGCCGAGAGTCGCGCCAGCCCCGGCACGGCGGCGCGGATCGCCGCCAGCGCCGCCGCGTCCGGCTCGCCCTGGCCGTAGCGCGCCTGGAAACGGAAGAAGCGCAACGCCCGCAGGTAGTCTTCGCGCAGGCGCGTGTCGGGGTCGCCCACGAAGCGCACCCGCCCGGCCGCGAGGTCCTCACGCCCGCCGAAGTAGTCCCAGAGCCGCCCGTCCGCGGCGAGCGACATGGCGTTCATCGTGAAATCGCGCCGCGCCGCGTCCTCGCGCCAGTCGGTGGTCCAGGCGACTTCGGCGCGGCGCCCGTCGGTTTCCACGTCGCGGCGCAAGCTGGTGACTTCGACGGGCTGGCCCGCCAGCACCGCGGTGACTGTGCCGTGGGCGAGGCCGGTCTCGAACACCTTCATCCCGGCGCGGCGCAGCAACGGGATCATGGCATCGGGCGGCAGAGGCGCGGCCACGTCCACGTCTTGGATCGGGCGAACCGCGAGCGCGTCCCGCACGCAGCCGCCCACCGCGCGGGCGCCCGGCAGCGCCGCCAGCACGGCGGCGGGCGCTGGCGCGGACAGGAAGGGGGGCGGCGGAACGGCGGCGTGCGGCGTGTCGCCTTCCGCGCTCATCGCGGCGCCTGCGCGCTCGCC
>CADCTL010000090.1 GCA_902805625.1 uncultured Acetobacteraceae bacterium
TCCAGCGCCGCCTCCACCGCTTCCGGGTCCGCCACGTCGCCCGCCGCCGACCCGCCGCCGATGCGCGCGGCGACCTCTGCCGCCGCGTCCTCGCGCAGGTCCATCGCCAGCACCCGCGCGCCCGCCGCCGCCAGCGCCTCCGCCGTGGCGGCGCCGAGGCCGGAGCCGCCGCCCGTGACCAGCGCCGCGATGCCCTTCACGTCCATGCGCCCGGCCCCCTCAGCCGCCGCCGCGCAGGCGCAGCAGCATGTCCGGGTTCATCTGCGCCGGATCGGTGATGCCGAGCATGGCCATGTTCCGCTGGAGTTCCTCCCACAGCAGGGTGGTGGCGTGCCGCACCCCGGGCTCGCCGCGCACCGCCGCCGCGCAGATGAAGGGCCGGCCGACGAACACGAACTGCGCGCCGAGCGCCAAGGCCTTCAGCACGTCCGTCCCGCGCCGGATGCCGCCGTCGAGCATCACCGCCATGCCGCCGGCCTCCGCCGCCACCGCCGGCAGCACCCGCAAGGGCGAGGCCGTGCCGTCGAGCTGCCGCCCGCCGTGGTTGGAGACGATCACGCCGTCCGCGCCGCATTCCCGCGCGATGCGGGCGTCCTCCGGCGACATGATGCCCTTCACCACCAGGAAGCCCTGCCAGCGGTTCCGGATCAGCTCCAGGTGCTCCCAGGCGAGCCCGTCGCGCTGTCCCACGGCACGCACCAGGTTGCCCGAGAGCACCGGCGGCCCGCGGTACGCGTCCATGTTCTCGAAATGCGGCATCCCGTGCTTGAGCAGGGTGCGGAACGCGGTGCCGAACAGCCAGCGCGGGTGGGTGATGCCCTCCCAAGCGAGCAGGGGATTAGGCCGCAGGGGCAGGCTGTAGCCGTTGCGGACGTTGTTCTCCCGGTTGGCCGAGACGGGCACGTCCACGGTGAGCACGAAGGTGTCGAAGCCCGCCGCCGCCACGCGGTCCACCAGCGGCTCGATGCGCGAAGGGTCGCCCGGCAGGTAGGCCTGGTACCAGGAGGTCGGGCCTTCCGCCCGCACGTCCTCCAGCGGGATGAGCGAGGAGCCGCTGAGGATCATGGGGATCCCCGCCGCCCCCGCAGCGCGCGCGAAGACCAGATCGCCGCGGTAGGCGGAGAGCGCGGAAGCGCCCATCGGCGCGATCCCGAACGGCGCGGCGTAGCGCCGGCCCAGCAGCTCCGTCACCGTGCTGCGGCCCGAGGTGTCCACCAGCACGCGCGGCACGAAGCCCCATTCGGCGAAGGCGTCGCGGTTGTCGCGGAGCGAGGCGTCGGTTTCGACGGCGCCGGAGATGAAGCCGTGCAGCATCCGCGGCAGGTGCCGCCGCGCCGCCCGCTCGAAATCCTCGAGCGACAGAAAGCCGCGCAGGTTCCGCGGCGCCTTGGCGGCGGGCCTCGCTTCCGACGGCTGCTGCGCGGCGGGCGCCGCCTGCGCCTGCTCCACGACCGAGCCCTCGGGTGACATCCGCGCCTCCTCCCGCTTCCTTATGCCCCAGACAAGGGCGAAAGCCGGGCCGGGTCAACGCGCCCGCGCCGGGTCATTCCGCGTAGTCGAAGACCAGCCGGTACACCGCCATGGACAAGAGGCGCGCGTCCGCGCTGGCCCCGTCCCGCGCCGGGGAACCGCTCGCCAGGGCTTCCAGCATCAGCGTGCGGCAGGGCGCGGCGCCATCGGGCGGCGCGACGCGGACGCGGAAGCGGCGCTCCCCCTCGGGCTCTACCGACACCGCGCAGGGCAGGGCGTCGAAGCTCGCGCGGAGCGTCGGCTCCGCCGCGCCGTAGAGGTGTCCCACCTCCAGGGTCACGCCCGCCAGCGGCCGGTGCGGCTCGGGGCTCACCACCAGCGCGCGGTCCGCCATCCACCGGAAGGCGCCCGCGGCGTCGCGCTCCGGCCCGTGCCAGCCGAAGCCGAGATGGCCCGAATCCGGCGGCAACTCGACGCTGTTCCCGAGGCGGAGCGGAGCGGCCTGGGCTTCCGGGACGGCGGCGCCGACCAGCGCGCGCAGGGCCGCGGGCGCGTCGGCCGCCGCCACGCGGTCGAGCAACAGGGACGCGCTCGCTTCTATAAAGGCATCCACGCGTTCTTGTTGGGCCTCCGTGCGGCGTCGCAGCGCGTGCTCCATCGCCTCCAGCCCGGACGCCATCGAGTCCTCCAACCGGCGGAGCCTCCCTTCCAGCTCCGCCACCCGCGCCGCCTCCTCGCCGCCGGTCGCCGGCGCCAGGGCGAAGCGCGCGATCGGCGCCTCCAGCCCGACCATGTGGACGCTCACCGCCAAGCCCGCTTCCACCAGATCGGACGGCTGCAAGGGCACGGCGAAGCGGAACACGCAGCCGCCCTCGGCGAGCGGCGCCGGCGCTTCCACCGCGACCGCCCGCGCCGCGGCGTCGTTGACGCGGGCGTAGAGCACCGGCTCCAGCAACCCGTTCGCGCGCTCCGTCGCCACCCCGCGCAGCACGCCGTGGTCGAGGCGCAGCGCCTCCACGGCCGGCGCGGGCGGGCCGAGCAGACCGAGCGCCGCGTCCGGCGAGTCCAGCCGCCACGGCGGGGCCAGGTCGGGGCCGGCGACGCCGGCGGACAAGCGCAACTCGGCCGGCAGCGCCACGCGCGGCAGCCGCAGCACGGGGACCTCCACCGACCGCCCCGCCTCGACGGGCCCCGGCAACGCCAGCCGGCCGACCTCGACGCCGCCGCAGAACAGCAGCAGCGCGTCCGCCGCCTCGAAGAGTCGGAGGCAGCGCAGCGCGAGGCCCCGCCGCCCGGCGGCCAGGGGCAGGAAGGGGAAGCCCGTGCCCGCTGTCGCCGTGCCGTCCATGCCCGGCGCGGCTACCATGGGGCCGGAAAGGGAGTCCAGCGTGCCGCACCACCGCGAGCGCCTCACCGCCTTCACCCCACTGCCGCCGGAGCGGAACGGCATCGCCGACTACGCGGCCATCCTGCTCGGCGCGCTGGCCGACCACTACGATTGCGAAGCGGCCTGCGTCGACTGGCTGGCGCAAGCGCCGCCCGGGGTGGCGGTGGCGGACCCCGCGCTGGCGCACCGGTGTGCCGCCGAGGGGCGCGCGCTGCACCAAATCGGCAACAATCCGGGCCACGGCTTCGTCTTGGAGGCGTTGCGCGCCGTGCCGGGCGTTTCCACCCTGCACGACCCCGGCCTCCTGCACCTGCGCCAAGCAACGGGGGCGCCCCGCGAAACGCTCCTCGCCGGTCTGCGCGACACGCCGCCCGCCTTCGCTCGCTACGCGCGCCAGGTCGCGGCGGAGGGGAGGTGGAGCCGCGCCGACCACCTCCTCTTCGACATGGCGGGCGAGGTCCTGGCGCGCTCGCGCGCGGTGGCAGTGCATTCCCGCTTCGCGCGGAACCGGCTGCGCGTCCTGCACGGCGAAGCGGCCACTGCCCATGTTGAGGTCATCCCGCACCTGCTGCCCCCGCTGGCCGTGCCCTCGCGCGAGGAGGCGAGGACGCGCCTCGGCATCCCGCCGGACACCTTCCTCGTCTGCACGGCCGGCTTCGCCACCGCCGCGAAGCGCTTCGATTGGCTGATCGCGGCGCTGGACCTCGCGGCGGAAAGGGGTGCGGCCGCGCTCTGGGTCCACGCCGGGGCGGAGCGGCCGGAGGAGTTCCCGCTCGCCGCCGCCATCGCCGAGCGCCCGGCGGTGCGGGACCGCGCGCGGATCGTGGGCTACCTCTCAGAAGCGGCTCTCACCGACCACGTCGCCGCCGCCGACGCGCTGGTGAACCTGCGCTTCCCGTCCGCGGGCGAAAGCTCCGGCTCCCTCGCGCGCGGCTTCGCGGCCGGGGTCTGCTGCGTCGTGTCCGACACCGGCGCCTACGCCGAACTGCCGCGCGACGCCGTGCTGCACGTCCCGCTCGCCGGGGCGGTGCCGGCGTTGGCGGAGGCGCTGGCGGCGCTCGCCGCGAACCCGAACCGGGCGGCCGAGATCGGCGAACGGGGGCGGCGCTTCGCGGAGGCGGAGATGGCGCTACCCGCCGTCGCCCTCCGATACCGCGCGCTGACCGAAGCCTCGCGCGACCGGCCCGTGGCCGCTCCGCGCCGCGCCGCGCCGGCGGCGCCCGTCGTGCTCGCCCTCGGACCCGACCTCACCCCCGCCGCCGTGACGCGGGCGCTGCGCGGTGCGGAGGGCCCTTGCCGCCTGTTGCTGACGACGCCGGACCTCGGAGCCCTGGCCGACCTCAGCCTGGAGCGCCCGGCGCTGCTCGACGCCCTGTTGCCGCCCTGGGCGACGCTCCGCGCGGTGCGCGTGCTGGACGGGCCGCGCCCCGCGCTCCTTCTCGACCTCGAAACCGGCCCAGACGCGTGACCGCGGCGCCCCTGCTCGCGGCGCTGCTCCGCGCCGCGCTGCCCGGCCTGCGCGCCCTCGACCTCGGCTTGCCGGAGCCGGCGTTGTTCCCGTGGCTGCCCGGAACCTCCTGCGGCGTTGCGGACGCGGAAGCGCTGCCGCCGGCCGAGGCCGCGCTGCTGCGCCGCTTCCGCCACGCGGACGGCCGGCCCCTGGTCGGCTTCGACCGCGCCGCCGACGCCGCCCTGCTCGCCGGCGCGTCCGTGGCCTGGGACGACGCGCCGGAACGGCTGATCCGCTTCGCCGCCGCCCCGCCGCGAGGCCTTTCCGCGGACACGCTGCTCCTGGCGCCGCCGGATGCCGAGGCCGTCGCCGGGGCGCCGAAGGCGCGGCTTTTGCTGCTGCTCGGCGCCGGCGACACAGTGGAGCGGCACGATCTGCTAGTGCCGCCGCCGCGGTTGGACGCGATCCACGCCGCGTTGCGCGGAGCGGCTGAAGCCCTCGCCGGCGCGGCGGGCGGGCGCTGGTCGGCGCGGTCGCTCGCCGTCGCCGCGGACATGGCGAGCGTCGCCCTGTTGCCGGACGACGCGCAGGCCTTCCGGCCGCCCCTGTCCATCCTGGCCGAGGCGCTCGTGCACGACCTGCCGACCCGCGCCGGGCCGGACGGCCTCGACCTGTCCGACGTGCGGCAAGTGCGCCTGCTGCTCGGGACGGCGCCGGCGCGGCTGCGCGTTTTCGTGCGCGGCGACGCGTCGGGCGCTGCCCTGTTCGGCGACGGACGGCGCCTCCCCGCGACCCTCGCCGAGCACCCGACGGGCGAATCCTGCCTCGAAGCCGGGCCGTGGCCGCCCGGCACGGGCGCCGCGGTCCTCGGCCTCGCCGCCCCGGCGTCCGCCCGCCTCGTCCTGACCCGGCTGGAGCTGCTGCCGTGAAGCGGCCGCCGCGCATCCTGATCGTTTCGCCCATCGCCTCGCACCCGGCGGACCAGGGCAACGCCGCGCGCATCGGAGCCATGGGGCGGGAGCTGATGGCGCGCGGGGTGGCGTGCGAGTTCCTCTACTACGCCACGGAGGGCTGCACGCCGGCGCAGGAGGCGGCCATGTCGGCCTTCTGGCGCGGCGGCTTCCACCTCGTCCCGCCGCAACCGGTGGCGCGGGCGGGCATGCCGGGCGCCTGGGCGCTCGACGACTGGTGCCCGGCCTTCCTTGCCGACCGGGTCGCGCGCCTGCACCGCCGCGGGCGCCACGACGCCGTGCTGGTCCACTACGTGTGGATGTCGCGCGCGCTGGAGGGCGTCGGGGACGGCGCGCTGCGCGTCATCGACACGCACGACCTGTTCGGGGACCGCCACCTCGCGGCGCGGGAGCAGGGCCTCGATCCGTCCTGGTTCTTCACCACCCGCGAGGAGGAAGCGCGCGGCCTGGCCCGCGCCGACCTCGTGCTGGCGATCCAGGACGCGGAAGCGGCGGTTCTGCGTGGACGGAGCGCCGCGCCGGTGCTCACCCTCGGCCACATGCCGCCGCTGCGTTTCCTGACGGCCGAAGACGGGGACGCGCCGCCGCCCCGCGCCGCCTTCGGCTACCTCGGCAGCGCCAACCCTTGGAACATCGCCTCCGTGCGGGCGCTGGACTCGGCGCTGGCGGAGGCGCCCGAACTGTCCTGGCTGTTGGCCGGGCAGATCACGCGCCGCGACCTCCGCCTCCGCTCCCGCCCGGCGCTGCTCGGCCCGGTGCGGGACGCGGAGGAGTTCTACCGCGCCGTCGGGTGCGTGCTGAACCCTATGACCGGCGGCACCGGCCTCAAGATCAAGACGGTGGAGGCGCTGGCCGCCGGGTTGCCGGTGCTCGGCACGCGCGACGCCTTCGCCGGGCTGCCGGCGGAGCACCCGGGCCACGGCGCCGCCGACACCGCCGCCCTGGTCGAGCTGATGCGCGAACACCGGCGGAGCGAAGCCTTCCGCAACGGGCTCCATCGGGCGTCCCGGCTGCTCGCGCTCCGCTGTGCGGCGGCGGTGGCGCGGCAGGCCGATGAGCTGGCGGCGCTCCTGACGGCGCGCGCCGCCTGACCCGCGACCGCTTCAGCCCTCGATCGAAAGGTTCAGCCTTTCCGCGATCTCCGTCCATTCCCGCAGGTTGCGTTCGATCTGCGCGCGGAAGGTCGGCGGGTCCTGGTAGCTCGGGAAGGTGTCGATCGCCAGCAAGCGCTGGTGCGTCTCCGGCTTCGCCGCCACGGCGCGGAACGCCTCCACCAAGCGGTCCAGCACCGGCTGCGGCGTGCGCGCGGGCGCCATGAGGCCGGAGAAGCCGTTGAAGGTGAAGCGGCGCGAGAAGCCGAGTTCCAGCAGGGTCGGCACCTGCGGGAGCGAGGGCACGCGCCGCTCGCCGCTGCTGCCGAGCGGCCGGACGCGCCCTGCCTTCATCATCTCGCCGGCGGAGGCCATGCTGTGGAAGCCGCCGTGGATCTGCCCGGACAGCATGTCCTGGAGCATCGGCGTCTCGCCCCGGTAGGGGACGTGCGTCATCCGCAGCTTCGCCTCCTCCGCCAGCATCAGCGCGAAGGCGTGGCCGGTGGAGCCGGGCGCGTAGGACCCCAGGCTGAGGTCGCGGTCGCGCGCCCAGGCGGTGAACTCCGCCATGCTCCGCACCGAGGCCGGCACCGCGGGGCCGACGCAGAAGGTGATGGCGGTGGTGCCGAGCCGCCCGATGGGCGCGAAATCCGCCACCGGATCGTAGGGGAAGCGCCGCATCACCACCGGCGTCTGGATGTGCGTGGTGATGGTGAACAGCAGGGTGTAGCCGTCCGGCGGGACCTTGGCCGCCGCTTCCGTGCCGACCAGCCCGCCCGCGCCGCCGCGGTTCTCGATGATGACCGGTTGTCCGAGTTCCGCCTGCATGCCCTCGGCGGCGATGCGCGCCCACACATCGGTGCCGCCGCCGGGCGGGAAGGGGACGATGAAGCGGACCGGCCGGTCCGGGTAAGCGCCCCCCTGCGCCAGCGCGGGCGAAGGCAGCAGCCCGGCCGCCGCCAAGCCGAGCAGGGTACGGCGTTTCGGTCGCATCGCGAATTCCTCCCGTCCTATCCGTCCACCGTCAGGTTCATCGCCGCCGCGAGGTCGCTCCACTCCTTGAGTTGGAAGGCGATCTCGGCCCGGAACGCGTCCGGCCCCAACCAGCCCGGGATGGTGTCGATCTCCAGCAAGCGCCGCTGGAAGGCGCCGTTGGCCACCACGCCGGCGAACACCTCAGCCAAGCGCGCCTGCGCCGCCGCCGGCACCCGCGCCGGCGCGAACAGCCCGATGAAGCCCGCGGTGGCGAAGGTCGCCGGGTAGCCCAGCGACACGAAGGTCGGCACCTGCGGCAAGGAGGGGATGCCGTTGCGCCCGGTGCAGGCCAGCGGGCGCAGCCGCCCGCCCCGGATGTACTCGCCCGCCGCCGTCATGCTGTGGAAGCCGCAGGCGATCCGCCCGCCCAGGATGTCGGTCAGCATCGGCGCCTCGCCGCGGTAGGCGACGTGCGTCATGCCGAGCTTCTCGATGTCCGAGAGGAGCTGCGCGTAGGCGTGCCCCGTCGAGCCGGCGGCGTAGGAGCCGAAGGACAGATCCTTGCCCCGCGCGAAGGACACGAACTCGGCCAGGGTTCGCGCCGGGATTTCCGGCCGGATGCAGAAAGGCAGCGGCGTGGTGCCGAGCTTGCCGACCGGGTTGAAGTCCTCCAGCGGTTGGTAGGGCCAGCGCCGGAACACCACCGGGCTCTGGATGAACGGCGAGATGGTGAACAGCAGCGTGTGGCCGTCGGGCGCGGCCTTCGCCGCCGCTTCGGCGCCGACCATGCCGCCGGCGCCGCTGCGGTTCTCGATGACGACGGGCTGGCCCAGCTCGACCGCCATGGCCTCGCCCACCATCCGCGACCAGACGTCCGTGGCGCCGCCGGGCGGGAAAGGCACGATGAACCGGACCGGCCGGTCGGGCGACCATCCGCCGCCCACCTGCGCTCGGCCGCGGCGGGCGGTGGGCAGGGCGCAAACGGCGGCGAGGCCCGCGGCGAGCGCGGCGCGGCGGTGCATGGCGTTCCTCCCTGCTCAAACCCCCCGTTCGCCGGGCGCGGCCGTTCGTTGGCGGCAGGCTACAGCGCGTGCCGCCGCGAAGGGAGTGCCCGCGCCAACACGGGAGGGCAGCGCGTCCGGCCCGCCCCCGCGCCCTCACCGCACCTGGCCGAGGCCTCCGCTTTGGCCGAGGCCCCCGACGCCCGGACTGCCGGGCTGTTGCTGCGCGACCGAACCGGCGCCGAAGCGGCCGACGTTGCCGAACAGGGCTTGCAGGAGGGTGCGCTCGTTGCCCGGCACCGGCGTTTCCCGCGCCACCATCTCCACGTTCCGCACTTCCTCTTCGCCGAGGGTGCGGATCCGCTGCACGACTCCGGCCCGGTTGAACTCCACCACCACGGTTTGCCGGTCGCTCACCGCCGACTGGCGGCCCGGCCGCTGCCGGGTGTTGCTGCTGATGTAGTACCACTCGTCGTCGCCGAACATCCCGGTCTGGGTCGGCGAGCCGAAGGCGGCGCGCACGTCGGCCTTGGTTTGGACGCCCGGCGTGATCTCGCGGAGCTGGTCGGTGGTGACGCGGTTGCCCCGTTGCACCACCGGCGCCTCGAAGTAGCTGCACCCGGAGGCTGGCAACAGCGCCGCGACCAGGGCGAGCGCCCGGAGGGGCGAGCCCGCGCCGCGCGGCGCGGCGGGCATCGGCCTCCGGCGTTCAGGGCAGCCCCCCGCTTTCTGGGCGACGGTTCGTTCAAGGCTGTTCATGGTCGGAGGCTCTCTGGCGGGGGCGCCAGCCTACCATCGTCAGAACGACCGGCAAGGAAGCGGAGCGGTGGTCGCCTGCCCATCGGAACCCGCCTGCGACACCGAGAGATCCGGCGACCGATCAGCAGGCGCATCCTACTGTTCCCGTTGACACGGCAGCACGCAAAGGTTGAGTGCCAATCTGTGTTGAGAGCGAAAGACGACAACGATGGCGCCTAGGCCATTGTCCCGCGTATCGAATCCAGACTTGTCATCCCGCTCCAAAATGGAAGTCTGACCGTCCACAAGCGAAGGAAAGTAGGATTTTTTTCGCGCTTTTACGATGCGCGCGCATCCGTTGCGGCAGAACGGAACGAGCGGGGTTACGAACCAGAACAGTTTCCTTACCGCTACATTAACATTCATATAGTCATTTGACATGCGTTGAGGGTCCACTTAGCAGCCGCCCGCACGGCGCCGTGAACCAACGGCGGCACGGGCGCGGAAGGCCACCGCGTCCCGTCCGCTTCACCCACAACGAGAGTGATGACCATTGGCTGATTCCTTCTACGAGGACTTCAATAACGGCACGGGCGCGCTCACCCATCACTGGAGCGGCCACGTCGATACCAGCGTCAAAGGACAGATCACGCTGGGCGGTTATTCAGGCGTGATGGAACGGCCTTGGGGCAGCGACTTCGGGCATGGCTACGGCCAGTACTACGTCACCGCGAAGGTGGAGGGCGACCAGGTCGGCCCGGCGGCGCTGCTTTGGCCGTCGAACGACCAATGGCCCGGGACGGAAATGGACTTCGTAGAAGTGTTGCGCGACGGGACCGCCTACGGCACGGCGCACCGCAACGACGGCGGCCACGATTGGTACGACGCCCGCATGTACTGGGGCGTGGACGAGAGCCAAGGCCACACCTACGGGATCAACTGGCAGGCCGACCACGTGTCGTTCACGGTGGACGGCCGTGACGCGGGCACGGTCTGGATGGACACGAAGGACGCCGCGCACGGCGGCTCCAACGCCGTGTTCGGGGTGATGAACATGAACAACAACACGTCCATCACCGTGTACGACATGTCCTACACGCCGAACGACGTTTGGTGATGAGGAACTCCGGGGCGGGCCATAGGCCCGCCCCGATCGCCCCGCCGGGCCGGGGGCAAGGTCCGGCTCGTCCCGGTCGGTGACGACGCCGGCGTGGCGGCCGCCACGCCGACCGCGGAGGGCGCGGCGAGCGGTGGTCTGATTCGGCAAAGCGACGGCAGGAAGGCCTCGCGGCGTTCGGTTGCGCCACTCCGACGATGCGCACCGCTTCTACTTCAGCACATGCCGGAACGGGGTTCCCGCAGGGCGACGCGTTGACCCGGCGGCGGCGGCGAACCATCTCAGGGTCTTAGTTCCGTCCCGTCAGGCCGCGGCCGATCGCGGCGCCGCGGGCTGCCTGGAGGACCGATGGGCCTGCTCGCCCTGTTCCGCCGCAAGCCGCTGGAGCGGCCCGGCTTCGCGCTTTACACCTCGGCCGTGGCGGCGGCGCGCGACCCTTGGTTCTTCGGGGAAGCCGTCGGCGTGCCGGACACCCTGGACGGGCGCTTCGACTTGGTCGGGTTGCACGCGGGCGTGCTGATCCGCCGGTTGCACCGAGACCCGGACCCGCGCGGCGCCGAGGCCGCCCAAGCGGTGTTCGACGCCATGTTCGCCGACATGGACATGAGCCTGCGGGAGATGGGCGTGGGCGACATGTCCGTGGGCAAGCGCGTCAAGCGGATGTGGGAGGCCTTCCACGGCCGCGCCCGCGCCTACGAAGCGGCGCTCGACGCCGGGGACCGGGCGGCGCTGGAAACCGCGCTGGCCCGCAACGTCCTGCGCGCCGACCTGGACACGCCGCCGCCGGCGGGCGTGCCGGCGCTCGCCGACCACGCGGAGCGCATGGCCGCGGCGCTGGCCGCGCAGCCCCTCGCGGCCCTGCTGCGGGGCGAGGTTTCCTTCCCGCCCACGCCCGGCGAGGCCGTTTCTTCCAATGCCGCCTGACGCCGCGGCCCCCGAGTTCTCCCGCCTCCTCCCGCTCGGGCTGGTCGGGCCGGAAGGCCGGCGGGAGGTCCTGGAAGCCGATGAAGCGGAGCGGGCGGCGCTCGCGCGCCGCTTCGGCATCCCCGCGGTGGAGCGCCTCCGGGCGGAACTGCTCCTGCGGCCGGAAGCGGACGGTGCCGTGCGCGTCGAAGGGCGCCTCGCCGCCGCGGTGGTCCAGCTCTGCGTCGTGACCTTGGAGCCGGTGGCGCAGCGCGTGGAAGAAGCGGTGGCGTTGAGGCTGCTGCCCCCCGGGCGGGAGCCGCAGGACGAACCCGACGAACCGGACGAGGTCGCCACCCGGAGCGGCGTCGCCGACTTGGGCGAAGCGGTGGCGGAACAACTCGCCCTCGCCCTCGATCCCTACCCGCGGGCGCCGGACGCGGCCTTGCCCGCGGAAGCCAGCGACGCGGCGGAGCACCCCCTGGCCGCGCTGGCGAAGCTCCGCGGTGCGAAGCACTGAGGCTGAGCGCGGCGCGCGGCGCTTGTCGTGCAGCACCGGCGGTGGTAAAGCCCCGCCCTTCATCGCACCAGCCGTCGCTCGTTGAGAAAGGCTCGGCACCATGGCCGTCCCGAAGAAGAAGACCTCGCCCTCCCGCCGCGGCATGCGCCGGAGCCACCACGCCCTGTCGCGCGAGGCCCACGCCGAGTGCTCCAACTGCGGCGAGCTGAAGCGCCCGCACCACGTCTGCTCCGCCTGCGGCCACTACGACGGGCGCGAGGTGGTCCCGGCCGGCGACGCGCTGAAGGCCGCGGTCCGCACCTGACCGCTCGCTTGTTGCAAGCGCCGGGAACGCGGCCGACGTGACGCAGGGCTTCTCCCTGGCCATCGACGCCATGGGGGGCGACAACGCGCCCGAGATCGTGCTGGACGGGCTGGAACTCGCCGCCGAACGCCACCCCGAAGCGCGCTTCTTGCTCGTCGGCGACGAGGCGCGCCTCAGCGGGATGCTGGCGCTGCGCAAGCGCGCCGCGCGGCTGTGCAGCCTCCGCCACGCGCCGGACGTGATCCCCTCCGAGATGAAGCCCACCACGGCGCTCCGGCAAGGGCGGAACAGCTCCATGCGGCTGGCGATCGACGCCGTGGCCTCGCGGGAAGCCGCAGGCGTGGTCTCGGCCGGCAACACCGGCGCGCTGATGGCGCTCGCCAAAATCGTGGTGAAGGCGCTGCCCGAGATCGATCGGCCGGCGCTCGCCGCCATCGGCCCTTCCGCGCGCGGCGACGTGGTCATGCTCGACCTCGGCGCCAACGTGCAGTGCGACGCGCGCAACTTGGTGGAGTTCGCCATCATGGGCGAGACCTTCGCCCGCGCCGTGCTCGGCCTCCCGGCGCCCTCCTTCGGCCTGCTCAACGTCGGCTCGGAGGAGCTGAAAGGCGACGAGCGCCTGCGCCTCGCCGCCGAGATCCTGCGTGAGAGCCATGTCGGCGCCCAATTCCACGGCTTCATAGAGGGCCACGACATCACCGCCGGCACGGTGGACGTGGTGGTGACGGACGGCTTCACCGGCAACGTCGCGCTGAAAACCGGGGAAGGCGCCCTCAAGCTGATGCGCGACCTGCTGCGGCAGGTCTTCACCTCCTCCGTCCCGGCCCGCCTCGGCTACCTGCTCGCGCGCCCGGCGCTCGACCGGCTGCGCGAGTGGATGGACCCGCGCCGCTACAACGGCGCCATCCTGCTCGGCCTCAACGGCGTGGTGGTGAAGAGCCACGGCGGCACGGACGCGCTGGGCTTCGCCCACGCCGTGGACGTGGCGATGGACATGGTGACGCACCGCTTCAACGACCGCATCCGCGACGGGCTGGCGCGGCTCTCGACGGCGCAGGCGCCCGAGGCCGCGGTTCTCGCCCCGGTCGAAGGGGAAACGCCCGCATGACGACGATGCGCGCCGTGATCGCCGGCTGCGGCGGCTACCTGCCCGAGCGGATCGTCCGCAACGACGACCTCGGCAAGGAGTTCGGCCTCGAAACCTCCGACGCCTGGATCACGGAGCGTACCGGCATCCGGCAGCGCCACATCGCGGCGCCTGGCGAAACCGCGTCCTCCATGGGCGCGGCGGCGGCGCGGCGGGCGCTGGAACGCGCCGGCCTCGGCCCCGACGCGGTGGACGCCGTGATCGTCGCCACCGCCACCCCCGACTCCTCCTTCCCGGCGACCGCCGCGCGCATCCAGGCGGCGATCGGCATGACGCGCGGCATCGCCTTCGACGTGGCCGCCGCCTGCGCCGGCTTCGTGTACGCGCTCGGCATCGCCGACGGCTTCATCCGCACCGGCCAGGCGCGCTCCGTGATGGTGGTCGGCACCGAAGTCTATTCGCGCATCGTGGACTGGACGGACCGCAGCACCTCCGTGCTGTTCGGCGACGGCGCCGGCGCCGTGCTGCTGGTCGCGGGCGAGGGGACCGGCACCGCCGCGGACCGGGGCATCCTCTCCACCCATCTGCACAGCGACGGGCGCTTCGGCGACATCCTGCTGGTGGACGGCGGCCCCGGCTCCACCGGCGGCACCGGCAAGCTCCGCATGGCCGGCAACCAAGTGTTCCGCCACGCCGTGTCCAAGCTCGCCGCCGTGGTGGACGAGGCGCTGGACGCGAACGGCCTCGGGCATTCGGACGTGCGCTGGCTGGTGCCGCACCAAGCCAACCTCCGCATCATCGACGCCATGGGCCGCAAGCTCGGCCTGCCGCCGGAGCGGGTGGTGGTCACGGTGGACCGCCACGCCAACACCTCCGCCGCGTCCATCCCGCTGGCCTTGGCGGAAGCCGCCTCCGACGGCCGCATCGAACGCGGCGACCTCGTGGTGATGGAGGCCATTGGCGGCGGCCTCGCCTGGGGCGCGGCGCTGGCGCGGTTCTGAGGCGCCGCCGCCGACGTCCCCTTTCGAGCGCAGCGTCATTCTTGCACCACTGAGGCGCCCAACGCACGGTTGCATCTCATACCGGTTGACGCCCACGACCTAACCCGGCTTTCTTTGCGATTGAATAGGTTGCGGGAACGCCCTGCCGCATGGAGACGCTGACGCGCGCGCACTTGGCCGAGGCGATCTACGCCCAGGTCGGGCTGTCGCGCAACGAATCCGCCGCGCTGCTGGAAACGGTGCTGTCCCGCATCTCGGGGGCGCTCGCGGCCGGCGAGTCGGTGAAGATCTCGGCCTTCGGCACCTTCCTCGTGCGGCAAAAGGGCCAGCGCGTCGGCCGCAACCCGAAAACCGGAGTCGAAGTGCCTATCCTGCCGCGGCGCGTGCTGTCCTTCCGCTCGTCCCAGGTGCTCAAGGCGCGCATCAACGGGCAGCCCGCGCCGGGCGGCGACGGCGAGGCCGACGCGTGAGCGACACCGCCGCGCCCGCGCTGCCGCCGCCCCGCGCCCGCAAGGCGCCGAGCGCCTTCCGCACCATCAGCGAGGTGGCGGACGACCTGCACATCCCCCAGCACGTGCTGCGCTTCTGGGAAACCAAGTTCCCGCAACTCAAGCCGCTGAAGCGGGGCGGCGGCCGGCGCTACTACCGGCCGGAGGACATCTCCCTGCTGCGCCGGGTGAGCGACCTGCTCTACACCCAGGGCTACACCATCAAGGGTGTGCAGCGGCTCCTGCGCGAGGGCGGACTCGACGAAGCGATCGCCGCCGGCGCGCCCCCCGCCGCCGCGGCCGAGCCGCCTGAGACCGGCGTCGCCGCCCTGCGCGCGATCCTGGAGGAGTTGGAAGACATCTCGGCCAGCCTGCACGACCTGTTGGAGGACTGATCAGCCTTCCGCCGGCAGGGCCAGCACGTCGCGGTGCCCGATGCGCGTTTGCAGAACGCCCCGGCCGATCTGCCCACCCCGCACTTCGCTCCAGGCGGCGACGCGGCGGGCATCGCGGAATGGGCCGGCCAGCGCCGCCGACGCGCGCCCGGCGACCAAGCGTGAAAGGAATGGCGCGGCGTCGAACGGCAAGCCGTGCGGCGCGCCGCGGCCGCGCGCGACCCAATCGCTGGCCGCGCTCTCCACCGAGAAGCCCCGCGCCCGGAAGGCCTGCGCGATAGCGTCCGCCGCCGCCGCGCCCAGCGCCGAACCCCCGAAGCCCTTGTCGCGCCGCTGGTCGCGCCGGAAGCCCTGCGCCACCGCGGCGTCGGCGGGGTGCGGCGGGGAGAAGCGGTCCCGCCCGTCCACGCACAGCGCGGCGTAGAAGGGCACGCGCAGCGCCGCCGCCATCCGCTCGATCCAAGGGCGCGAAACCAGGTCGCAAAGCGCGCTGTTCACCACCGCGTCGGCCTCGTGCAGAGGCAGGTTGTCCGGCGCCTCCGCCAGATCCGCCACCAGCGCCTCCACCCGCCAAGCGCCGCCCGGCGCGTGGACCAGCAGGCAGCGGCGGCTGGGGAAGGTGACGCGCAGCCCGACCGCCTCCGCCCGGTCGGCGACCGTGTCGAAGGCCGCTTCCGCCATCTCGCGGTCGGCGT
Source organism: uncultured Acetobacteraceae bacterium (assembly GCA_902805625.1). Lineage (GTDB taxonomy): Bacteria > Pseudomonadota > Alphaproteobacteria > Acetobacterales > Acetobacteraceae > Craurococcus. The sequence goes on from CADCTL010000090.1 coordinate 15,594, forward strand.
CCACCAGCGTCCAGGCCTGGGCGCGGCCGATGCGCGGCGCCAGCCACCGGAACAGGCTGCCCGTGCCGGCGCCGAGGTCGAGCAGCCGGGGCCGCGCCGGCAAGCGCGCGAGGAAGCGCGCCGCCAACGCCTCGTTCCGCGCCAGCGCGTCGAAGGGCTCGCGCAGGTCCAGCCAGTCGAGGTCGAAAGCCTCCGTCACCGGTCCTCCCCTTGGGCCGCCTCGATCTCGGACACGAAGGCCGCCGCGCGGTCCTCCCAGCGCGGCAGGCGCTGCCCGGCCCGCCACGCCGCCTCGGTCATCTGCCGCCGCAGGGCCTCGTCGAAGATCAGCCGCCGCAGCCCCTTGCCGAGCGACACGGCGTCGCCCGGCGGCGAAACCACCGCCGCCCCAGCCGGCACGAGTTCGGCGACCGCGCCCCCGGCGGTGACGGCCACCGGCAGGCCGCGCGCCAACGCCTCCGCCACCGCCATGCCGTAGCCTTCCCAATGGGTGGCGAGCGCGAACGCGTCGGCACCGGCGTAGAGCGCGTCCAGCGCCGCCGCGTCCACGGCGCCCGCGAACGCCACGCGCCGCGCGACGCCCAACTCCTCCGCCAAGGCGCGCAGCCCGTGCGCGTGCACCGGGTCTCGATCCTCCGGCCCGGCGATCGTGAGGCGCCATTCGAGATCGACCAGCCCTCCGAGCGCGCGCAGCAGCACGTCGTGCCCCTTGCGCGGCACCAGCGCGCCGACCGAGAGCAAGGCCACGCCCGGTCCGCCCGAGCCGGCGGCCCGCGGCGCCGGGTCGGTGCCCGGCTCCACCACGCCGATCCGCGCGGGGTCGGCGCCGAACTCCTCCGCCAACCGCCGCGCCGTCAGCGGCGAGGTGGCGACCAGCCGCGCCACGCGGCCGAACAGCGCGCGCTCCGTTTCCCGCAGCGCCTCGCGGTCCGCTTCGGGGAAGCCGGTTTCCAGCGCCGTCGGGTGGTGGATCAGCGCCACCGCCCCGCGCCGCGCCAGCGCGTCGCCCAGCGGCGCGAAAGCCGGCAGGCCGAGGCCGTCCACCACCGGCACCGCGTCCGGCGGCAGCGCGTCGAACGCCTCGCGGGCGGCGGCGAGCGCGGCGTCGTCCGGCAGCGGGTGGCGGCCGGAAAGTTCCACCACCTCGGCTTGGTGGCCGAGGGCGCGCAGCCCTTCCACCATCCGCCGGTCGTACTCGTAGCCGCCCGAAACCGCGTCGAAGGGGCCGGGGACGAGCAGCGCGACCCTCACGCGCCCATCCCTGCGAAGGACGACGGCGGTTCCGGCTCCGGCGCGTCCGCCACCGGCCCCTCGAAGGCGGCCCAGGCGTTCGGGCTCTCGCGCAGCGTCACCTTGAGGTCGCGCACCGCCGCGCCGCCGGCGCCGAAGCGCCCTTCGCGCAGCGCCGCGCGGAGCTGGCCGTGGATGTGGGCGGCGAGGAACTCCGTGGTGGTGTTCTGCCCCGCGAACCCCGCTTCCTCGTCCAGGTTCCGGTAGTCCAGCGTGTCGAGCGCCCGGCGCAGCTCCCCCCGCGCCAAACCGATGTCCACTATGATGTTGAGGCGGTCCAGCCGCGGCGCGCGGAACTCCGCCTCCACCACGAAGGTCGCGCCGTGGACGCGCTGCGCCGGGCCGAATTCCGCGCCTTTGAAAGAGTGCGCGACCATCACGTGGTCGCTGACGGTCAAGCTGAACATCGCGTGGCCTTAATAGAGGACGACCGGGCACCCGCCGCCGGCTTCCGCCGCCAGCAACCCCGGGAGTTTCGCCGGCAGTTCGGCGAACGGCGTGGCGGGGCCGAGCAGCGCGTCGAAGCGCGCATCCTCCAACAAGCGCAGCGCCAATGCCAGCCGCTCCGCATGGGAACGCCGGCCGCGCATGGCGGGCGCCACCGCGCCGACCTGGGACGAAACCAAGGACAAGCGCCGCGCGTGGAACGCCTCGCCGAGCGGCAGCGACGCTTCGCGGTCGCCGAACCAGCTCGCCTCCACGATCCGGCCCTCGAAGCCCGCGAGGCTGAGCGCCAGCCGCAACCCGTCCGGATTTCCGGACGCGTGGACTACGAGGTCGCGCCCGTCCGGCGCCCCCTCCGGCGGACAGAACCGCAGCCCCAGCGCCTCCGCCGCGCCGGCGCGCGACGGGTCGCGGTCGCACACCGCGAGGTCGAGACCCGGCACGCACCCCAGCAAGGCCGCCGCCAGCAGCCCCACCACGCCCGCGCCGACCACCAGCGCCCGCTCGCCCACCAACGGCCGGGCGTCCCACAGGATGTTCACCGCCGTTTCCGCGTTCGCGGCCAGCACGGCGCGCCGGTCCGGCACCGCGTCCGGCACGGGGATGCACATGGAGGCCGGCGCCACGAAGCGGTCCTGGTGGGGGTGCAGGCAGAAGACGCGCCGGCCCAGCAGCCCGGCCGGCCCGGCCTCCACCACGCCCACCGCCGCGTAGCCGTACTTGACGGGGAAGGGGAACTCGCCCGCCATCAGCGGCGCGCGCATCGCCTCCCGCTGGCTCCGCGGCACGCGCCCTTCCAGCACCAACCGCTCCGTCCCGCGCGAGATGCCCGAAACGACGGCGCGCACCGACGCTTGGTCCGGGCCGGGGGCGGGCAACGCTTCGTCCCTGATTTCCGCGCGCCCCGGCGCCACGGCCCACAGCGCCCGCGCCCTCACGCGCACACCGCCGGGCGGGCGCGGTCCAACGCGATGTCGAACAGCATGTCGGCGCCGAGCGCGTGCGGCGTCCACGCGAACCGCATCCCGTCCGCGATGCGCGCCGCCTCCGGCAAGGTGAAGGCCGGGATGCCGGAGCCGAGCAGCACCGGCGCCACCGTCACGTGCAGCCGGTCGAGGCAGCCCGCGGCGAGGAAGCGGCTCACCGTGACGCCGCCGCCCTCAACGAACACCCGCGTCAGCCCGCGCGACGCCAAGGCGCGCAGCAGCGCCGGCAGATGGAGCCCGCCGACGGTCGGGTCGCGCGGCAGCCGCACCACCTCCGCCGCCCCCAGCCGATCCGGGCCAGAGGTATCCTCCGCGCAGGCGAGCAAGGTCGGCGGCCCGCCTCCCTCGAAGACGCGCCGCTCCGGGCCGAGCCGCCGCTCCGCGTCCAGCACCACCCGCACCGGGCTCGGCCCCGCGCACTCGCGCGTGGTCAGCAACGGGTCGTCGTGCCGCACGGTGCCCGCGCCCACGACCACGGCGTGGCAGAGCGCCCTGAGCCGGTGCGTGTGCAGGATGTCGCCCCGACCGCCGATCCACTGCGAAGAGCCGGACAGGGTGGCGATGCGCCCGTCCAGGGTCTGCGCCAGCCGGCCCACGACGAGGCAGCCGTCCGCCGCGCCCGGCGGCGCGAGCAAGGGCGCGAACAGCGGGGCGAGGGGACCGGACAGCGGGCGCCCGGACGCGTCGCGCCGCGCCAGCAACGCGCCCCACTCGGTTCCGGCGTGCGATCCGTCCATGCCGCGGCGCAGCTTGCCGCAAGGAAGGCCCGTGCGCTACCGGATGGAGACGCGGAGCGATCGAAAGGAGCGGTCCATGCGCGGCAGGGGAGTTCGGTTGGCGGCCGTCCCGCTCGGTTTGGCCCTCGCCCTGGCCACGCCGGGCGCGAAACCGGCCGAAGCCCAGAACTTGGGGGAGCGGATCGGCGCCGCCCTGAACCGCGGCGCCCAGGCGACCGGGCGAGCGGCGGAGCGCGCCGGCTCGGCGACCGGCGCCGCCGCCGACCGCAGTCTCGGCTGGGCGCGGCGCAAGGTGCGCGGCGAGCGCGGCGGACGCGGGACGAAGCCCAACCGGGAGCGCTGAACGGCAATCGTCCGCCCACGGCGGGCGGTGGACACGCCCGGACCGGCCTGTGAGGCGCGTCACAGACACGGGGCGGCCGGCCATGGCCTGTGCCGCACCGACAACGCATCGGGTCTGTTGGCGATGATCGACAACTGGAACGCCGCCACGGTGCTGGCGGGAACGCGTGCGGGTGAGACGGAGGACTGGCGCGCCGTCTACGACTTCTGGTTCCCGCCCGGCTTGGACGCCGACGCGGAGACCCACCGCCGGATGGTCGATTGGTGGTTCGACGGCGGCTCCAACGCGGCGATGCGGCCCTTCGCTCCCGTGCTCGAAGCGGCCAGGGCCGGCCGGCTGGACGGCTGGCGCGCCACGCCGCTCGGGCGCCTGTCGTTGATCCTCGTCCTCGACCAGTTCCCGCGCGGCTTGTCCGCGGGCACGCCGGAGGCCTACGCCTCGGACCTCGACGCCCTGCGGGTCGCCGAGGAGGGGATGGGGAACGGCCACCACGCCGCCCTCGCCAAGCCGTGGGAGAAGATGTTCTTCGTCATGCCCCTCGTCCACGCGGAAGGGCCGGGACACCGGGAGCGGCTGGAGCGCGTCGTGGCGCTGTCGGAAACCGTCGCCCGCGAGGCCCCCGAACCCTTGCAGCCGTTCTACCGGTTCTCCGTCGGCCAAGCCCGCGGCCACCTCGACGTGATTTCCCGGTTCGGCCGCTTCCCGCACCGCAACTCGATCCTCGGGCGGCCCTCCACCCCGGAGGAGGCTGCGTATGTGGCGAAGGGGGACTTCGTCCACAGGCGGCGCCCGCCTCAAGGCTGAAGGCCGCGGGGATCACGGCAAGTCTTGCATCCGCCGCTCCACCATCGCCCGCCAGGGCGCGTCGGCCGGCGCGTCCGCCACCAGCGCGCCCCAGAGCGTCCGCGCCCTTTCCGGCCGCCCCGCCCGCGCCTCGACGAGGCCGGTCAGGAAGCGCAGCCCGACGTGGTTCGGCGCCCGCGGCAGCGCCTCCGCCAGGAAGCGGGACGCCTCCTCCGTCCGGTTCGCCTCAATCAACACCTGCGCCCGCTGCCCCGCGAGTTCGGCGTCGAAGCGCACGGCGAGGGCGCGCGCGTAGGCCTCCGCCGCCGCCTCCGGCTTGCCGTGCCCGCGCTCGGCGTTGCCCAGCAACACCCAGCCCTGCCGCGCCG
>CADCTL010000091.1 GCA_902805625.1 uncultured Acetobacteraceae bacterium
GGATCGCCGGGTAGTCCCGCCGCAGCCAGCGCCGCACCGCCGCCGGGTCCTGCTCGTAGGCGCGCCGCAGCGGCTTCTGGGCGGTGGAGCCCCAGCGCGCCAGGTAGGTGCCCATGGTCCGGACCGCCAGGCGGACCCCGAAGCGCCGCAGGACCAGCTCCCGCACCGCCGCCCGGCTCCAGAGCGCGAAGGACAGGCCCAACTCGTCCGGTGTGTGATGGCGGATCAGCTCGCGGGCCTCCGCCTCCTGCCCCGCATCGAGGAAGCGCCCAGTGCCCGGCTCGGGCCCGCGCGGGCCGCTCCTCAGCCCGGCGGCGCCCCTCTCCGCATGGCGCTTGCAGATGTTGAACACCCCGGTCCGGGTCAGTCCCGCCTGCGCCGCGATCGCGTCGTAGGTCATGCCGGCCCGCCGCAGCCCGATCACCTGCCGCCGGCGCTCCTCCTGCGCCGCGGCCGGCAGCTTGCGCATGTCCACATGCCTCATGCCGCCGACCTGAGGCGATCCCACCCATCTTCAAGATCGCCCAAGCCGGATCAATAGCTGCGCCCCGGCCCGTGCGCCGACCATCGCCAGGCACGCCCGCGTTCTGCGACGCGCCCCGAGGCCCACATCGACCGGTCCACCTCTTCCGGTGGGTGAGCGCCTCCGCACCGCCATCGCCATCGCATTGTGATTGGGATGGCGCCCAATCAAGCGCCAGCGCCGCCCAACGCCCTGTCCAGCACGCGCACGCTGTGCAGCGCTTCCCGCCCGCCGCTCAGGTCGGCGATCTGGTGGCGGCAGGAGGTGCCGTCGGCCACCACCAGCTCGCCCTCGGGAACCGCGCGCACGGCCGGCAGCAGCGAAAGCTCGGCCATGGCGCGCGAGGCCTCCTGGTTGGCCGCCTCGTAGCCGAAGCTGCCCGCCATGCCGCAGCAGGAGGACGTGATCGGCACCACCTTCATCCCCGGCACCAGAGCGAGCGTCGCCACCGCGGCCGGGAAGGCCGAGAAGCTCTTCTGGTGGCAGTGCCCGTGGATGTGCGCCGCCGGCGCCACGGGGCGCAGGTCGAGGCGGGGCTTCTCCTTGGCGAAGAACTCCGACAGCAGCGCCGCCCGCGCCGCCAGCCGCCCGGTTTCCTCGCCAGGCAGCAGCGACAGGAACTCGTCGCGCAAGGTGAGCAGGTCGGAGGGTTCGATCCCGACCACCGGCGAGCCGAAGCGGCCTAGCGCTTCCAGCGTCCGCCGCGCTTCCGCCCGCGCCTCCTCGACCATCCCGGCCGCCAAGTAGGTGCGGCCGCTGTCCAGCGGTCGCTTGCCGCGCCGGGGCCGGGCCACGGCCGGCTCGTACCCGGCCGCGCGCAGCACCCGCACGGCGGCGCGCAGGTTCTCCGGCTCGAAGTAGCGGTTGAACGGATCGGGGTAGAGGATGGCCTCGCCGTCCCGTCCGGTCGGCGACGGCAGCTCGTCGTCGCGGAAGGCGTCGCGGCGGAAGCGGGGCAGGCGGCGGGCGGCGGCGAAGCCGAAGGCGCGCTCGGACAAGGCGGCAAGGCCCGGCACCGTGTTCCGCGCGTTCGCCAGGAACGGCGCCCGCGACGCGAATGGCGCCCAGCGCGGCAGCTCGGCGATCAACCGGTCCTTCGGCGAGACGCCGCGCGCCTTCGCCCGCGCGTGCATGGCCTCGATCTTCATCTTGGCCATGTCCACGCCGGTCGGGCACTCGCGCTTGCACGCCTTGCAGGACACGCAAAGCGAGAGCGCCGCCGCCACCTCGTCGGAGGCCAACGCCTCCGGTCCGAGCTGCCCAGTCAGGGCCAGGCGCAGCGTGTTGGCGCGCCCGCGCGTCAGGTCGCGCTCGTTGCGCGTGGCCCGGTAGCTCGGGCACATCACGTCCGGATTCGGCTTGCGGCAGGTGCCGTTGTTGTTGCACATCTCGACCGCGCCCAGCAGCCCGCGAGTCGTGTCCCCTTGGGGCCCGGCCCAAGCCGACCAGTCGAGCGCCGGCGTCACCTTCGGGTCGGCCGCGTAGTCCGGCGCGTAGCGGAACAGGCTCCGGTCATCCATGCGCGGCGCCCGCACCACGCGGCCGGGGTTGAGCAGGCCGGCGGGGTCGAAGGCGTCCTTCACCGCCTCGAAGGCGCGGGTGATGCGGGCGCCGAACATCGTCTCGTTGAATTCGCTGCGGACGATGCCGTCGCCGTGCTCGCCGCTGTGCGAGCCCTTGTATTCGCGCACCAGGGCGAAGCATTCCTCGGCGATGGCGCGCATGGTCCGCACCTCGACCGGGTCCTTCATGTTCAGCACCGGGCGGACGTGCAGGCAGCCGACGGAGGCGTGGGCGTACCAGGTGCCTTCCGTGCCGTGCTTGCGGAACAGGTCGTTCAGCCGCTCGGTGAAATCGGGCAGGTCGTCGAGACCGACCGCGCAGTCTTCGATGAAGGACACCGGCTTCCCGTCGCCCTTCATGGACATCATGATGTTCAGACCGGCCTCGCGCACCTCGGCGATGGCGGTCTGGAATCCGGCGTCGGTGGCGCGCACCACGGCGCCGGGGTGGCCTAGGTCGCCCATCACCTCTTCCAGTCGGTCGAGATCGCGCAGCAGCGGCGCGTCCTCGTGCCCGTGGAACTCGACGATCAACAGGCTGTCCGGCTCGCCGAGGACCATCCGGTCGATGGTGGCGCGGTAGATCGGGATGGAGCGGCCGAGGTCGATCATGGTGCGGTCCACCAGCTCCACCGCCTCCGGGTCGAGCGCGACCAGGTGGCGCGCCGCCTCCATCGCCGCCCGGAAGGTGGGGAACTGGCAGATGCCGAGCACCTTGCGCGGCTTGATCGGCCAGAGCTTGAGGTCCAGCGCCGCCGAGAAGGCGAGGCCGCCCTCGCTGCCCACCAGCAGCCGCGCCAGGTTGCCCCGGCCGGCGGCGCGCGCGGCCGGGGTCAGCGCGTCGAGGTTGTAACCGCCGACCCGGCGGAGCTGCGACGGGAAGCGGGCCGCGATCTCCTCCGCTTCCCGCGCTCCCAGCGCCCGCAATCGCTGGATCAGATCGGCGACGCTCGCCGGCACGTCGGCGCCCAGGTTGTCCGGCAGATCGCCGAAACGGAACCGCGAACCGTCGGCCAGCAGCGCGTCGATGCCGAGCACGTTGTCGGCCATCAGCCCGTAACGGATGGACTTGGCGCCGCAGGAGTTGTTGCCCGCCATGCCGCCGATCGTGCAGCGCGCCCAAGTGGAAGGGTCCACGGGGAAAAACCGCCCGTGCGTCTTCAGCGCATCGTTCAGGGCGCCCAGGGTGATGCCGGGCTCCACCCGCGCCACCCCGGCCTCCGCGTCCACGGACAGCACGCGCCGCAGGTGCTTGGTGCAGTCGAGGACGAGCGCGCGGTTGACCGTCTGGCCGCATTGGCTGGTGCCGGCGCCGCGCGGCAGCACGGGCACGCCTTCCTCGCGGCATATGGCCACCGCCGCCTCGACGTCCTCCACCCGCCGCGGCACCAGCACGCCCACCGGCTCGATCTGGTAGATGGAGGCGTCGGTGGCGTAGCGGCCGCGGTCGCCGGCGCCGAACAGCACCTCGCCCTCGGTTTCCCGCCGCAGCCGGTCGGCGAGGCGACTGTCGCCGATGCGCGACGCGGGGACGGTGAAGGCGTTCATGCGGCGGTTCCTGTCCGATCCGTGGTGCCCGTTGAGGCCATAATGCCTTCCCATCGGCACGGGCGCATGGGAAGGGGGCGGAACGAGCGCCGAAACATGGAGCGTCCTGGATGGCCTACGTAGACCCGAAGCCGACCAACGGCCGGCACTTCCTCCAGATCCCCGGCCCGACCAACGTGCCGGACCGGGTGCTGCGGGCCATGGACAACCCGACCATGGACCATCGCGGCCCGGAATTCGGCCGGTTCGGCAAGGCTCTGCTGGAGAAGGTCCGGGCCGTGTTCCGGACGGAGTCGCATGTGGTGATCTACCCGGCTTCGGGAACCGGGGCCTGGGAAGCGGCGCTGGCGAACACGCTCTCGCCCGGCGACCGGGTGCTGATGTCCGAAACGGGCTGGTTCGCCACCCTTTGGCGGGAGATGGCGGAGCGGCTTTCGCTCCGGCCGGAGTTCCTGTCCGGCGACTGGCGCCGCGGCGCCGACCCGGCGCAGATCGAGGCGCGGTTGCGGGAGGACAAGGAGCGCGCGATCAAGGCGGTCTGCGTGGTCCACAACGAGACCTCCACCGGCGCCACCTCCCGCATCGACGAGGTGCGGCGCGCCATCGACGCCGCCGGCCACCCGGCGCTGCTGCTGGCGGACACCATCTCCTCCCTGGGCTCCATCGAGTACCGGCACGACGAGTGGGGCGTGGACGTCACGGTGGCGGGCAGCCAGAAGGGGCTGATGCTGCCGCCGGGCCTGTCCTTCAACGCCGTCTCGGCCAAGGCGTTGAAGGCGTCGGAGGACGCCAAGCTGCCGCGTTCCTTCTGGGATTGGCGGTCGATGCTGGCCGCGAACGAGACGGGCTACTTCCCATACACCCCCGCCACCAACCTGCTCTACGGGCTGGACGCGGCGGTGGACATGCTGGCGGAGGCGGGGCTGGACAACGTCTTCGCCCGGCACGACCGCCACGCGGAGGCGACGCGCCGCGCCGTGCGCGCCTGGGGCCTGGAGATCCAGTGCGAGGAGCCGCGCCACTATTCCTCCAGCCTGACGGCGGTGCGGGTGCCGGACGGGCACAGCGCCGACGCCCTCCGCGCCACGATCCTGGAGCGTCACAACATGAGCCTCGGCAACGGGCTCGGGCCGCTGAAGGACCAAGTCTTCCGCATCGGCCATCTCGGCGACTTCGGCGACCTGCAATTGGTGGGCACCTTGGGCGGCGTGGAAATGGGCCTGCGCGCGGCCGGCGTTCCGCACAAGCCGGGCGGGGTGCAAGCGGCAATGGAATACTTGGCGGGCAACGCCTGACGCCGCCTCCGCTCGGGCGGGACGCCGTGGCGCACGGGTGCTGCTTGTTCGCGGATTCGGGCAGCGACGGCACGGCGGGGCCTGTGGCGCTGAGCGCCTCGACGGTCGGGACGCGGCGGCGATGCCGCGGACGTTGGCCCTGATCGTGGTCACGGCGGCGAGCCTGTCGCCGCGCGCGAAACCCTGCTCGCTGTAGAACCAGCGCTCGGTCTAACCGAGAGCCGGGCCGTCCGCGCGCCACGCAACCGCGGCGTGACACCGCGGCGGCGTTTCGGGATCGCCGGCGGCCGCCGCTTCAGGCACCGCAAGCGCCGGCCGGGCTTGGGCGCGGTTGCCGAAACGGCGCGCGGGGCCCAACTTCGCCTCGGACCAGGAGGAGCGAGCACCCATGGCAGCCACCGATGCGGCGCCGCAGAAGCCCATCCAGGTTTGGACCTGGCCGACGCCCAACGGCCACAAGGTCCACATCATGCTGGAGGAGCTCGGCCTGCCCTACGAGGTGGTGCCGATCAACATAGGCTCCGGCGACCAGTTCAAGCCGGAATTCCTGTCCCTCACGCCGAACCACCGCATCCCGGCCATCGTGGACCCCGACGGGCCGGAGGGCGGACCGTTTCCCCTGTTCGAGAGCGGCGCCATCCTCGTCTACCTCGCCGAGAAGACCGGCAGCGCCCTGCTGCCGAGCGACCCGGCGACGCGCTACCGCTGCCTGCAATGGGTGATGTTCCAGATGGGTGGCGTGGGCCCGATGTTCGGCCAGTACAACCACTTCGCCAACTACGCGCCGGAGAAGCTCCCCTACGCCATCGAGCGCTACACCAATGAGGTCGCTAGGCTGCACCGCGTGCTGGAAAAGCGCCTGGACGAGAGCGCCTTCCTGGCCGGCCCGGACTACTCGATCGCCGACATCTGCACCTTCCCCTGGATCCGCAACGCCGACCGGCGGGGCGTGGATTTGGGCGTGTACCCCGCGGTGAAGCGCTGGCACGACGCCATAGCCGCGCGCCCGGCCGTGCGGCGCGGGGTGGAGGTGCTCGCCGACCGCCAGAGGCGGGGGCCCATGAGCGACGTCGAGCGCGAGAACATGTTCGGCAAGACCCAGTTCGCGGCCAGGTAGCCGCCCCGCGACGCTTGCCTGCGACACTTGCTGAGGAGAGGTCCGCCGTCATGGCAGAATTCGATCATTTGGTGCTCGGCGCGGACACCCTCGAAGCGGGGGCGGCTTACGTGGAGCAGCGCCTGGGCGTGGCGCCGGTACCAGGCGGCCGCCACGAGGGCTTCGGCACCCACAACCTGCTGCTGGGCCTGGGGCCGGGCCGCTACCTCGAAATCATCGCCGCCGACCCCGCCGAGAGCGGATCGACGCCGCCTCGTCTGTTCGGCCTGGGCGACCCGGCCATGCGGACGCTGCTGGCGGCCGGTCCGCGGTTGGTGGGCTGGGTCGCCCGGACCGTCGCGCTCGACGCCGTGGCGGGCCGACTCGGCCACAAGGCCGGGGAGGTGCGTGGGATGCGCCGTGGCGATTTGGAGTGGCGCATGGCCAACCCTCCGCACGAGGAAACGATGGAGGGCTTGGTGCCGTCGCTGATCGAGTGGCGCGGCGGGGGGGCGGCGGAGCGGATCCCCGACAGCGGGTGCAGGCTGCTCACGCTGGAAGCCGAACACCCCGCCGTAGACGCTCTCCGTTCGGCGCTGGCGGAGCGCGGCCTCGATCCCGAGGACGAGGACGACCGGGACACGCTGTTGGTGCTGAAGCCCGGGCCGCAGCCGCGGCTGGTCGCGCGTCTGCGCCGGCCCGACGGGACGGAAGTCGCCTTTTCTTAATAGGAACAGTGCGAGGGTCCGGATGGCCGCGTGCAAGACGTGAGGCGCGTTCAGAAGCACCTAGTTCAGAGCTTGGGGACGTGGCCTCCCTCTACTTCGGCCGTAGAACCTCTGGTAGCATGGGGTCCACAACGGTCGCTTATAAGGCGCGACCGCCACCAGGAACCGGCTTCAGGGATGGGCTTGAGCCTCGTCGTGCCAGTAGCGCCAAACACTCGCGGGTGGGAGATTCCACGGCGTCCAGGCCTCGCGCCGGGCGGCGAGACCCAGCTTGCGGTAAGGCAGGGGCGAGGTGGCGCAGTAGGTGTACAGCAGGAAGCCGCGGCCCGGTGCTACGGCTTCCACCGCCTCCACGAACCGCCGTTGCTCCGCGATCGGCAGCAGCACCAGGGGGATGCCGCAAATCGCTGTGCCGATCCGCCCATGCCAGCGGCGCGGCAAGACTTGGCCGAGGTCGAAGGCATCGCCGCAGAGCACTTGCACCCCCGGAAGGGTTCGGCCGAGGTGCTCTGCCATGTCCGGCACGATCTCCAGCACCAGGAGCCGCTCCGGCGGCACCCCCGCGTCGAGCAGGGCGCGGCTGACCACGCCGGTGCCCGCGCCGAGTTCCAGCACCGCCTCGCCCGGCCCTTGCGTCACCAGGGCGGCGATCCGGCGGCACAAGGCCGGCGAGGAAGGGACGACCGAGCCCATCTGCAGCGGATTGGCGAGCCAGCGCCTGAAGAAGAGCGCAGCGTTGGACCCGATCTTCCGCCCAGGCTCGCTCACGGTGACACCCGGCATTCCACACTCCTTGATGCCGCGATTCCGGCCGGCCCGCGCCGGCCGGGGCCCGTTCTAGGCGGCGGGGAAAGCCCGGCACAGCCGCCGCGGCGCGCGGAACGGCGCGCGGCCGCCATTCTTCACGGGCCGGTCACATGAGCGCCCGCGTGCTGGTTGTGGACGACGTGTGGGTCAACCGGCGTCTGCTCGAGGCCAAGCTGACGGCCGAGTATTACGAGGTGGCCATGGCGGCGAGCGGGGCGGAAGCCCTGGCCATGGTGGCGAAATGGTCTCCGGACGTGGTCCTGCTCGACGTCATGATGCCGGAGATGGACGGCTTCGAGACTTGCCGCGCGCTGAAGAACAACCTCGCCACGGCGCACATCCCGGTGGTCATGGTCACGGCGCTGATCGACCGGTCGGAGCGCGTCCGCGGCCTGGAAGCCGGCGCCGACGACTTCCTGTCCAAGCCGGTGGACGACGCGACGCTCTTCGCGCGGCTGCGGGCCCTCCTGCGGACGAAGCAGGTGCAGGACGCCTGGCGGCTGCGGGCGGAAACGGCGCGGCAACTCGGGGTGGAGCCGCCATCCCGTCCCCTGGCGGCGGTGGCCGGGAGCGCGGTGTTGGTGTTGGCCGATCCCGCTGAAGCGGCGGAGGTCGGCGCTTGCCTCCACGCCGATGGAGCGGTGCCGACCCTGGTGGGCACGGTGGAGGAGGCGGTCGCGGCGCTGGCCGCTCCCGGTGGTCGCTTCGACCTGGCCATCCTATGCCTGCCGGCGACGGGCACCGAGCACCTGCGGCTCGCGTCGCGTTTGAAGGCGCAGCACGCGACGCGGGACCTGCCGGTGCTGCTGGTCGCCGACCCCGCGCAGCGCGACCTCGTCCTGCGCGGCTTCGAGATCGGCGCCAGCGACTACGTGCTGCGCCCGACCGACGGGAACGAGTTACGCGCCAGGGCCCGCAACCAGATCCGGCGGCGGCGGTACGAGGAGCGGCTCCGGACCGATCTCGACAGGTCCCTGGAGTTGGCGGTGAGCGACCCGCTCACCGGGCTGCGGAACCGGCGTTTCGTGCAGCACCACTTGGAAGCGGCGCTGCGGGCCGGCGATGTTTCGGTGCTGATGATAGACGTGGACCGCTTCAAGGCCATCAACGACGGCCACGGCCACGCCGCGGGCGACACTGTCCTGCGCGAAGTGGCCGATCGCCTCCGGTCGCAGCTCCGCGCCGCGGACGTGGTGGCGCGCTACGGCGGGGAGGAGTTCCTGGTGGTCCTCGCCGACGCGCCGCCCGAAGAGGCGGTCGCCATCGCCGAGCGCCTGCGCGCCGCTTTGGAAAGGACGCCGATCCCGACCGACTCGGGCGAGGCAAGCGTCACGGTGAGCATCGGCTTGGCCATCACGCCCGTCGGGGTCAGCGCCGGCGAAGCGGTGGCAGCCGCTGACAAGGCGCTCTACCGCGCAAAGGAACTGGGGCGCAACCGGGTGGAGGTCGCGCATTCGCCGCTGCGGGCGCCGCCCCCGACGCAGTCGTCGGGCTGAACAGGCGGCTCCGGCCGGGTTACTTGATCTTGGCTTCGCGGAAAACGACGTGCTTGCGCACGACCGGGTCGTACTTCTTCATCTCGAGCTTGCCGGTGGTGTTCCGGACGTTCTTCTTCGTGACGTAGAAGTAACCCGTTTCCGCGCTGCTGACCAACTTGATCTGGATGGTGTTCGACTTGGCCATGGCGGCGTGTTCCGACTTCTGGAGCGCGCGGCGAAGCGCGAAAGGAAGCGCGCAACTTAGCGGCCGGCCCAGGCGCGTCAAGCGCGGGCCAAGGGCGCGCGCTCAGGGCATCAGCGCGGTCGCATAGGCGTTCGGCGCGTCCAGCAACCCCCGCGCGACCGCCCAATCGGCGTCGCGGCCCTCGGCCGGCGGGCAGGACGCGCGCAAGGAAGCGGTCTCGGCCGCGGGCTGCGGAAAGGACGGCGGCGGGAGAAGGACGCGCAAACGGGCGATGCCCGCTCCGGCCGGAAGCTCCCCCCGCCGCAAGCGCTCTAAATCCGCCGCCAACGCTTCCGCGCCGAGGCTGGTGCATACCGCCGGCAGCACGCCGACGCCCTGGATCGGCCAACCCCCGGGTCCCAGCACCTGCGACCACGTCACCAGCAGTTCCCCGCCGTTCGGCAACGGCACCACGGCCTGGATCAGCCCCTTGCCGGTGGTTGCGCTGCCGACCACCACCGCCCGGCCGCGTTCCCCGAGCGCCGCCGCCACGATTTCGGCCGCCGAGGCTGACCGGCCGTCCACCAGAATCACCACCGGTAGTCCTCCGGCCAGGTCCGGCCCGCTCGCCTCCCACACCCGCGCCGCGTCGGGGTGCCGACCCGTGGTCCGCGCCACCGTGCCGCCGGGGAGGAAAGCGCTCGCCACCGCCACCGCTTGGCTCAACAGGCCGCCGCGGTTGCCCCGCAGGTCCAGCACCACGCCGCGGGCGGCCGGGCTTCCCGACGAGACGCCGACAGCGAGGAGAGCGCCCGCCAACTGGTCGTCCGTGCTGTCGGTGAAGGCCTCGACCCGGAGGGACAGCACGCCGTCGCGCGCTTCGGAGCGGACGGAGGCCGACGCCGCGAGGCGGCGGGACAGCAGCACCGCCCGGCGCCGCCCGTTCCGCTCCAGGCGCAGTTCCACCTCCGTGTCGGCCGGGCCTTCCAGCAGGGTCGCCGCGAAGCCGAGGTTCCGCGCCGAAACGGGCACCCCGTCCACCGCCAGCACCCGGTCTCCGAGACGCACCCCGGCGCCGGCCGCGGGTCCGTCCGGTGAAAGCGCGGAAACCACCACGCCGCGAGCGCTGCGGCCCGCGCCGAGCCGCAAGCCCAGCCCCGCCTGCCCGACCCGCCGGAGCCGCGCCGCCCGCGCTTCGTCCGGCGTCAGGTAGCGGCTGTACGGGTCGAGATGATCGAACAGCTCCTCAAAGGCGCTGCTGAGCATGCGCTCCGGCCCCGCCCGCCGAAGCGGCGGGGAAGCCCGCCACGCCACCTCGAACATGGCGGCGAGGAGGGCGGCGAGGGGAGGGCCCGCGGCCTCGGGCGGCGCCGCGGGCGGGAGAACCGGGAGCACGGCCGACGCCGGCGGCCGCTCCGGAGGCCCGGTGGCCAGCACCAGGGTGGTGCCGCCGTGCAACTCCGGGCGCAGCAGCGGGTCCAGCACCTCCAGGCCGCGCAAGCTCCACAGGGCGAGGCTGGCCGGCGCCGCGCGCTCGATGTGGCGCTCCAGCACCGCGCCGAGGGCCGCGGAAAGCACCGCCTCCACCCTTTCGCGCGGGAACTCGACCTCGTTCTGCGCCCGCGCACCGGGCGCGGCGAGCAGCAGCAGGAAGATCAGGAGCGTCGGCGAGGGCCGCCGCGCGCCGAAGCGGAACCTCGGCCGGAGCCGCCGCGCGATGGCGTTTCCGGGGCGCCTCCCAACAGGTGGAACATCAGGCTGCCGGTGCGCGGGTCCGCTTGCGCCAGCCTCGCCTCGACCGCCTGCCCCAGCGTGAAGCGCAGCCCCGTCCTCCGGCCCACCAGCGCGCGCCCGGCCTCGTCCTCTGTCCATCGGTCGTCCGGCAGCGACCCGAGCGGGACGATCCCGCTCGCGCCGTTCGATTCCAAAGTGACGAAGAGGCCGAAGCGTGTCACCCCCGAAACGCGGGCGTCGAAGCTGTTTCCGACCTGGTGCGCCATGTGCGCCGCCAAGTAGCGGTCCACCGCGTCCCGCTCCGCCGCCGCCGCCCGCCGTTCCGTGCGTGTGATGTGCTCCGCCGTGTCGGGGAAGCGTTCCGCCTCGGTCTCGCCCAGGCCGTCCGGGCCGAGGCGGAGGCCGCTGACCAGCGCGCGGTGGACCAGCAGGTCGGCGTAGCGCCGGATGGGGCTGGTGAAGTGGGCGTAGCGCGGCAAGGCGAGGCCGAAGTGGCCGATGTTCTCCGGGTCGTAAGCCGCCTGGGCTTGGCCGCGCAGCACCGCCTCGTTCACCAGCCGCTCCTCCGGCCGCCCGCGCACGATCTCCAGCGCGTGGGAGAAGGAGCGAGGCTGGACCTGCCCCGCGGGCGGCAAGGAGATGCCGAAGGTGCCGAGGAACTGGCGCAGCCCTTCCAGCTTCTCGGCCGAGGGCTGGTCGTGGACGCGGTACATGCAGGGCTGACGCCGGCGCTCCAGCTCCTCCGCCGCGCAAACGTTCGCGGCGACCATGAACTCCTCGATCAGCTTGTGCGCGTCGAGGCGCGCGCGCGGCACCACGGCCGCCACTCGGCCCGCCTCGTCCAGCAGCACGCGCCGCTCGGGCAGTTCGAGGTCGAGGGTGCCGCGTGCCTCTCGCGCCGTCAGCAACGCGCGGAACGCGCCGTGGAGCGCCGCCATCCCTCCGGGCGGAACGCCTTCCGGGTCCGTGCCGGCGTCCATCGCCGCCTGCGCCGCGTCGTAGGTGAGGCGGGCGGCGCTGCGCATGAGGCCGCGGCCGAAGCGGTGGCCGGTCTTGGCGCCGCCCGCGTCGAAGCGCATCTCGACGAACAGGCAACCGCGCTCCTCCTGCGGCTTGAGGCTGCACCAGCCGTTGGACAACGCTTCGGGCAGCATCGGCACGACGCGGTCCGGGAAGTAGACGCTGTTGCCGCGCTCCCGCGCTTCGCGGTCGAGCGCGCTTCCGGGCCGCACGTAGTGCGCCACGTCGGCGATGGCGACCAGGACGCGCCACCCGTCCCCATCAGGCTCGGCGAACACCGCGTCGTCGAAGTCGCGCGCGTCCTCGCCGTCTATCGTCACCAGCGGCACGCCGCGCAGGTCCTCGCGCCCGGCGGGCGACACGGCGCGCGCCGCCTCCGCCTCGGCCAGCGCTTCCGGCGGGAAGCGGTCCGGGATGCCGTGGGCGTGGATGCAGATGAGGGATATCGCGCGGGCGTCCTCCATCCGGCCCAGGCGCTCGACCACCCTCGCCGGGCGCGGGCCCAGCGCGCGGGCCGGCAGGGGTTCGGCCAGCACGATCTCGCCGTTCTCGGCGCCGTTCCGCTCCTCCTCCGGCACGCTCCAATCCGCGCGCTGCCGCCGGTCGGTCGGCTGGATGCGGCCATGCTCGTAGACGCCGAGGATGCGGACCGGCGCGGCCGAGCCGATGCGCTTGAAGGTCCGCCCCTCGTAGCGGCCGGTGCCGATGTATTTGAGGCGGGCCAGCACCCGCTCGCCGGGCGCCAACGCCGGCTGGCCGGGGCGTTCCGGCCGCATCAGGACCAGCGGCGGCCGGCCGCTCCCCTCCGGCCAGGACACAGGACGGGCGAGCGGGTCGCCGTCCGGGTCGGCGCCGAAGACCTCCACCACCGCCATTTCCGGCAAGCGACCCGGCGCCGCCAAACCCCGCCGCCCGGCGGGCTGCGCCGAACCGTCCTCCTTCAGCGACCGCAGCAGGTCGCGCAGCGCCGGGCGTTGTTCAGTGGAAAGGCCGAAGTGGCGCGCGATCTCGGTCTTGCCGACGCGCCCCGGCGCCGCGGCCAGGAAACGGCGCAGCGCCTCTTTCGAAGGGAGGGGCGCCGGCTCGGCAGGAGCGCCGGGCGTCCGGCGCGCCATCCTCAGCCCTTGCCCTTGCCGCGCGCCGCCGGGGCTTTGGCCGCGGGCTTCCGCGCCCCAGTCGACCGCGCCGCCGACTTGGCGACTCTTGCGGTCGGCTTGGCCGCGGGCTTCGCGGCGGCGTCCCGCGCCGGTTTCGCCGGCGCTTTCCGCGCGGCGACCTTGCCGACCGGCGGCTTGCCAATGGCCGGAGCGGCGTCCGCGCCCGCCTCGCCGTCGTTCGCCTTCTTCGCGGCGGTCTTCCCGCCCGCCGCCTTGCCGCGCCGGCCTTTCGCTCCCTTGGGCGCGAGCTCCTTGCCCTTCTCGGCCAGGAGCTGCACCGCTTGGTCGAGCGCGATCTCCTCCATCTCCACGCCGCGCGGCAGGTTGGCCACGCGGCTGCCGTGCTGGGCGTAGGGGCCGAAGCGGCCTTTGCGGACCTCCACCGGCTGCCCGTCCGACGGGTGCGCGCCGAGCCCGCGCACCTTGGCACGCGCCTTGGCCAGCAGGTCCATCGCGCGGTTCATGCCGAGCGTGAGCACGTCGTCGCCCGGCTCCAGCGATTGGTACGCGGTGCCGAGCCGGATGTACGGGCCGAAGCGGCCGATGCCGGCGGTGATCTCGCCGCCGGTTTCCGGGTCGCGGCCGACGATCCGCGGCAGGGACAGCAGCGCCAGCGCCCGGTCGAGGTCCAGCGTTTCCGGGTCCATGTCCCGCGTCAGGCTGGCGCGTCGCGGTTTGGTCGGCTTGCCCTTCTCGTCCGTGCCGCCCTCGCCGAGCTGCACGTAAAGACCATAGGGGCCGCGCCGCAGCGTGACGTTCTGGCCCGAAGCGGGGTCCTTGCCCAGCTCGCGCTGCCCTTCGTTGAGGGTGGAAGCGTTCTCGCCTTCCGCCCCCGGCACGGCGAGCGGCCGCGTGTAGCGGCACTCCGGGTAGTTGGAGCAGCCGATGAACGCGCCCGACCGCCCGAGCCTGAGCCCGAGCCGCCCGCCGGCGCAGGCCGGGCACACGCGCGGGTCGGTGCCGTCGGCGCGCGTGGGGAAGAAGTGCGGCCCCAATTCCTCGTCCAGCGCGTCGATCACGTCGCTGATCTTGAGGTCCTTGGTGGCGCCCACCGCCGCCGAGAACTGGTCCCAGAACTCGCGCATCACCTCCCGCCAGGCGATCCGCCCGCCGGAGATGTCGTCGAGCTGCTCTTCCAGCCCGGCGGTGAAACCCGTGTCCACGTAGCGCTCGAAGAAGGCGACGAGGAAGGCGGTGACGAGCCGACCTCGGTCCTCCGGCTGGAAGCGCCGCTTCTCCAGCGTCACGTACTCCCTGTCCTGCAGGACCTGCAGGATGGAGGCGTAGGTGGAGGGGCGGCCGATGCCCAACTCCTCCATGCGTTTCACCAAGCTCGCCTCCGAGTAGCGCGGCGGCGGCTGGGTGAAGTGCTGGTGGGCGGAAACCTCGCCGCGCTTCACCGGGTCCTTCTCGCGCATGGGCGGCAGGGTGCGGGTGTCCTCTTCCTCCGCCCCGCCCTTGCCGGCGCCCGTGAGCAGCCCGGCGCGCCGATCCGCTTCGCTGTCGTCCAGGTCCTCGCGGTAAAGCTTGAGGAAGCCGTCGAAGGCGATCACCGAGCCGGTGGCGCGCAGGCGCGTGCGGCCGGACGCGTCGGCGAGGTCCACCGTGGTCTGGTCCAGCTCCGCAGACTGCATCTGGCTGGCGACCGCACGCTTCCACACCAGCTCGTAGAGGCGCCGCTGCCGCTCGTCGAGGAAGCGGGCCACGCCCTCCGGCGTGTTCCGCACGTCCGTCGGGCGGATCGCCTCGTGGGCTTCCTGGGCGTTCTTGGCTTTGCTGCTGTACTCGCGGGGGGCGGCGGGCAGGTATTCCTTGCCGAAGGCGTCGCCCACGTGGCCGCGGATGGCGGTGATCGCCTCCCGCGCCATCTGCACGCCGTCCGTCCGCATGTAGGTGATGAGGCCGACCGTCTCGCCCTCGATGTCCACGCCCTCGTAGAGCTGCTGCGCCGTCCGCATGGTCTGCTGCGCGCCGAAGCCGAGCTTGCGCGAGGCCTCCTGCTGCAGCGTGGAGGTGGTGAAAGGCGCCGGCGGGTTGCGCCGGACGCGCCGCTTCTCGACCGAGAGGACGCTGAAATCGCCGGCTTCCACCGCCGCCTTGGCGCGCATGGCAGCGGCTTCGTTCGGCAGGTCGAACTGCTCTAGCTTTCGGCCTTCGAGGTGGGTCAGCCGGGCTGTGAAGGGTGCGCCTTGCGGCGTCGCGAAGCGGCCCTCGACCGTCCAATACTCACGGGCGCGGAAGGCCTCGATCTCCGCCTCGCGCTCGCAAATCAAGCGCAGCGCGACGGACTGCACGCGCCCGGCGCTGCGGCTGCCCGGGAGCTTGCGCCACAGCACGGGCGAAAGGGTGAAACCGACCAAGTAGTCCAGCGCCCGGCGCGCCAGGTAGGCGTCGATCAGGGGCGTGTCGAGGTCGCGCGGGTGGGCGATGGCGTGCTCGACGGCGCGCTTGGTGATCTCGTTGAAGGTGATGCGGTGGACGGAGAGGCCCTTCAGCGCGCCCTTCCGCGCCAGCATCTCCCGCACGTGCCACGAGATGGCCTCGCCCTCGCGGTCAGGGTCGGTGGCGAGGAACAGGCGCCGCGCGCCGCGGAGCGCGCGGGCGATCTCGTTCACCTGCCGCTCGCCGCGGTCCTCGGACTCCCAATCCATGGCGAAGTCCTCCTCCGGACGGACGGAGCCGTCCTTCGGGGGGAGGTCGCGCACGTGGCCGAAGGACGCCACCACGGTGAAGTCCCGGCCGAGGTACTTGTTGATGGTCTTCGCCTTGGCAGGCGATTCGACGACGACGACGTCGGGCATGGAACTCCGGATCCTGGTGTCCCGCGGCGGCGCGCCTCAACCCTTGCCGGTCAGGGCTACCCGGTGGCCGGGCAGCATCTCGACGCGGCCGGACAACTCGAGGTCGAGGAGGATCGCCTGGACAACGGGCGTTGACAGTTGGCAACGGCGCAGCACGTCGTCAACAGCGATCGGTGCCGGCCCTAATAAATCAAGCACTTGCGTCTCTTCCCCCGTGGGTTCATGGGACGCCAGCGCCCGATTCGCCGTCTCGGGCATGGACCTCACAGTTGGACGGTAGCGAAACGCCGGCTCGGCCTCGGGCGCCTGCGGCAGGTGCGCCAGGACGTCCTCGACGGTTTCCGTGAGGTGCGCACCTTGCCGGATCAGGTCGTTGGAGCCGCGGCAGCGTGCGTCCAACGGGCTGCCCGGCACGGCGAAGATCTCCCGCCCCGCTTCCAGGCCTAAGCGGGCGGTGATGAGGCTGCCGGAGCGCACCGCCGCCTCCACCAGCACCACGCCGAGCGACAGGCCGGCGACGATGCGGTTGCGGCGCGGGAAGTGGCGGGCGATCGGCGCGGTGCCGAGCGGCGCCTCGGCCAGCACCGCCCCGCCCTCGGCGGCGATCCGGGCCTGGAGCCCGGCGTTCTCCGGCGGGTAGGGCTGGTCCAAGCCGCCCGCGACCACCGCGACGGTGCGGCCCTTCCGCATGGCCCCTTGGTGCGCGGCCGAGTCGATCCCGCGCGCGAGGCCCGACACCACCACCAGCCCGCGGGCCGCCAGTTCCTCGGCCAGGTCGGCCGCGATCCGGCGGCCGGCGGCGGAGGCGTTGCGCGCGCCGACCACGGCCACGGCGCGCGGTTGCAAAACGGCCGGATCGCCGAGCAGTGCGAGCACCGGCGGCGGGTCGGCCAGCGTGTCCAGGAGCGGCGGGTAGCCGGGCGCGCCGAGAAACAGGAAACGGCCGCTGGAGGCCGCAACCGCCTCCATCTCGCGCTGCGCTTCAGCTTCCGGCGGCGCGCGGAGGCGGCCGCGGCCGTAGCCCGGCATCTCCTCCAGCGCCGTCGCGGCGGAGCCGAAGCGCTCCAGCAGCTGGCGGAAGGTCCGCGGCCCGATCCCGTCCGTGCGGGCGAGCCGCAGCCGCGCCACGGCGTCGGCGGGGTGTGTCACGTCCGCGGGTACTCGCCGCGAACCGCCACGCACGCGAGGCCGTGCGGCCGGTCACGGTCGCAGGCGGTGTCGCGCACTAGCATGGCGGCTTCCGCTGGAATCGAAGCGACCGAACCATGAGCGACTGCCCCGGCTGCGCCGGCACCGGCCAAGCGACCTGCGGCGCCTGCGACGGGCGACGCTTCGTGGTCGCGGCCGGCGGCGTCGAGAGATGCGCCGGGTGCGGCGGCCAAGGCCGCTTCCGCTGCGCCGCTTGCGACGGTCCCGAACCGGGCCGTCCTCCCGCCGACCCGCTGCGGCGCGCGAAGGCGGCCGCCTTCGGGGTGCTCTTCGTCCTGATCGGATGGCCGGCGCTGCTGTTCATCGACTTCGCCCTGGAGCTCCTTCTCGCCTACGCGATCTGACGGCGCATCAACGGCCGATGCGCGGCTCGTTCCCCGCGATGAGTCGGGCGATGTTGCCCCGGTGCCGGATCACGACCAGCGCCGCGATGCCGGCCGCGAAGAGCGCGAGGTCCGTCCGGCCCGCGCCTAGGGCGACCAGCGGCGCCGCGGCGCAGGCCGCCAGCGACCCGGCCGAGGACATGCGGGTGAGGGCGGCCGTCGCCAGCCACACCAGCGCGGCCGTCAGCCCCATCCACCACGCCGCCGCCAGCAGCACGCCCGCCCCCGTCGCCACGCCCTTGCCGCCGCGGAAGCCGAGCCACACGGGAAAGGCGTGGCCCAGCATGGCGCCGAAGCCCGCAACGAGGCCCGCCGACTCGCCCCAAACGGCGTTGGCGATCAGCAGCGCCGCCGCGCCCTTGAGCGCGTCCAGCGCCAGCGTCGCCGCGGCCAGCCCCTTGCTGCCGGTGCGGAGCACGTTGGTCGCGCCGATGTTGCCCGAGCCGATGGCGCGGATGTCGCCGAGCCCGGCGGCGCGCGTCAGCAGCAGCCCCCAGGGCACGGAGCCCAGCACGTAGCCGAGCAGCAGCGCCGCGACCCAAGCCATCAGCCGAACACCCGCCGCCCGTTCTTCCAGGTGCCGACCACCCGGCCCTCCAGCGCCCGGCCGTCGAAGGGCGAGTTCTGCGCCTTGCCCGGCAACTGCCCCGCCTTCACCTGCCAGGCGCGCTCCAAGTCGAACAGCACGAGGTCGGCGGGCGCGCCTTTCGTGAGCCGCCCTACGGGCAACCCGAGCAGCTTGGCGGGCCGCGCGGTCATCAAATCCAACGCCCCCAGCAACGGAAGATCGCCGGCATGGACCCGCGCCAGGGTCACGGCGAGCAGCGTCGCCAAGCCGGCGCCGCCCGCCTCGGCTTGGACGAAGGGCAAGCGCTTGTCGTCCGCGTCGCGCGGCTGGTGGTCGGAGGCGATGGCGTCGATCGTCCCGTCCGCCAGCGCCGCCACCACCGCCAGCCGATCCGCCTCCGGCCGCAGCGGCGGCGAAAGCTTGGCGTAGGAGCGCCAATCGCCGATGGCGGTCTCGTTCAGGTCGAAGTAGGGCGGCGCCGTGTCGCAGGTGACGGCCAGACCTTCCGCCTTGGCGGCGCGGATCACGTCGAGCGCGGCGGCGGTGGAGACGTGCGCGAAGTGGACGTGCCCGCCGGTGATGCGCGCGAGCGCCACGTCGCGCACCACCAGCATGGCCTCCGCCGCGGCCGGAATCCCGGGCAGGCCAAGGCGTGTCGCCAGCTCGCCCTCCGTCGCGGACCCGCCGGCGGCTAGGCCCGGCTCCTCCGGGTGCTGCACTATGAATGAGCCGAAGGCCCGCGCGTAGGACAACGCGAGGCGCATCACCCGCGCGCTGCCGACCGCTCGCGCGCCGTCGGTGAAGGCGACCGCGCCGGCCTCGCGCAATAGGCCGTATTCGGCCATCTCCCTCCCGGCGCACCCCTTGGTGGCGGCGGCGTAGGGCAGCAGGGTGATGCAGCCCGTCTCCTCCCCGCGCCGGAGCACGAACTGCACCAGCGCCGGGTCGTCCAGCGCCGGGTCGGTGTCGGGCAGGGCGCAAAGGGTGGTGATGCCGCCCGCGACGGCGGCCTGCGCGGCGGAGGCGATGGTTTCCCTGTGCTCCGCGCCCGGCTCGCCGAGGGCAGCGCGCAGGTCGATGAGGCCGGGCGCGAGGCAGAGGCCCGCGGCGTCCACCACCTCGGCGCCGTCCGGGCGGCTGAGGCCGGTGCCGTGGTCGAGGATGGTGCCGCCTTCCAGCAACAAGTCGCCGGGCGCGTCGAGGCCGGTCGCGGGGTCGAGCAGGCGCGCGCCGGCGATCAGGGTGGCCGGCATCCGTCAGGCGTTCCGCTTGAGGTCGCGCGCCAGCACGTCCAGCACCGCCATCCGCACCGCGACGCCCATCTCCACCTGCTCGCCGATGACGCTCCGCTCCGGGTCGTCAGCAACCGCGCTGTCGATCTCGATGCCGCGGTTCATCGGGCCGGGGTGCATCACGATGGCGTCCGGCCGCGCCCAGGCGAGCTTCTCCGCGTCCAGCCCGTAGAAGCGGAAGAACTCGCGCGGGGAGGGGACCAGCCCGGCAGTCATGCGCTCCCGCTGGAGGCGCAGCATCATCACCACATCGGCGCCGTCCAGGCCACGGCGCATGTCGTGGAACACCTCCACGCCAAGCCGCGCCGCCTCCGCCGGGATCAAGGTGGGCGGGCCGACGATCCGGACCCGCGCGTTCATGGCGGAGAGCAGGTGGATGTTGCTCCGCGCCACGCGGCTGTGCAGCACGTCGCCGCAGATCGCCACCACCAAGCCCTCCAGCCGGCCCTTGCGGCGGACGATGGTGAGCGCGTCCAGCAGCGCCTGCGTCGGGTGCTCGTGCGTGCCGTCGCCGGCGTTGATGACGCTGGCCGTCACCTTCTGCGACAGCAGGGCAGGGGCGCCAGACTGCGCGTGCCGCACCACCAGTAGGTCGCAGTGCATGGCGTTGAGGGTGGAGGCGGTGTCGAGCAGCGTCTCGCCCTTGTTCACGCTGCTGGTCGAGACCGACATGTTGATGACGTCGGCCCCCAGCCGCTTGCCCGCCAGCTCGAAGGAGGTGCGGGTGCGGGTGGAGTCCTCGAAGAACAGGTTGATGAGCGTGCGCCCGCGCAGCAGGTCCCGCTGCGTCTTGCCCGAGCGGTTGAGCAGCGCGTAGCTCTCGGCCAGTTCCAGCAAAGCCCCGATGTGCGGCGGCTCCAGCCCCTCGATGGCGAGCAGGTGGCCGCCGGGCAGGATGGGGAAGGAGAAGGACATGGGCCGGCGTTTCTAGACCGGGTCCGCATCGTCGGGGAAGG
>CADCTL010000092.1 GCA_902805625.1 uncultured Acetobacteraceae bacterium
CGCTGACGTAGGTGGTGGTCGCGGTCCAGGGCACCAACTCGTCCGCCGGCAGGCCGATGGCCGAGACTTCTGGATAGACGTGGGCGTGCAGATCCACCAAGCCGGGGCAGACGAGCTTGCCGGCGGCATCGATCGTTTGCCGCGCTTCCGCGGCGGGGATCTCGGGCTCCACCGCCGCGACCAGCGCGTTGCGGATGCCGACATCGCGCCGAGCCCGCAGGTTCTGCGAGGGGTCGAGCACCTCCCCGCCTCGGATGACTAGGTCGTAGCGCCGCGCCGGCCCTTGGGCGCGGGCGGAGCCGGCGACGGCGGCCGCCGCGCAGAGGGAAGCGCCGCCGGCCAGAACGGCGCGGCGAGACAGCGGGGACATATCGGAGCGGTTCCCTCTCCTTTGCGCGCCGGGACGGTCCGTCTGGCGCGAAGCGGAAACGCTAAGCAGCAATTCGCTGGCTGGCCAACGGATCGCGGTTGCGCTCGGCGTTGAGCTTGGCGACAGCGTCGTGGATGGCGCGGTCGAGGTCGTCCGGGCCGGTGAAGGTCTGGTGGGCAAGATGGTGCCGCTTCAGATCGCGCCATACGGGCTCGATGTCGTTCAGCTCCGGGGCGTACTTCGGCAGCCACTCGACGGTGAGCCAGTGCGCCCGTTCGGCCAGGGCGGCGCGGGTCGCCTTGCTGGTGTGGATCGGCCCGTTGTCGAGCACGAGGACGACGGGTCGCGTCGGTTCGCCCGGCCTCGGCCCCCAGCGCCGGTCGAGCTCTTCCAGGAGGGCGATGACATCGGAACTGCGCTTGGTCCGGCTGGTCCGGACCACGAGGTCGCGCCGGGCCCAGTCGAGGACGCCGAGCATGGCCACCTTGGCGGCCTGCCCCGGCGCGGAGACACGCAGATCGGCGCCTTGCTTCGCCCAGGCATGCGCGAGGTAGGGGTGGGTCAGGGCTTCGGACTCGTCGCCGAACAGCAGCACGATGTCGCCCGCCGCGGCCTGCGCCTTCAGCAGCTTGCGGCGCAGACCGGCGCGGTCCACCGCGTCGGGGTCCTGCCGCCCCTGCAGCGTGTGGCGCGGCCGCCGCCAGCGGAAAGCCCCCTTTGCCGCAGCACGACCGAGAGGCGCGAGCGGGAGATGCGCAGGCCCGCGCGCTTCTCGATCTCGCCCGCCAGCCGCGGCAGGGTCCAGTTCGGCCGGTCCGCCACCGGCGCGGCGAGGAGTTCCTCGGCCACCGCGAGCGCCCGTTCGGCCTTACTCGGCACCGGTCCCGGCGGGACGCGCGTCCGCAGTGCTTCGACTCCGCCGGCCATGAAGGCGCTGCGCCACAGCCGCACCGTGTCCTCGCGCACCCCGAACGCCACGGCGATGGCGGGGCTGGTCCAGCCGGACAGCGTCAGAAGGACGGCCCGGGCCCGGTCCGCTTCACCCCGCTCCCGCGACCGGCCAAGCTCCGCCAGGGCATGCTTCTGCTCCTCGTCCGCAAACACGGGCGACCTGCCTGCCATACTCCGTATCCCCGCCCAGATCGGCGCAGGCAATCACCGGCCGCTTCCGTTGGCCAGACCGGACAACCCTGCTTAGGTCCACCACGCAGGCACCGAGCCCCTTGCCTCCGTTGACCGTTCCGCAGCCACAGGCGCAGCGTTCCCTGGCCGGGAAGAACCAGAAAAGCAGGGAGGTCGGCCGTGCACGTCACCGTCCGGAAGTACGCCGGTAGGGGCGCCCTGATCGACAAGCTCGTCCAGCCGGTCCGGGACGGCCTCGTTCCGCTGCTCAAGCGGGCGCCGGGCTTCCGGGGCTACTGCGCCTTCGCCAGCGAGGACGGGCACGTCGTCTCCGTCAGCGTGTTCGACGACAGCGAGGCGGCCACACGGGCCAACGAGCAGGTCCGCGGCTGGGTGGTGTCCAACCTGGGGGACCTGCTTCCGAACCTGCCGGAGGTGCTGGCGGGCGAGGCGCTGCTGCACGACGTGTCGAAGCTGCAAAGCGGCGGGGCGGAGATGTTCGCCGCCGTCCGCGTCTACGACGGCGTTCTGCCGAAGGAGGAGGCGGTGCGGATCACCAGGGAGCACGCCCTGCCGCTCGTCACGGGGGCGCCCGGCTTCCGCGGCTTCTACGCCATGCTCGACGAGCGGGACGCCAGCCGCGCCGTGTCGGTGTCGCTGTACGACACGCGCGAGCACGCCCTGGCGGCGCAGGAGCGCATCGTGGCCACGATGCGCGACAAGCGGTTTGCGCCGAACCCGCCGGGCGTCATGGCGGGGCGGACCGTCGTCGTGGCGGCAGCGGAGGGATAGCGCGCCGGGACGCGGGGCGGGCGGCTCCGCGGATGCCCTACTGCGCCGCCGGATGCTGCTCCCGCGCCCGGCGGGCCTCGTAGGAGGCCACGTGGCAGCGCGCGAGGCGCAGGATCGGCG
>CADCTL010000093.1:0-5332 GCA_902805625.1 uncultured Acetobacteraceae bacterium
CGCTGCCCCTGGCGGTGGTCGCGGTGTTCCTGCTCGCGCCGATCGCGGAGCCGATGGGCGCCCTCCCGCGCGCGGGTGCCGCCCTGGCCGGTGCCGCCGCCGCCGCCCGCCGGCTGTTCGACGCCGCGGACACGCCGGCCCCGGTGGTCGAGCCGCGGCCGGAGAACTCCGCCAGACCGCCGGCGGGCCACGCCGTCCGCTTCGAGGGCGTCGAGTTCGCCTGGTCGGCGAACCGCTCGCCGGTTTTCGCGGGTTTAGATTTGGAGGTGCCGGAAGGCGCCCGCCTCGTCGTGCTCGGCGCCTCGGGGTCGGGCAAGTCGAGCTTGGCCGCCCTGTTGCTGAAACTCGCCGCGCCGCGCGCCGGGCGCCTGACCCTCGGCGGGGTGGACATAGCCTCCCTGCCGGCCGAGGCGGTGCGGCGGCGCGTCGCCTGCCTGACGCAGGACGCGCGCCTGTTCGACGACAGCATCGCCGCCAACCTCCGCGTCGCCGCCCCCGGGGCGCCGGACGCGGCGCTGTGGCGGGCGCTGGACCGGGCCGGCATCGGCGAACTGGTGCGGGCGCTGCCGGACGGCCTCAACACGGGCTGCGGCGAGGGCGGCGCGCGCTTCTCCGGCGGGCAGGCGCGGCGGTTGGCGTTGGCGCGGGTGCTGCTCTCGGCCGCGCCGGTCCTCGTGCTGGACGAGCCGACCGCAGGCCTCGACGCCGCCGCCGAGCGCGCCTTCCTCGAAACCTTGGAGGAGGCGACCGCGGGCCGGACGGTGGTCCTCCTCGCCCACCGCCTGACCGGCGCGGAGTGGCCGACGCGGGTGCTGCGCCTGGCCGGGGGGAGGGCGCTGCCGGCCGCCGGGTAGCGCCGGCGCACTATTCGGGTGCCGCGGCGGGCGGAAATGTTCTAGGGACGGAGCATGCCTCTCCGCGACGCCGAGCCGGGCGACCTCCCGGCCATCACCGCCATCTACGCCCACCACGTGCTGCACGGCACCGGCACCTTCGAAGAGGAGCCGCCGGGCGAGGCCGAGATGGCGCGCCGCATCGCCAAGGTGCAGGACCGGCGCTGGCCCTGGCTGGTGGTGGAGGAGGGCGGGCAGATCCTCGGCTTCGCCTACCTCGCCCAGTTCCGCGACCGCTCGGCCTACCGCCACGCCGGCGAGGACTCCGTCTACGTGCGCGACGACATCCGCGGCCAAGGCGTCGGCAAGGCGCTGGTGGCGGCGCTGCTGCGGCGCGGCGAGGAGTGCGGGTTCCGCCAAGTCTTCGCGGTGATCGGCGACTCGGAAAACGTCGGCTCCATCGGCCTGCACGTCTCGCTCGGCTTCCGCC
The DNA here is from genome assembly GCA_902805625.1 of uncultured Acetobacteraceae bacterium. Classification (GTDB taxonomy): domain Bacteria; phylum Pseudomonadota; class Alphaproteobacteria; order Acetobacterales; family Acetobacteraceae; genus Craurococcus. The sequence continues at coordinate 1,324 of CADCTL010000093.1, forward strand.
AGGTCGGGGTTCTACGCTCGGCAGGCGCGAAGTTCGGCCGCTGGCTGGACGTGGTGACGATGCAGCGCGCGATCGGCCGGGGCGACCGCGACCCGCCGGACTGACCGCGTCTGGCGTACCCGGCGCCGGTCCAGGCTCCTCGGCCCCGCGGGGAAAACCGGGGAAGCAGAGGAGCGGCGCGCAAAGGTCCGGAGCGTCAGGCGGTGCGGAAACGCGCCGTCGTCACCGCGTCGCCCGACAATGCGGCGGCGATCTCATCGCGGGCCGCCTGGGTTTCCGCGAGCGCGACCACCCGATCGAACCAGGGGCAAGCGCCGCGCACCCGCGCCTGGAACAGCCGGTCCAGCGCCGCCGCCGCTTGTGATCGCCCGCCGCAACACGCGCAACCGCCGGCGTGGACGAGCATAGAAGGATCGAACCCCGCTGAAACGACCGCGCCCGCCGGCATGGGCGCGGGAGGCGCCTCCGCCAGCACCGCCGCGCTCGGCCCGGTGGCCAGCGCCGCTGCGAGTTCAGCGACATCCCCGACCATCACGACTGGTAGACGGGCATCCAGGTTCCAAGCCATGAGCTAGACATAAGGATATCTTTATGTCATACGCAAGCCCATGGATCGTGTTCTGTCACAGCTCCGGGCCGCCGCCGAGCCCACGCGGCTTCGGCTCCTGGCGTTGTGCGCTCGCGGCGCCTTTTGCGTGTCGGACCTTTGCGAGGTGCTCGGACAGTCGCAGCCGCGGCTCTCGCGCCACCTCAAGCTGCTGGTCGAGGCCGGGCTGCTGGAGCGCGTGCCGGAGGGCGCCAACGCCTATTTCGGCCTGCCGCCGGACGCCGATCTGGCGCGCATGATCCTGGCGAGGCTCCCCGAGGACGACCCGCAACTCGCCGCCGACCGCCGGCAAGCTGTTCGGCTGGCGGCGGAGCGGGCGCGGGAAGCCTCGGACGCCTTTCGCCGCCACGGCGCCGATTGGGACGAGAATCGCGCCCTCGACCTGCCCGCCGCCGCCATCGAGGCGGCGACCCTCGACCTCCTGCCGCCGCGGATCGGCGCCTTTCTCGACGTCGGCACGGGGACGGGCCGCTTGCTGGAACTCGTGGCGCCGCGGGCGGAGCGTGCGCTCGGCGTGGATGCCAGCCGGGACATGCTGGCCCTCGCGCGGGCGCGGCTGGCCGAGCGCGGCCTCGCCGACCGCTGCGCCGTGCGCCAAGCCGACATGTACCGCTTGCCGCTGCCGGACGGCGGTTTCGACGTGGTCGCGTTGCAGATGGTGCTGCACTACGCCGAAGACCCGGCCGCCGCGCTCGCGGAGGCCGCCCGCGTGCTGCGCCCGGATGGGTTGCTGCTGCTCGTCGATCTGGCGCCGCACGGGCGCGCGGAGCTGTTGGAGCGGCACGCGCACCGCTGGCCCGGCTTCGACGATGCGGCGCTGGCCGGGTGGCTCGGCGCCGCGGGTTGCGCCGCTTTGCCGCCGGTCGCGGTTCCCGGTGCGGTGCCGGTGCGGTTGTGGCCGGCGCGACGACTGCCCGGCCGGGTTTCCGCCCCCGCCGCCCTGACCTTCTGACTTTCCGATAGGTATGACCATGGCCCGCCGCCCGCACCTCCTCGAAGCGCTCCGCGACCGCGTCCTGCTCTGCGACGGCGCGATGGGCAGCCGCGTGCAGGCGCTCGACCTCCACGTGGACCGCGACTACTGGAGCAAGGAGAACTGCACGGAGGTGCTGAACCTCTCGCGCCCGGACCTCGTGCGCGACATCCACCGCGGCTACTTCGAGGCCGGCGCCGACATGGTGCTGACCAACTCCTTCGGCGGCTCGCCCGTCACGCTCGGCGAGTTCGAGCTGGAGGACCGCGCTTTCGAGATCAACAAGCTCTCCGTCGAGCTGGCCCGCGAAGCGGCGGAGGGCTTCTCGGACGGCCGCGACCGCTGGGTGATCGGCGACATCGGGCCGGGCACCAAGCTGCCGAGCCTCGGCAACATCGCCTACGACGCGCTGGAAGCGGCGCTGGTGGAGCAGTGCCGCGGCCTCCTCGCCGGCGGCGCCGACGCGATCCTGACCGAGACCAACCAGGACACGCTGTTCATCAAGGCGGCGGTGAACGCGGTCAAGATCGCGCGGGCCGAGGCCGGGACGGACACGCCGATCTTCGTCCAGGTCACGGTGGAGACCACCGGCACCCTGCTGGTCGGGCCGGACATCGGCGCCGCGGCGGCGGTGGTCCACGCGCTGGACGTGCCGCTCATGGGGCTGAACTGCGCGACCGGCCCGCAGGAGATGGCGGAGCACGTGCGCTGGCTCTCGCGCAACTGGCCCGGACTGGTGAGCGTGCAGCCCAACGCCGGCCTGCCGGAACTGGTGGACGGCAAGACCCACTACCCGTTGGGCGCCGCCGAGTTGGCGTCCTGGATGGAGCGCTTCGTCCAGGAGGACGGGCTGAACCTGATCGGCGGTTGCTGCGGCACTTCCATCCCGCACATCCAGGCCCTCGACACCATGCTGCGGCGGATGGATGGCGGGCGGTTCCGACCGGCGCCGGCCAAGCGCACGGCGGTTTGGGTGCCGTCCGTCGCCTCGCTCTACGCGGCGACGCCCTTGCGGCAGGAGAACAGCTACTTCTCCATCGGCGAGCGCTGCAACGCCAACGGCTCCAAGGCGTGGCGCGAGCGGCAGGCGGCCGGCGATTGGGACGCTTGCGTGTCCATCGGCCGCGATCAGGTGGCGGAAGGCTCCAACAGCCTGGACGTCTGCACCGCCTTCGTCGGCCGCGACGAGATGGCGGAGATGAACGAGGTGATCCGCCGCTTCACCGGCAGCGTCAACGCGCCGCTGGTGATTGACAGCACCGAAACGCCGGTGATCGAGGCGGCGTTGAAGCTGCACGGCGGCAAGCCGATCATCAACTCCATCAACTTCGAGGACGGCGAAGGCGCGGCCCACGACCGCCTGCTGCTGGCCAAGAAGTTCGGCGCCGCGGTGATCGCCCTGACCATCGACGAGGTGGGCATGGCCAAGACGGCGGAGGACAAGCTCCGCATCGCCCGCCGCCTCGTGGACTTCGCCTGCACGAAGCACGGCCTGCCGCAGAGCGATCTGCTGATCGACCCGCTGACATTCACCATCGCCACCGGCAACGAGGACGACCGCAAGCTAGGGCAGTGGACCCTGGAGGGCATCCGCATGATCCGGGACGAGTTCCCGGACATCCAGATCATCCTCGGGCTGTCCAACATCTCCTTCGGTTTGAACCCCGCCGCGCGGCACGTCCTGAACAGCGTGTTCCTAGACCATGCGGTGAAGGCCGGCATGTCCGGCGCCATCGTCCACGTTTCCAAGATCAAGCCACTGCATCAGATACCGCCTGAAGAGGTTCAGGTGGTGGAAGACTTGATCTTCGACCGCCGCAGCGAAGGCTACGACCCTTTGCAGAAGGTCCTCGAGATTTTCTCGGGCCGCAAGGCCGCCGACACGGGCGCGAAGAAGCGCGCCGAGACCGTGGAGGGCCGGCTCAAGGACCGCATCGTGGACGGCGACCGCAAGGGGCTGGACGACGAGCTGGCCGATGCGATGGCAAAGGGCATCGCTCCGCTCGACATCATCAACGGCATCCTGCTCGACGGGATGAAGGTGGTGGGCGAGCTGTTCGGCGCCGGCAAGATGCAGCTCCCCTTCGTGCTGCAATCAGCCGAGACCATGAAGGCCGCCGTCGCCTACCTCGAACCGCACATGGAGCGCATCGAGGGCCAGGAGAAAGGCACCATCGTCCTCGCCACCGTGAAGGGCGACGTCCACGACATCGGCAAGAACCTCGTGGACATCATCCTCACCAACAACGGCTACCGGGTGGTCAACCTCGGCATCAAGGTGCCGCTGGCCGACATGGTGGCCGCCGCGAAGGAGCACCGGGCGCACGCCATCGGCATGTCCGGCCTGCTGGTGAAGTCCACCGTGGTGATGCGCGAGAACCTGGAGGAGATGAGCCGCCAGGGCCTCGAAGTGCCGGTGATGCTCGGCG
>CADCTL010000093.1:5342-20107 GCA_902805625.1 uncultured Acetobacteraceae bacterium
ACCACGACTGCGTGCGCGCCTACGCCTCCGGCCGCGTCGCCTATGCCCGCGACGCCTTCGACGGCCTGCACCTGATGGACAAGGTGACGGGCAACGGCTTCGACGACTACCTCGCCGCGGTGCAGGCCAAGCGCAGCGGCAAGGCCCGCAACGAGAAGCGCACCCTGGGCACGGCGGACCCGCGCGGCTTCGCCCCGGTGGACGTGAACTACGCCCAGGAGCGCCGCCGCCGCCTCACCGCCGGCGAGCCGGTGCCCGACCCGCCCTTCTGGGGCGCGCGGGTGCTCGAGTCGGCGCCCAAGGCCGTCATCCCGTTCATCAACGAGCGCAGCCTCTACCAATTCCAGTGGGGGTTCCGGAAGCAGGGCCGGTCGCTCGACGACTTCCTCGGCTGGGCGAAGCAGGAGCTGCGCCCGGTGCTGAAGCGCATGTTGGCGCTGGCCGAGGCCGAGAACATCCTCCGGCCCCAGGCCATCTACGGCTACTGGAAGTGCGCCGGCCAGGGCAACGACCTCGTCCTGTTCGAGCAAGACGGCGCCACGGAGGCCTGCCGCTTCACCCTGCCGCGCCAGCCCAAGCAGGACGGCGAGTGCATCGCCGATTTCGTCCGCGACATCGGCGACGGTCCGGACGCGCGCGACGTGATCGGCCTCCAGGTCGTCACCGTCGGCCAGAAGGCCTCCGACATCGCCCGCGTCTGGTTCGAGGACAACCGCTACCAGGACTACCTCTACCTCCACGGCCTCTCGGTGGAGATGGCGGAGGCCATGGCCGAGTACGTCCACAAGCGAATCCGCGCGGAATGGGGCTTCGGCGCCGAGGACGACCGCGACATGGACAAGATGCTCCAGCAAGGCTACCGCGGCGGCCGCTACTCCTTCGGCTACCCGGCCTGTCCGAAGCTGGAGGACCAAGCGCCGCTGCTCAAGCTGCTGGACGCGGAGCGGGTCGGCGTTTCGCTCTCGGACGAGTGGCAGCTCCACCCGGAGCAATCGACCAGCGCCATCGTGCTGCACCACCCGCGGGCGAAGTACTTCTCGGTCTAGCCGCGACCGGGATAGAACCGCCCGTCGGCGTCGAATGGGGGCCGGGAGCACGGCGATGCTGGCGGCGACCCTCGCGCTCGGCTTGTTGGCTGCGGCGTGGAGCGCCGGCTTCTTCTGGGCGTGGTCTTTCACGGTCATGCCCGGCTTCGCGGCGGCGCCGCCCGAGGCGGCGATCGCCGCGATGCGCGCGGTCAATGCCAGCATCGCCGGCCCAGGCTTCGCCTTCGTGTTCTTCGGCCCTGCCGTGTTCGCCGCGCTCTCGGCGGCGCTGGCCTTCGCGGCGGGGTCGAGCGCGGCGGCTTGGACGGGGCTCGCGGCCGCGACGCTCCACGGCGCGGGCGTCCTGGGCGTCACCTTCGCGGCGAACATCCCGTTGAACACGGCGCTGGCCGCCGCTCCGTTCGCGCCGGACACGGCGGCGGAGGTGTGGCGGCGCTTCGCCGAGCCTTGGACCGCGTGGAACCACCTCCGCACCGCCGCCGCGTCGCTGGCCTTCCTGGCGCTGGCCGCCGCGGCCGGCTTGGCCCTGCGGGGCTGACGGCGCGGGGAGGGCCTGAACCGCCGTTCGCGGCCGGCGGGGGTTGCCGGGCCACGGTGCCCCGGGGCAAGAACCGCTCGCCGCCGCAGAACCCGGAAGCCCGCCCCTTGCTGTCTGACGCCGTCCTGCGAAGACCAGCCGTGAGCCGCGCCGTCGCCACCGCCTTCGGCAGCGTGTCCGTGGCCGCGGCGGTGCTGGTGCTGAAGCTGCTCGCCTGGGGCCTCACGGGCAGCGTGGCGCTGCTCGCGGACGCGTTGGAAAGCGTGGTGAACGTCGCCGCCGCCGTCGCGGCCTTGGCGGCGGTGCGCTTCGCCGCCATGCCGCCGGACGCCAACCACCCCTACGGCCACACCAAAGCGGAGTACCTGTCGGCCGTGTTGGAGGGCGCGCTGATCGTGCTGGCGGCGGTGCTCATCCTGCACCAAGCCTGGGAAGGCTGGCAGGCGCCGCACGCGCCGAACCAGCCCGTGCTGGGCCTCGCGGTCTCGGCCGCGGCCACCGCCACCAACGCCGTGTGGGCCATGGTGCTGACGCGCCGGGGCAAGAGCCTCCGCTCGCCCGCGCTGCTCGCCGACGCGCGGCACCTCTTCGCGGACGTGGTCACGTCGTTGGGCGTGCTGGTCGGCGTCGCCCTGGTCGCCGCCACCGGCCTGCTCTGGTTCGACCCGCTGCTCGCCGCCCTCACCGCCGCCAATGTCCTCTGGTCCGGCGGGCGGGTGATGCGGGCCTCCGTCGGCGGCCTCATGGACGAGGCGGTGCAGCCGGAGCTGCTCGGCCGGATCCGCGGCGCCCTGTCCGAGAGCGCCGAGGGGGCCATCGAAGCGCACGACCTCCGCACCCGCCACGCCGGCCGCCTCACCTTCATCGAGTTCCACCTGGTGGTGCCCGGCGCGATGCGCGTGGACGAGGCGCACGCCATTTGCGACCGCGTCGAAGCCGCGCTCCGGGCAGAGGTGGACAGCGCCGTCATCACCATCCACGTCGAGCCGGAAGGCAAGGCGAAGCACCGGGGCGTGCTGGTCCTGTGAGGTTCTCGGCGTTCCGGTGGCGCCGGCGGCCGTTCCCGCCGGTGCTCGCGTCCTTGCTGCTGCACGCCGGCGCGGCCCTGGCCCTGGCGGCGCTCCACTCCGCGAACTCCTTGCCGACCGCGCCGCAGGAGCAGGGCGTGGAGATCGTCTGGCAGGAGAGGGCGGAGGACGCCGCGCCCGGCGAGGAGGCCGCGGCACCCCCCTCGACGAGCGCCGAAGCCCCGCCGGACGAGCCGCCGGCCGAGCCCGAGCAAGACCTCGCCGAAGCGCCGCCGCCGCAGCCGGAGGCGCCGGAACAGCCCCCGCCCGAATCGCCGTCGCCCGAACCGGCGTTGGCGGAGGCGCCCTTGCCCGAAGTGGAGCTGCCGCCCCCGCCGCTCGAGCCGCTTCCCCCGGCGGAAGCACCTCCGCCGCAGGTCGCCGAAGCGTCGCGGCCGCCCGAAGCCTCCGAGGCCCGGCCCGCGCCTCCGTCGGAGGCGCCTCGGCCGCCAGACCTTCCCCTGCCGCCTCCCACGCCGCCGCCGCCGCCACGGGCCGCCTCCGCCCCGCGGCAGCAACCGACGCCCCAGACGGCGTCGTCCCAGCGGCCAGCGCCGCCCGGTCCCGCGACGCCGCCCGAGGCCGCGGGCGGCAGCCGCGCGGTCGGCACCGTTTCGCCGCCCGGCCTGCTCGACGGCGTGCGGAACCCGGAGCCGGAATACCCGCTCCCCAACCGGGAGCGCGGCGACCAAGGGGTGGTCACGGTGCTGCTGCGCGTTTCGGAAGCCGGCGACGTGATGGGGGTGGAGGTGGTCGCCACCTCCGGCCACCCGGCGCTCGACGACTCCGCGCGCCGCGCCGTCCAGCGCTGGCGCTTCCGCCCCGCCATGCGGGACGGCGTGCCGGTCGCGGGCAGCATCCGCACCGCCATCCACTTCCGGCTTCGATAAGGGGACGCCCATGGTCAGGCTCGACGTCATTGTAACCCGCGGCGGCGACCGCGGCGAAACCTCGCTGGGCGACAACGCCCGCGTCCGCAAGGACGCGCCGCGGATCGAGGCCATCGGCGCGGTGGACGAGGCGAACGCCGCGGTGGGCTTGGTCCGCCTGCACACGGAAGGCGAGGACGACGCGCTGCTGGCCCGCGTGCAGAACGGGCTGTTCGACCTCGGCGCCGACCTGTGCGTGCCGGGGGAGGGCGGCGAACGCCTCCGGATGACCGCCGCGCACGTCTCGGCGCTGGACGCGGCGACCGCCAAGGTGAACGAGGGCCTGCCGCCGCTCACCTCCTTCGTCCTGCCCGGAGGCACGCCGGGCGCCGCCGCGGCGCATCTGGCGCGCACCGTCGCGCGGCGGGCGGAACGCGCCGTGGTGCGGCTTTCGGCGGAGGAAGCGGTGAACCCCGAGGCGGTGCGCTATCTCAACCGCTTGTCCGACCTCTTCTTCGTCCTGTCGCGCAGGCTGAACGGCAACGGCGCGAGCGACGTGCTGTGGCGGCCGGGGAGCGGCGCCTGACCGGCGGGGCCGTGGGCCGACGCGCGCTGCTGATCGCCAACCCGAAGAGCCGCAGCGGCGGCGACCCGGACACGGTGGCGGCGCTCCTGCGCGAGGCCGGGCTCGACCCGCTCTGCCCCGCGGCGGACGGCCAGGGCGCGGCGGCGCTGATCCGCGCCCACGCGCCGGAGGTGGACCGCGTGGTGCTGGCGGGCGGCGACGGCACCATGAACGCCGCCGCGCCGGCGCTGCTGGACACCGGCCTGCCCTTCGCCGTCATCCCGCTCGGCACCGGCAACGACCTCGCGCGCACCCTCGGCATCCCCGAAGACCCCGCGGCGGCGGCCAGGGTGGCGGCGGAAGGCCGGTTGCGCGCCATAGACGTCGGCATGGCCAACGACGTGCCCTTCTTCAACGTCGCCAGCGTCGGCTTCGGCGTGGACCTCACCCGCGCGCTCACCGGCGACGCCAAGCGCAAATGGGGCAAGCTGGGCTACGCCGTCGCCGGGTTGCGGGTGCTGGCGCGGATGCGCCCGTTCTCGGCGGCGATCCGCTGCGGCGACCAGGTCGTGCGGAGCCGCACGGTCCACGTCGCTGTCGGCAACGGGCGCCACTACGGCGGCGGCATGACGGTGAGCGAGCGTTCGGAGATCGACGACGGCAAGCTCAACGTGTTCAGCCTGGAGGTCGGCGGCGTGTGGGGCCTGCTCCGCCTGCTGCCGGCGCTCCGCCGCGGCGACCACGGCCGCTGGCAGGAGGTGCTCGCCGCCGAGGGCCGGGAGGTGGAAATCCGCACCCGCCGCCGCCGCGCCGTCAACACGGACGGCGAGATCACCACCCGCACGCCCGTCCTGTTCCGGGTGCTGCCCGGCGCGGTGCGGGTCTTCGTCCCGCAGCCGGAGGAGGAGGAGGAAGCGCCGGTGGAGGTCAGCGCGGCGCTCCCGCCAGGATGACGCCCGCGCCGAGCAGGCAGAGCGCCGCCCCGGCGAGGTCCCAGAGCGTCGGCGCCCGGCCCTCTACCGCCCACAGCCAGGCCAGCGACGCCGCGATGTAGACGCCGCCGTAGGCCGCGAAGGCGCGCCCGGCCGCGTCGGCTTCCACCAAGGTCAGCAACCACGCGAAGAGGCCCAGGCTCGCCATCCCCGGCGCCAGCCACCATGCCGAAGCGCCGTTCCGCACCCAAGCCCAAACGGCGAAGCAGCCGGCGATCTCGGCCAGCGCCGCGCCGGCGTAGGCGAGAACAGACGTCACTCGCCGCCCGCCGGCGCTGAACGCGCGACGACCGGACGCCGCGCGCGGCGGCGCGCCGTCGTCCGGCCCGCTTGGCGAACGGCGCCCGCGTCGTCCTGTGCGCCCGCGCACGGCGGCCGCCCGCGTGGGTGCGGTACAGCGGTGTCCTCCGGCATCGCAGCAACTCCTCGCACGTCCCGAGTCGGCCGCGGCGCACGGTGCCGCCGCACCGGCCGGCCGATGCTTGGCGGTCAGCGAATGAACCGCAACGCCTGCACCATCGAGGAGGAGTCCACCATGGCCGACTTCGTCATCGTCATCGCCGCCGCCGCGATCGGCTTGGCCGCCCCTGCGTCGCCGGTCCCAAGCCCCGCCGAGGCCGCGTTGGTGCCGCTGAACGCGCCGACCGTGGGCTTCCGCACCTACCCCGACGCGGCCTCGTGCGAGAAGGCGGTCGCTGCCCTGGCCGCGCCCCAGCCCGGGCGTCGGCATGTCTGCCTGCCGGTCGAGAGGCCGCTCGGCGAGTTGGCGAACGCCCACTGACGTCCGCCGGACTCGGGCGCCGCCGCAGCACTCACAAGGCGAACCGCGTGCCGACCAGCACGCTCCGCCCCGGCGTGGAGAAGCCGTTCGCCGGCTCGAAGCGGCTGTTGCCCAGGTTGCGCGCTTCGAGGAACAGCGCCGCCCGGTCGAGGGCCTGCCAAGTCGCGGTCACGTTCACCACCGTGCCCGGCGGGTTGCTCCGGGGATAGGTGAAGGCGACCCCCTGGTCGTTGTAGCTGGCGAACGCGCCCTCCGGGCTGCGGCCGGTGAAGAGCACGGTCGGCGCGACCACCACCCGCGGGACCGGCACCACCCGCGCGGTGACGCTCACCACGTGCTCCGGCCGGCGGGGCAGGCGTTGGCCGGTGGCGTCGTCGAAGGCGCCGGTGACGGTCCAGGCCGCCGTCGTCTCGAACCAAGCGGCGGGGCGTAGGGTCAGCCCCAGCTCCACGCCTTGGATGCGCGCCCGGTCCACGTTGTTGAGCGTGTTGAACCCGGCGTTGAAGTTGATGAGGTCGCGGATCCGGCTCTGGAAGTAAGTGGCCGAAGTCGTGGCGAAGGCCGGGCGGCCGAAGGCGGGGAAGTCGGTTTCTGCGCCCACCTCCCAACCGATGGAGCGCTCCGGTCGCAGGTCCGGGTTGCCGCGGAAGGTGCTGCCGATGATCCCGAAGCGTTGGAACAGCGAAGGCGCCGCGAAGCCCGTGCCGCCTGAAGCCCGCACCCGCGATCCGACCTCCGGCACCGCCAGCACCGCGCCGAGCCGCCAGGTGGTTTCGTCCGTGAAGCCGGTGGTCGCGTCGTGGCGCAGCCCCGCCGTCATGTCGAGCCGCTCGAGCAGCCGGTACTGCAAGGTGGCGTAGCCGCCCGTGTTGTGCTGCGTCGCGTCCACGGTGGTGCGGAAGAAGGGCGAGCCGCTGGCGCTCCGCACCTCCTCGAAGCTGTGGGTCACGCCGAAGCCGAGCGCGCCGTCCGTCAGCGCGCCCGCGCCCGGCAGCCGCACCGTGTTGCCCCAGTCCAGCGTCGTGCGGGTGCCGATGAACAGGTCGTCCGCCGTGGACGCGCTCAAGGAGTCGCGCCCGTTGACGAAGCGCCGCCGGTCCTCGGTGGCCGCGAGGCGCAGCCCGGTGGTCCAGGCGCCGTCGAACAACCGCGTTTCGCCGCGGACTTGCCCGTACCACCGCCGGTCCTCGGCGGAGTAGTTCGGGTCGTCCCGCGGCACGCTGTCCAGTCCGAAATTGTTCTGCCGCCAGCGAAGCAGGCCCTCGACCCGCGTGCCTTCCACCGGCGTCCAGCCGAGGCGCGCGGTGGTGAACACGCCGCGCAGCCCGTCGCGCTCGCCCGTGTCGGGAAGGCGCTGCGCGGTCGCGTTGAAGCCGCGCGTGGAGAAGGACTGGGCCGACAGCAGGTAATCGAAGGCGCCCACCGTGCCCGTCGCGCCCGCGCCCGCGCGCACCGTGCGTTGGGTGCCGCCGGCGAGTTCGCCGTAGGGCACGAAGGCCCGGTCCGGCGGCGCGCGGCGCGTCACCAGGTTCACCACGCCGCCCAGCGCGGCGGAGCCGTAGAGGGCGGAAGCCGGGCCGCGCAGCACCTCGATCCGCTCCACGTCGAAGAGCAGCTCGTTGCCGAAGTTGAAGGCGGCGTTCGGCTCCGACGGATCGTTCAACGGCACCCCGTCCAGCAGCACCAGCGTGTGCCGGCTGTTCGTGCCGCGCAGGAAGACGCTGGCCTGCTGCCCCGGCCCGCCGAGCTGGGCGATGCGGAGGCCCGGAACGGCGGTCAGCGCCTCTGCCAAGGTTTGGTAGCCGCGCTCCTCGATGTCGCGCCGCGTCAGCACGGTGATGGAGGCCGGCACCCGCTCGGCAGGGGTCGGGATGCGGGTGCCGGTGACGATGGTGTCGGAAACGGTGGCTTGCTGCGCGACCGCGGTGGCGGCGGGCAGGACGACCAAGCCGCCGAGGAGGGCGGCCCCAAGGGAGGGCATCAGGCGTCGCATCGGGGGTGCTCCGTGCGCGGGTGACGACACGCCCCGCGCCGGTGCGGACCGGCGTGGGACAGGCGGGCGTCGTCCTCGCATGCGGCGCCGCGGCCGCCCGGAAGCGGTCGCGCCGATTCAACCCGTGCGCCGGTGCACCCCGCCCGGCACGCGCGAGACGTCTCTGCGCCGGCCGGTCTCCTGGCTCGCGGGTCAACGCCCGGCCCCGCCTTCTCGCGGCCCGTGCCGGGGCACGGGTGGCGCAATGGCGTGTGGGACCGGGCTCGCCGCCTACAGTTGCGGGGGCAGCCGCGGACTCGCCGCCGCGTCGGCCGTTCTGACCGACGCGGAGGCTTCGCGCGTTCCCGTTTCAGCCCTTGCGGGCCACCGGCGCATGCGGCGGGTGTAGCAGGAGGGAGGGCGGCCCGGAATGGCGGCGCGGCGTCGCCAAGCGGTTTTCCCGCACGGCTCGAGCGCCGCTACGCCCACGGGTCAGGTGTTCGCGCCCCCGATCGCGGCGATCACCGCGTCCGTTATCTGCTCGGTGGTGGCGGTGCCGCCCAGGTCGGGGGTGAGCACCTCGCCGCGGGCCGTCACCGTTTCCACCGCGGCCATGAGGCGCTTCGCGGCGGCGGCCTCGCCCAAGTGCTCCAGCATCATGGACGCCGTCCAGAAGGTCCCGAGCGGGTTGGCGATGCCCTTGCCCGTGATGTCGAAGGCCGAGCCGTGGATGGGCTCGAACATGGAGGGCCGCTTCCGGCTCGGATCGACGTTGCCGGTGGCGCCGATGCCGAGCGAGCCGGCGAGCGCGGAAGCGAGGTCGGACAGGATGTCGGCGTGCAGGTTGGTGGCCACGACGGTGTCGATGGTGCCGGGCTTCATGACCATGCGCGCGGTCATGGCGTCCACCAGCATCTTGTCCACGTGGAGGTCGGGGTACCGCGCCGTCACCTCGGCGCAGACCTCGTCCCACATCACCATGCCGTGGCGCTGCGCGTTCGACTTCGTCACCACCGTCAGGCGCCGGCGCGGGCGGGACATGGCCAGCTCGCAGGCGTAGCGGCAGATGCGTTCGACGCCGGCGCGGGTGAACACCGCCACGTCCATGCCGACCTCGATCGGCAGGCCGCGGTGCGCGCGGCCGCCGACGCCGGCGTATTCCCCTTCGCTGTTCTCGCGCACGATCACCCAGTCGATCGCCGCGCCCAGCTCGGGCCGCAGCGGGCCGGAAACGCCCGGCAGCAGCCGCGTCGGCCTGACGTTCGCGTACTGGTCGAAACCCTGGCAGATGGCCAGGCGCAGCTCCCAGAGCGTGATGTGGTCCGGGATGTCGGGGGCGCCGACCGCGCCGAAGAGGATGGCGTCGAACGCTTCCAGTTGCCGCAACCCGTCTTCCGGCATCATGCGGCCGGTGCGGCGGTAGCGTTCGCTGCCCCAATCGAAGTCGGTGAAATCGAAGCCGAAGCCCCCGTCGGCGGAGGCCGCGGCGTCCAGCACGCGGCATCCCGCCGCCGTCACCTCCGGCCCGATTCCGTCGGCCCCTATCGCGGCGATCTTGTGCTTCCGCATGCCCAGTCCTCCCGTCCAGCGGCTCGGCGTGTATCGACCGCTCGGGCCGGCGGCAACGGGCGCCGGCTTGTGCCGAGGCCCGGGCCGCGCGACATGGCTCCCGACGCCCGCCAACGAATCCAGAGGAAACACGATGCGCCGCCGCCGCCTGCTAGCCGCCGCCCCCGTCCTCCTGGCCGCCCCCGGCCTCGCTTCGGCGCAAGGGGGCGGCTTCCCGAATCGGCCGATCACGGTCGTCGTCCCCTTCGCCGCCGGCGGGCCGACCGACCTGATTTCGCGCTTGGTGGCCGAGGGCATGGCCAAGGATCTCGGCCAGGCGGTCGTGGTGGAGAACGTCACCGGCGCCGGCGGCACCATCGCCGCCGGACGCGTGGCGGGGGCGCGGCCGGACGGCCACACGCTGATGATGCACCACATCGGCCACGCCAGCGCCGCGACGCTCTACCGCCGCCTGCCCTACAGCGTCACGGACAGCTTCGCCCCGCTCGGCCTCGTCTCGGACGCCGCGATGACGCTGGTGGCGCGGCCCGACTTCCCCGCCGCCGACCTCGCGGCCTACATGGCCGAGATCAAGGGGCGGGGCGACAAGCTGAACCTGGCGCATTCCGGCCTGGGCGCGGCGAACCACCTGTGCGGGATGCTGCTCCAACACGCCGCCGGCGCCGCGATGACGCCGGTGGTCTACCGCGGCAGCGCGCCGGCGATCACCGAGATGATGGCCGGGCGGGTGGACGTGTTCTGCGACCAAGCGACCAACACGGTGAACTTCATCCGCGAGGGCCGCATCAAGGCCTACGCCGCGACCTTGCCGCAGCGCGTGCCGGGCCTCGAACTCCCGACCACGGTGGAAGCCGGCCAGCCATCCCTGCTGATGAGCACGTGGCACGGCCTCTACGCGCCGAAGGACACGCCGCGCGAGGTCCAGGAGCGGCTCGCCACGGCGATCCGCGCGGCGCTGCGCGAGGAGCGCCTGCGCCAGCGCTTCGCCGAACTCGTCACGGAGCCCGCGGCGGAGGACCGCGCCACCCCGGACTTCCACCGCCGCTTCCTGGCGGAAGAGGTCGCCCGCTGGCGGCCGATCATCCAGGCCGCTGGGCAGTACGCCGACTGAAGGCCGTTCGCTATCGGGCCGGCCCAAGGACGCGCCCGTTGGCGGCCGGTCCGCGCGGCACGTCCCAGGGCTGACCGGCCTTAGAACATCCAGCCCAGGGCCTTGACGCACATCCAGCCGAGCGCGGCCAGGATGACGGTGGCGAACACGCAGCCGGCGAGGGTCAGCGCCATGCCGAAGCCGATGACGCGGCTGTCGTGCTCCACCAGCCCGAGCGCCATGACGATGTTGCCGAAAGCGGGCGGCCCGTTGGTGCCCGGGCCCGGGAGGATGAGCATGATGGCGACGTAGGCCGTCAGCCAGCCGAACAGCCGGTCTCCGATCGGCGAGGTGAAGAAGCCGGGGCGCGGCTTCACGTACTGCTCGACGCTCCGCAGCCACTTGGACGACGCGCCCGACAGGCGCAGGAGGTCGCTCCGCCGGATCGCCCGGCGGGCGATGAAGCCGGGCAGCTTCGGCACCCGTCGCCCCATGCCCATCTGCACGCCCAGGATGAGCATGGGCAAGCCGAACACCGACGCCATCAGCGGCAGCAGCGACGGCAGGCACAGCAGCAGGATGAGCAGGCCGAAGGCGCGGTCGCCGAAGGCCTCGGCCATCTCGCCGAGGGTGATCTCCTCGCCGGGGCACCGCAACGCGACCTCCGCCACGATCCGCGAGATCGGCGGGCCGGCGTCGTGCGCGCCGTGGCGGCTGCCGCCGTCGGCCGTCGCCGCGCCCAGCGCAGCCTCCATGTTACCGTCCATTCCGGCCCTTCGAACCTTTCACACCCAAGACGGGACGCCCGAGCGCCCATGAAGCCCCGCCGCCCGGTTCTCTTTGCGGGACCGATACGGCTCGGAGATCCTAGGGGATTTCATAGCCCTATGCAGCGAGTTTCGTCGGGCGAGACGACACTGTTTCGGTGACGTCAGGTGCCGGTGAACGCGGGGCGGCGCTTTTCCATGAAAGCGCGGCGGCCCTCGCGGTAGTCGGCACTGTCGAAGCAGGCCGCCATCGCGTCGCGGAGCGCCGCCATGTCGCGGTCTTCCCGGTCCCGTAGCACGGCCTTGACGGTGAGCTTGTTGGTGGAAAGGGAGAGCGGCGCGTTGCCGGCCATGGTGGCGGCCAGCTTCGCCACGGCGCCGTCCAGCTCCGCCACCGGCACCACCCTGTTGATTAAGCCCATGCGCTCCGCCTCGGCGGCGGTGAACCGCTCGCCCGTCATGAGGATCATGTGGGCGTGGGCGGGGCCCACCAGGTCCACCAGGGCGCGCACCATGTCGAAGCCGTAGGCGATGCCCAGCTTGGCCGCCGGGATGCCGAACTGGCTGTCGTCGGAAGCGATGCGGATGTCGGTGGACATGGCGATGCCCAGGCCGCCGCCCATGCAGAAGCCGCGGATCTGGGCGATCACCGGCTTCCGGTAGGCGGAAAGCTTGGCGCGGCCGGCGCTGGTCAGCCGGTCGTACTCGCGCTGCGCGTCGGCGTCCGCGCGGTTCTTCTCGAACTGGCTGATGTCGGCGCCGGACACGAAGGCCTTGTCGCCCGCGCCCTGGAGCACGACGCAGCGCACCGCCGGGTCGTCGGCGAATCGATCGAGCGCGTCGCCCATCCCGGCCCACATGTCCACGGACATGGCGTTGCGCTTCTCCGGCTGGTTGAACACCACCCGGCCGACGCCGCCCTCCACGCCGGCCAGGATCTTGCCCCCGGCGAATTCCATCTGCGTCATGCCCCGCCCAGCGCCCCCTTGGCTTTCAGGTCTTCGATCTGCTCGGCCGAGAGGCCGGCCTCCGCCAGGATTTCGGCGCCGTGCTCGCCCAGATCCGGCACGTCGCGGTACACGCCGGTTTCCAGCCCCTCGACGTTCAGCGGGCTGGCCACGATGTGGGTGTCGCCGCGCCGGCGGTGCTTGATCGGCATGGCCATGCCGAGGTGCTGCACCTGCGGGTCGGCGAAGACTTCCCGGATGTTGTTCACCGGGCCGCAAGGGATGCCCGCCTCCTCCAGCTTGGCGATCCACCACTCCGAGGGTTGGGTGCGCGTGACCTCCGACACCGCGGCGTTGACCCGGGCGCGGTCCTTGGAGCGCCCCGGCGCCGTTTTCCACTCCGGCACCTCCAGCCAGTCCTCGCGGCCGGCGGCGCGGCAGAAGATCTCCCACAGCTTGGGCGAGGAGGCGGCGATGTTGATTGGCTTGTCGGCGGTAGGGAACACGCCCATGGGGATGTTCACCGGGTGGTCGTTGCCGGCTTGGCCCGCCACCTCGCCGTCCATGAGGTAGCGGCTGGCCTGGAAGTCCAGCATGAAGACCTGGGATTCCAAAAGGGAGGTGTGGACGTAGCCGCCTTTGCCGGTCCGCTCCCGGTCGTAGAGCTTCATCATCACGCCGAGCGCCAGCAGGTTGCCCGCCGTCAGGTCGTCGATCGGGATGCCGACGCGCATCGGGCCGCGGCCGGGCTCGCCGGTGATGCTCATGAGCCCGCCCATGCCCTGGGCGATCTGGTCCACGCCGCCGCGCTTGGAGTACGGGCCGGTCTGCCCGAAGCCGGAGATGGAGGCGTAGATGAGCCTCGGATTGATTTCCTTCAGGTCGTCATAGGCGATCTTCAGCCGGTGCTTGACCTGCATCCGCATGTTCTCGACCACCACGTCGGCGGTGGCGGCCAGCTTGAGGAAGGCCGCGTGCCCGTCCGGGTGCTTGAGGTCGAGCGCGATGGAGCGCTTGTTGCGGTGCAGGTTGACGCTGTCGAAGCCGTCGCGCGGGCCGCCCAGCCCGTCCGTGGAGCGCGGCGGCTCCACCCGGATGATGTCGGCGCCCCAGTCGGCGAGATGGCGCACGCAGGTCGGACCGGCGCGGGCCAGGGTGAGGTCCAGCACGCGCAGCCCGGCGAGGGGCAGCCTCGCCTCGGTGCCCAGCTTGGCGTCCACGGCGCTCTCCGGCATCGGCATCCTCCGTTGTTGGCCGAGACTAAGGCGGACCGGCGCGGCGCGGCTAGGGCAGGGTCGCCGGAGCCGGAAACGCTCGCGCCACCCGAACGAAAAAGCTACATTCCGCCCGCCGGCACCTGAACCCCGCCCGTTTGTCCGGATCCAGCGAGGGCGGGAAAGTAAGGCGGTAAGGAAGTAAGGCGCCGCACCTAAACGGCGCCCGGTGGGTCCAGGACCGGCTCCAGGGTGCGTCGCGCCCCACCGGCCCGGCGAGACTGCCCCTCCGGGCAGAGGTCGAGCAGCACGCAACGGCCGCAGGCCGGCGAGCGGAAGAAGCAGCAGCGCTGGCCGTGCAGCATGAACACCTCGTGGTGGTCGTACACCTGCTGCGCGTCCCACTCCGGCGGCAGCAGCGCCTCAAGCACCGCGTGCGACGGCCCGACCGGGAGCGAGTGCGGGATCAGCCCGATCCGCTGCGCCACCCTGTGATGGTGGCTGTCCACCGGCAGCGCCCGGCCACGGAGCGCACTGAAGGACAGCACCGCCGCCGCCGTCTTCGGCCCGATGCCGGGGAGGGAAGCCAGCCACGCCCGCGCCGCCGCCGGCTCCATGTCCGCCAGGTGGTCGAGGTCCAAGCCGCCGCGCTGCTCGGTGATGGCCCGCAGGGTGCGTTGCAAGGCCGGCGCCTTGGCTTCCGGCCAGGTGACGCCGGCGATGGCGCGCTCAACCTCATCCACCGGCGCGTCACGCACCGCTTCCCAAGTGGGGAACCGATCGCGCAAGGATCGGAAAGCGCGGGCGCTGTCGGCATTGCGGGTGCGGTGGGACAGGAGGGACGAAACCAACTCGTCCAACGGCGGCAAGGCGTGGAAGTAGGCGATGGGGCAATGGTAGGCCTCGCAGAGCCTGCGGTGCGCTTCAAGCGCCAGCGCTGTGCGGCCGGCGTCGGCGAGCGGGCGGAGGAGCGGCGCGGAAGCGCCTGCGCGGCGCGCGGCGGCGGGCTTGCTCATCCCGGCCCCAACGGCCCGGAACCACGGCGGTTCGCGCGCGGCGGCGCCGTTCCGGTTATGGGACGCGCATGGAGCCCGTGGACCTAGCGCTGTGCCTCGCCGTGGACGTGTCCGCGAGCGTGGACTACGACGAGTACGCGCTGATGCTGGGCGGCTACGCGGCCGCCTTCCGCGACCCCGGCGTGGTCGCCCTTTGCGTCGCCGGGCCGCGCCGGGCGGTGGCGGTCGGCGCCGTGTTCTGGTCGGGCGTGTCGCCCGGCCCGGAGGTGGCGGTGCCCTGGCGGCGTGTGGCCGGCGACGCGGCGGCGGACGCGGTCGCGGCCGCCCTCGAC
>CADCTL010000094.1 GCA_902805625.1 uncultured Acetobacteraceae bacterium
CACGCGCCGGCGCCTGGCCGAGCGCGCGGCGCTGCTGCTCGGCGCGGAAACCGCCGCCGCCTGAACCGGCGCGCGCCGCCCCGCCCAGGGCCTCGCCCGCCCGCCCGCCCGGCCCGCGGGGGCCGCGTCCTGCCGGTGGCCGGGCAGGTGGCGCGGGAGTTCGGGGCGGAGGGGGAAGGCGGGCCGTCCCGGGGCCTCACCTTCCAAGCGCCGCCCGGCGCCCGGGTGGTCAGCCCCTGCGCCGGCAAGGTCGCCTTCGCGGCGCCGTTCCGTTCCTATGGGCGATTGTTGATTGTGGACTGCGGCGATGGCTACCATTTCGTGCTAGGCGGGTTGGACCGTTTGGACGCTTCTCCGGGCCAGAAGGTCTTGGCGGGCGAGCCGGTGGGCCTCCTCGGCGGCGCCTCGACCGGCGCGGGAACGGCGGATGGTCCCGGCCGGGCGACGCTGTATGTTGAGTTGCGCCGCCGCGGCGACCCGGTCGATCCGCGGCCCTGGTTCGCGGCGCGGGGTTGAAGGCGGTCCGGCAACGGATGGGCGTGGTTGCGTCGGCGATGGTCAAGCACAGGGGTCGAAGGGCCGCATGAAGGTCAGGATTCGCAGCGTGGCGGCGGTGACGGCGGCCTTCGCGGCCGGCATTGCGATCGGGCCCGTGGTCGGCGCCTTGGCGCAGGACAGCGGGCGGGCGGAGACCTACCGCCTCCTCAACCTGTTCGGCGACGTGTTCGAGCGCGTCCGCGCCGAATACGTGGAGCCGATCAGCGACCGCGACGCGGTCGAAAACGCCATCAACGGCATGCTGACCGGGCTCGATCCGCACTCCTCCTACCTGAACCAGCGCAACTACCGCGACATGCAGGTGCAGACGCGCGGCGAGTTCGGCGGCCTGGGCATCGAGGTCACGCAGGAAGGCGGCTTCATCAAGGTGATCTCGCCGATCGACGAGACGCCCGCCGCCCGCGCCGGGGTGAAGCCCGGCGACCTCATCACCCACCTCAACGGCAATTCCGTGCAGGGCCTGTCCTTGCAGGAGGCGGTGGAGCAGATGCGCGGCGAGCGCGGCAGCACCATCCGCATCACCCTCCGGCGCGAGGGCGCGGACCGGCCGATCGAGCTGAGCCTGACGCGCGAAGTCATCCGCCCGCAGGTGGTGCGCTTCCGCCTGGAGGGCGGCGACGTCGCCTATGTGCGCCTCACCTCCTTCAACGAGCAGACCGAGGCCGGGCTGCGCCGCGCCGTGCAATCGCTCCGGGGCCAGGCCGGCGGATCGCTGAAAGGCTTGGTGCTGGACCTCCGGAACAACCCCGGCGGCCTTCTGGACCAAGCGGTGCAGGTGGCGGACGACTTCCTGCCCCAAGGCGAGATCGTGTCCACCCGCGCCCGGCGGCAGGAGGACGCGCAGCGCTGGAACGCCAAGGCGGGCGACATCGCGGAAGGCCTCAACATCGTGGTGCTGATCAACGGCGGCTCCGCCTCGGCGTCCGAGATCGTGGCCGGCGCGCTCCAGGACCACCGGCGGGCCATCGTTCTGGGTGTGAAGTCCTTCGGCAAGGGCAGCGTGCAGACGGTCATGCCGATCCCCGGCCAGGGCGCCATCCGCCTGACCACGGCGCGCTACTTCACGCCGTCCGGCCGGTCCATCCAGGCCACGGGCATCGAGCCGGACATCGAGGTGCTGGCGCAGCGCGAGCAGGCCACGGCCAACATCCCGCGCGAGCGCGAGGCCGACCTGCGCCGGGCGCTGCGGAACGACGGCAACGTGCAACAGCCGGCCGGCGCCGCCATCCCGCCGCTGCAACTGCCCGGCGGCGTGGCCGAGCGGGTGACGCGGTTGCCGGCCGAGGGCGCTCCGGCCTTCGACCCCACCAAGCCGGAAACCGATTTCCAGTTGCAGCAAGCGACGCAACTGCTGCGGAACCTGGCCGCGGCCCAGGGACCGGGACGCCGCGCCGCCCGCTGAGCGGGCGGTCGGGGCGACGTGCGGGCAATGGCGGTGGCCGGGCGGGCAGGGGCAGGGGCGTCGCGCTTCGCCGGCCTCTTGCCGCGCGGGTGGGCGGCGCTGGGTTTCTTTTGGCTCGCGGTCTTCGGCGCGGCGGGCGGGACGACCGGGGTGCTCGCGTGGCTCGGCCCGCCGGAACCGCGGCTAGCGACTTCTCAACCCGAACCGGCAACGCCCCCTCGGCCAGGAACGTCGCCCGAACGGACAGCCGTGGCCGAGCCTGCGCCCGAGCCGGAGCCGCCGGCGCCCGCACCTAGGCCCACGACGGCGGCGGCGGGGCGCTCGCCCGGCGGGGCGATCGAGCCCGCCTTGCAGGAGCCGGGACCGCACGGCCCGCTGCCGCGCGTCGGCCCCGACGGCCGCACCCCGATCCGCGCCTATGGGCACCCTTTCGACCGCACCGACCAGCGACCGCGCATCGGCTTGGTGGTTGGCGGCCTCGGCATGAACGCGGCGGTGACGGAGGAAGCCATCCGCCGGCTGCCGGCCGCCGTGACGCTCGCCTTCAGCCCCTACGCCGCGCGCATCGACTTCCTGCTAGACCAGGCGCGGGGCAAAGGCATGGAGCTGTTGATCGCCCTGCCGTTGGAACCCGCCGGCCACCCGACGATCAACAACGCCGGCAACCGCGCCCTGCTCACCCGCCTGTCCCCGGCGGAAAACCGCGACCACCTGGAATGGGCGCTGTCGCGCTTCGGCGGCTACGTCGGCGCGGTGGGCGCGCTCGGGCCCATGCGCGGGGAGCGCTTCGCGGAATTCGCCGAAACCCTGCACCCGGTGCAGGACGCGTTGCGCGGGCGCGGGCTGCTGTACGTGGACCCGCGGCCCGGCGCCCGGCCGCCGGAGCGCGCCTGGGGCCGTTCGGTGGACATCGTGGTGGACGAGCCGGCGACGCGCGGCGAGATCGAGCGCAAGCTGAACGCCTTGGAGCGGCTGGCGCGGGAGCGGGGCACGGCGGGCGCGCTGGGCTACGCCGGCGAGGCCTCGCCCGTGCTGGTGGACCGCATCGCGGTTTGGGCCGGCGGCGTCGAAGGGCGGGGGCTGGCCTTGGCGCCGGTGTCGGCCATGATCCGCCGGCCGGGCGCCGAGGAAGCCGCGGCGCAGCGGCCAGGGGCAGGGGCGCGGGCGCAGTGACGGCGGCGGCGGAGGGCCTGCCCTACCGCGACAACGTCGGCGCGGTGCTGTTCAGCCGCGAGGGCTTGGTGCTGGTGGCCCGACGCGCCGACCTGCCCAACGCGGAAGGCGCGCCGGGCGGCTGGCAACTGCCGCAAGGGGGCATGGACCCGGGCGAGGACCCGCGCGTGGCGGTGTTCCGCGAACTGGAGGAAGAGATCGGCACCGCGAAGGCCGCCATCCTCGCCGAGCATCCGGATTGGCTCAGCTACGACCTGCCGCCCGAGCTGCTGGGCAAGGCTTTGGGCGGACGCTACCGGGGGCAGCGGCAGCGCTGGTTCGCGCTGCGTTTCCTGGGTCAGGACGCGGACATCCGGCTGGACCTCGACCCGCACCCGGAATTCGACGCTTGGCGCTGGGCGCGGCTGGCGGAGCTGCCGGATTTGGCGGTGGGCTTCAAGCGGCCGATCTACGAGGCACTTGCGCGGGACTTCGCGCGGTTCGCGGCGGGTTGAGTCGGCGAGCCGCGAGGCAGGCAGCCGGCGCGGCGCTACTCCATGCGTATCCCGGCCGCGCGGATCAACGCCGCGTAGCGCTCCGCGTCCCGGCGCAGCAGCGCTGCCGCGTCGGCGCTGGTGCCGCCGCCAGGGATGAAGCCCGCGTCGCGTATGCGCGGGCGCAGCGTCGGGTCGTTCAGCGCGCGGTTCACCGCCGCCGCGAGCCGCTCGGTCGCCGCCGCAGGCAGGTTCGCGGGGCCCATCAGCATGTACCAGACGTTGGCGTCGAAGTCGGGCGCGTCGAAGCCGGGCACGCGGGTTTCCGCGACGGTGGGCAAGTCGGGCAGCCACTCGATTCGCCGCGGCATGGTGGTGGCGAGCGCGCGCACGCGGCCTTCGCGGATGTGCGGCAGGTAGGTGGGGAAGGTGTCGATGGCGAGGTCGATGCGCCCGGCCAGGATCTCGTTCACCGCCTGCCCGGTGCCGCGGAACGGCACGTGCGTCATGCGGGCGCCGGCGCGCGCGGCGAGCAGCTCCGCCGCCAGGTGCTGCTGCGTGGCGACGCCGGAGGAGGAGTAGTTCAGCGCGCCCGGGTTGGCGCGCGCGTGCTCGATCAGCCCGCGGAGGTCGCGCGCCGGGGACGAGTTCGGTACCACCACCACCAGCGGCACCGTCGCGGCGAGCGCGATGGCGGTCTGGTCGCGGTGGATGTCGAACGGCGGCGGATTCATGTGCGGCGGTACCACGGCGGAAGCGCTGACCGTGGTCATGAACAGCGTGTGGCCGTCGGGCGCCGCGCGCGTGCCGGCCAGCGCCGCGATCGTGCCGCTCGCGCCCGGCCGGTTCTCCACCGTGATCGGTTGGCCGAGGTCGGCCTGCATCGCCGGCTGGAGCAGGCGCGAGATGATGTCGGTGCCGCCGCCGGGCGCGAAGCCGACCAGGAGCGCGATCGGGCGCGAAGGCTCCCAGCGCTGTTGCTGCGCGCGGGCGGGGAAGGCGAGCGGCGGCAGCGCGGCGGCCGCCGCGCCGAGCAACAGGCGGCGTGTGGCTGCGGTCATGCGCGTTCTCCTCCCGACGTTTCGCGGCGCAGCTTGCGGGGGGTCAGGGGCGTGTCAAGGATCGGCGGCGACACTCTCTGCCAGGAACCGAGCCGTATGGAACGCTTCTTCACCGCCGTCGCCACCCGCATCGCCGGCTTCGCGGGCCAGCCCGAAGCCTTCGTCACCGCGCTCGGCCTCATCCTCGTGTGGGCGGTCACAGGGCCGGTCTTCGGCTACTCCGACACCTGGCAACTCGTGGTGAACACGGCCACCACCATCGTCACCTTCCTCATGGTCTTCCTGATCCAGAACTCGCAGAACCGAGACGCCGCGGCCATGCAGGCCAAGCTCGACGAGATCATCCGCGCGAGCGGCCAAGCGCGGAACCGCTTCATCGGCATCGAGCACCTGACGGAGCGCGAGCTGCGCGAGATCCGCGCCACCCTGGAGCGGGAAAGCGGCGACGACGCGAACGAGGCGGCGCGCCGCGACGCGGTGCGGCGGTTGCTCGGGCGCCTTTGATCAGCGCCCCGCCCAGCGCGCCGGGCGACGGGCCAGGAAGCTCTCGACACCCTCGCGGAAATCGGCGCTGGTGAAGCACATGGCTACGAGGTCGTCGCCCTCGACGGCGCGGGCAGCCAAGCGGAGCCGGCGCATCGCTTCCTTGGTGGCGCGCAGCGTCAGCGGCGCGTGGCCGGCGAGCGTTTGCGCCAACTCGGCCGCACGCGCCTGGAGCGCGGCGTGGTCCGGCAGCACCTCCGAGAGCAGGCCGATGGCCCGTGCCTCCTCGGCGCCCATCAGGCGCGCGGTGTAAACCAAGTCGATCACCCGCGCCGGGCCGATCAGCGCGGCGAGCCGGCCGTAGTTCGCCATGGACAGGCAGTTGCCGAGCGTCTTGGCGATGGGGAAGCCGATGCGCGCGTCCGCGGTGCCGAGGCGCATGTCGCACACCGCGGCGATGGCGGCGCCCCCGCCCGTGCAGGCGCCGGCGATGGCGGCGACCGTGGGCTTGGGGCATTCCTCGATCGCCGTCAGCACGCGGTCCACCCGCGCCTCGTAGGCCAAGGCGTCCTCGGCGGTCCGGAAGTCCCGGAACTGCGAGATGTCGGTGCCGGCGGCGAAGGCGCGGTCGCCGGCGCCGGTGACGACGAGGGCGCGCACGGAAGGGTCGGACGCGATCTCGCCGCAAAGGGCGGCGAGGCGCTCGTACATCGGGAAGGTGAGGGCGTTGCGCGCCTGCGGCCTGTTCAGGGTGGCAAAGCCGACGCCGTCGCGGACCTCGTAGAGCAGGTCTTCCATGCGCGTTCCCTCAGTTGCGGCGAGACTAGAGGAGGACGCAGCGACGGCAACCTTCCCGCTTGACGCGCCGGCCGCGCTGGGCGAGCAATCAGGGATTGCGGAAAGTGAGGGAGCCGGCCGCCATGCGTATCGTTTCGGTCAAGGACGCGGTGGTGCCGATCAGCTCCGGCATCGCCAACGCTTACATCGACTTCTCGAAGATGACGGCGAGCGTGGTCGCCGTGGCGGTGGAGGCGGGCGACGGGCGGCGCGCCACCGGCTTCGGCTTCAACAGCAACGGCCGCTACGCCCAGCGCGGCCTCCTCCGCGAGCGCTTCATGCCGCGGCTGGTGGAGGCGGGCGGGGAGGCGTTGGTGCACGCCGACGGCGGGCTGGACCCGGCGGCCGCCTGGGTGGCGATGATGCGGAACGAGAAGCCCGGCGGCCACGGCGACCGCAGCGTGGCGGTGGGCGTGCTCGACATGGCGCTCTGGGACGCGGCGGCCAAGCTGGCGGGCGTGCCGCTGTGGCGGTTGCTGGCCGACCGCTTCCGCGGAGGCCAGGCGGACGACGCGGCCTGGGTCTACGCCGCCGGGGGCTACTACCACCCGGAGAAGGGCACGGACGGTCTGGTCGAGGAGATGAAGCGCTACCTCGGCCTCGGCTACTCCACGGTGAAGATCAAGATCGGCGGGGCGCCGGGCACCACGGTGAAGGACTCGCTGGTGGTGGACGTGGAGCGGATCGAGGCGGTGCTGAAGCTGCTGGGCGGCGACGGCGGGCGCCTCTGCGTGGACGCGAACGGCCGCTTCGGCCTGCACGCGGCGCTGGCCTACGCCGCGGCGCTGGCGCCCTACCGGCTGCGCTGGTTCGAGGAGCCGTTGGACCCGCTGGACTACGCCACCCACGCGACCTTGGCCGAGCACTACGGCGGGCCGATCGCCACCGGCGAGAACCTCTTCTCCGCCGCCGACGCGCGCAACCTGGTCCGGCACGCCGGCCTCCGCCCGGACCGCGACGTGCTCCAGTTCGACCCGGCGCTCTCCTACGGGCTGGTGGAGTACATCCGCACCCTGAACGCGCTGCAAACCCACGGCTGGTCGGCGCGGCGCTGCGTGCCGCACGGCGGGCACCAGTTCGCGCTCAACATCGCGGTGGGCTTGGGCCTCGGCGGCAACGAGAGCTACCCGGAGGTCTTCGCGCCTTTCGGCGGCTTCGCGGACAACACCCCGGTGCAGGACAGCCGGATCCGCTTGCCGGACATCCCCGGCATCGGCTTCGAGGCCAAGTCCGACCTCTACGCCGTGCTGAAGGATCTGGCGGAGTGAGGGGCGGCAGGTCCGGCTGAGGCCGGCCCGGCGGCGCTGCGCGGCCCGCGGGGTCCACGGACCCCACCTCAGGCGGCGATGCGCGCGGGCTCCAGGCTCGCGTAGGCGTCGCCCGAGTTCGCCGCCGCGGGCAGGGCGGCGATCCATTCGGCCAGACCATCGGCGCCGCACGGCACAGGGTGAACCAGGACCATGCTCTCGCCGAGGCAGGCGTTGAAGGCGCGGTAGCCGAGCGCCGAGAGCAACCGCAGGCAAGCCGCGGCCACCTCGCGTTGGATGGTGGTGAATTCGAAGGAAAGCGCGCGCGGCGGGGCGGAAAGCCCGGTGAGCGCTTCGGCCTCAAACCCCTCCACGTCGAGCTTGACGAAGTGCGGGCGGCCGTGCGCCGCGGCGAGCGCGTCCAGCGTGGTCACGGGGCGCGCCACCGCGGCGTCCCAGCGCTGGTCTTCCCAGCCCGGCGCGCCCGCCGCCGACGCGAGGAAGCCAGGGCTGGCGGTGGCGACGGTGGGGTTTGCGGTGTTGAGCCGCAGCACCGCTTCGCCGCCCGGCACCGCACCGACCAGGGCCGCCACGCGCGCGACACCCGGATCGCCGCGGAACAGCAGCCGCAACAGGCGGTCGAGGCGGGGCTGCGGCTCCACGCAAACCACACGGGCGCCGAGGCGGCGGAAGCTCGCGGCGCGGTCGCCGACGTGCGCGCCCACGTCGAAGGCGAGGTCGCCGGGGTCGAGGAACCGGCGATAGAAGGCGTCCAGCAGCCCCGCGCGGCCCGGGGCGTGGTAGGTGCGGAGGCTGCGGCCGATGCCCTTCGCGGCGGGAGCGATCAACCGGTGAAGACCAGCGCGGCGCCGCCGGCGAGGTCGGGCGGCACCATCGGCCCGTCCGGCGTTTCCACAACCGGCAACCCGGCCAGCACGCGCCGCGCCGCGGCGGCGCCGTCCGCGGTCCGGACCGTCATGCCCACGATGCTCGGCGAGGCGGGCGGCAGCACGCCGGGGAAGAGGCGCGGCACCGCCGCCGGCGGGAGGA
Source organism: uncultured Acetobacteraceae bacterium (assembly GCA_902805625.1). Taxonomy (GTDB): domain Bacteria; phylum Pseudomonadota; class Alphaproteobacteria; order Acetobacterales; family Acetobacteraceae; genus Craurococcus. The sequence continues at coordinate 8,285 of CADCTL010000094.1, forward strand.
CGCGGAGCGTGGTCGGCATGGCCGGCGAACGCGGCCCGGCGACCCCGGCCGCGCCGGGGAGGGTCAGGCGGAAGCCGCCGAGCGGGTCCGGCCGCACCGGCAGCCCGGCGAGGCGCGACAGGCGGGCGGCGGTTTCCGCCGGCTCGGCGGCGGCCAGCACCACGCTTTCCAGCGCCACGGCGCCGTTGGCGTGCGTCATCCACCGGTCCTGCCACACCAGCTCCGGCGTCAGGTGCCGGATGAGCTGGAGCCGGCCTTCCGGCGCGTCCGGCAGCGGCAGCCGCGCGAAGCGCGCCACGGGGCCGCCGGGCTCAACCGGGCGTTCGAGGTAGGCGACGCCGGGGATGGGCACGCCGGCGCGGCGCAGCCGGTCGAGGTTGGCGGCCTCGTCCTCCATCGCCAGCGCGACGATGTGCAGCCCGGCGTAACGCGCGAGCCAAGCGTTCAGCCCGTTGTCGAACCGCGCCGGGTCGAGCACCGCGATCAGCTCGATGTAGCCGTGGAGGAGGAAGGCGCAGCGGTTGCCGGTGCCGTAGGGCTCCACCGGCAGGTCCGGCGCGCGGCGGCCGCTCTGCCGCGCGACGGGCGTGAGGGTGAATCCCAGGCGCTCGTAGGCGGCGGCGAGCGGCGCGAGATCGCGCGCCGCGACGCCCGCGTGGTCCAGCGCCAACGCGGTGCTCATCCGGCAAGCCCCTCGGGGACGGCCTCGTAGGCGGGGATGCGCCAGGCCTCCGGCTCGGCCGAGGCCTCGTCGTACCAGCGGGCGACGAGCGGGTGGGCGCGCACCGCCTCCACATAGGCGCGGCTGCGCGCCGTGATCTCCGGCCGCCAAGTGAGGAAGCGGCCGACCACGGGCGCGAACATGGCGTCAGCCAGGGTGAAGCCGCGGCCGAAGAGGAAGGGGCCGCCGCCATGCGCGGCCAGCGCCTCGGCCCAGGCCGTCTCGATGCGGGCGATGTCGGCCAGCGCCTCCGGCGTGCGTCCGGCGCCGGGAAACTCGCGCCCGGCGTTGAAGAACATGGCGGAGCGCAGGCCGCGGAAGCCCGCGTGCATCTCGCTCGCCAAGCTGCGGGCGTGGGCGCGCGCGGCGCGGTCCGCGGGCCAGAGGTCCGGCGCCCGTTCGGCGCAGTACTCGCAGATGGCGAGGCTGTCCCACACGCGGGCGCCCTCGTGTTCCAGGAAGGGCACGGTGCCGGACGGGGTGGCGGCCTTCACCGCCGGCGTCGCGCCGCCGGCCAACGGGATCACGAGTTCCTCGACCTCCAGCCCGGCCAAACGCACCGCCAGCCAGCCGCGCAGGCTCCAGGACGAGTAGCGCTTGCTGCCGATCACCAACCTGCCCGCCGTCGGCTTCGCTTGCGCCATCGTGATGGAACCCCTTGCCGCGCGCTGCCAACATGGCATGAAGCTCCCCGCCGCCCAACCCGGGCGGCGCGGAGCGCGCGACCCCCATGTGCCACGGCGAAGACATCATGACGGTCCGGTCCGGCGACACGCTCGGCGAACTCCAGGTGCGGGTGCGGCAAGGCGAGCTGATTAGCGAGTTCAGCCGTTTGGCGCTGTCGGGCACGGGTTTCGACGCGCTGCTGGATGCCGCGGCGCGCATCGCGGCGGACGGGCTGGGCACGCCGATGGCGAAGGCATTGCAGCACATGCCGGGCGAGGACGCCTTGCTGGTGCGGGCCGGCGTGGGCTGGCGGCCCGGCGTGGTGGGCCACGCGCGCCTCGGCGCGGAACTGGCGAGCCCCGCCGGATACGCCTTGAAGACCGGCGCCCCGGTCATCTCCAACCGCCTGGAGGGGGAGCAGCGTTTCCGCGTCCCGCCGCTCATGATCGAGCACGGCGTCCGCCGCGCCGTGAACGTGGTGGTGCGCGGCCAGCGCGAGCCTTTCGGCGTGCTGGAGGTGGACAGCCGCGACCCCGGCGAGTTCTCGCAACGGGACGTGGTGTTCATGGAAGGGCTGGCCGGCGTGCTGGGGCTTGCGGCGGATCGCGAGGCGGACTTGGCGCAGCGCGAGGCGCTGTTGCGCGACAAGGACCTGTTGATGCAGGAGGTCCACCACCGCGTGCGGAACTCGCTGTTCCTCGTGCAGAGCCTGCTCCGCCAACAGATCCGCGCAGCAGCGCTGCCCGAGGTGCGCGACGAGCTGGACCAGGCGAGCCGCCGCGTGTCCTCCATCGCCGCGGTGCACCGCCAGCTCTACAGCGGCGGCAGCCTCGGCCGCATCGTCGCCGGCGAGTACCTCGGCTCGTTGCTCCGCGACATGGCCGCGTCCTCGCCGGAGCGCGCCATCCGCTTGGACGCGCCGCCGGACCTCGCCTGGAGCGCGGACCGCGCCACCACCTGCGGCCTGGTGATGACGGAGCTGGTCATCAACGCGCTGAAGTACGGCCGCGGCACCGTCGCGGTCCGGGTGGAGCCGGGCGCGAACGAGGCGGACAGCATCGCGGTCGAGGACGAAGGGCCGGGGCCGCCGGCCGGCTTCGACCCGGCCTCCTCGACCGGCCTGGGGATGCGGATATTGCGGGCGTTGCTGCGGGGCGGCGGCCTCGAACTCGACCGTTCGGCGGGGCACGCGCGTTTCGTGGCGCGCCTGCCCGCCGCGGGCGCGCAGCACCACGGCGAGCCCAACGCCGCCGGAGCTTGATCGCACGGGAGGGCGGGTGTTCCATGCCGGGCCCCGCGCCGAGGTTTGCCCGATGAACGAAATGGCCGTGCCGCGTCCGAACAACCTGGACGCCTTCTGGATGCCCTACACGGACAACCGGTACTTCAAGGCGCACCCGCGCATGCTCGCGCGGGCGGAGGGCATGTCCTACTTCACCCCGGAGGGGCGGGAGGTGCTGGACGCCACGGCGGGCCTCTGGTGCTGCAACGCCGGGCACGGCCGGCGGGAGATCACCGAGGCGATCCAGCGGCAGGCGGCGGTGCTGGACTTCGCGCCCACATTCCAGCTCGGCCACCCCGTCGCCTTCGAGGCGGCGGCGCGCTTGGCGGAGATGCTGCCCGAAGGGCTGGACCGCGTGTTTTTCACCAACTCCGGCAGCGAGAGCGCCGACACGGCGCTGAAGATCGCGTTGGCCTACCACAAGGCGCGCGGCGAGGGCGGTCGCACGCGGCTGATCGGGCGGGAGCGCGGCTACCACGGGGTGGGCTTCGGCGGCATGTCGGTGGGCGGCATCGGGCCGAACCGCAAGCAGTTCGGCGCCTTGCTGCCCTACGTGGACCACCTGCCGCACACCCACGGGATCGAAGGCAACCGCTGGAGCCGCGGCCAGCCGGAGGAAGGCGCCGCGCGGGCCGACGCGCTGGAATCGCTGGTCGCGCTGCACGGGGCGGAGACGATCGCGGCGGTGATGGTGGAGCCGGTGGCGGGCTCCACCGGCGTGCTGGTGCCGCCGCGCGGCTACCTGGAGCGGCTGCGCGAGATCTGCACCAAGCACGGCATCCTGCTCATCTTCGACGAGGTCATCACCGGCTTCGGCCGCCTCGGCACGAACTTCGGCGCCGAGCGCCTGGGCGTGGTCCCGGACATCATGACCATGGCCAAGGGCCTGACCAACGCCGCCGTGCCCATGGGCGCCGTGGCGGTGCAGGACGAGGTGTACCGCGCCCTCACCGAAGGCGCGCCGGGCGGGATCGAGCTGTTCCACGGCTACACCTACTCCGGCCACCCATTGGCGGCGGCGGCGGCCATCGCCACCATGGAGTTGCACCGGAGCGACGACCTGCCGGGACGGGCGCGGGCGATCGAGACGGAATGGCAGGACGCGGCGCATTCCATGCGCGACCTGCCGCACGTCACAGACGTCCGCGACTTCGGGCTGATCGCCGGCATCGAGATGGAGCCGCGGCCGGGCGCCGCCGGCCAGCGGGCGCTCGACGTGTTCCGGCGCTGCTTCGACGACGGCGTGCTGGTCCGCGTCACCGGCGACATCGTCGCGCTGTCGCCGCCGCTGATCGTGGAGAGGCCGCACATGGACCGCATCTTCGGCACCTTGTCGGACGCGATCCGGGCGGCGGCTTAGGGCGAAGCGGCGCTCCGCTTTGCCGAGGGCCGGCGCGGTCCCATATTGCGCGCCGACCCTTCCCGCCGCCTTTCGCGGAGCGTACCGAATGCCCGACACCACCCCCATCCCCGTCACCGTCCTCACCGGCTACCTCGGCGCCGGCAAGACCACCTTGCTGAATCGCATCCTCTCCGAGAACCACGGCAAGAAGTTCGCCGTGGTGATCAACGAGTTCGGGGAGCTGGGCGTGGACAACGACCTCGTCGTGGATGCCGACGAGGAGGTGTTCGAGATGAACAACGGTTGCATCTGCTGCACCGTGCGCGGCGACCTCATCCGCATCATCGGCGGCCTGATGAAGCGCAAAGGCGACCTCGACGGTATCATCATCGAGACCACGGGCCTCGCCGACCCGGCGCCGGTCGCGCAGACCTTCTTCGTGGATGAGGACGTGAAGGCGCGCACCCGGCTCGACGCCATCGTGACGGTGGTGGACGCCAAGAACCTGCCGGCGCGCCTCGCCGACTCGCGCGAGGCGGAGGAGCAGATCGCCTTCGCCGACATCGTGCTGCTGAACAAGATGGACCTCGTGTCGCCGGACGAGGCGGCCGAGGTCGAGCGCCGCATCCGCGCCATCAACCCGCAGGTGGAGATCCGCCGCAGCACCAAGTCCGACGTGCCGCTGGAGGCGGTGCTGGGCCGCGACGCCTTCAACCTCGCCCGCATCCTGGAGCGCGAGCCGGAATTCCTCTCCGGCGACGACGACCATGAGCACGACAGCGAAATCCAGTCGCTCTCCTTCGAGGCCCCGCGCCCGATCGACCCGGAGAAGTTCAACGCCTGGATCAGCGGGCTGCTGGCGCAGAAGGGCCAGGATTTGCTCCGCACCAAGGGCATCCTGCACTACCGCGGCGAGGACCGGCGCTTCGCCTTCCAAGCGGTCCACATGATGGCCGATGGCGACTTCGTCGGCGAATGGCGCGACGGCGACCCGCGCCGCTCCAAGATCGTGTTCATCGGACGCGACCTGAACCGCCCGCAACTCCGCCGCGGCTTCGAGGCGTGCCAGGTCGAGGACACCGCGGCGGCATGAGCGAAACAGCGCAGGACTCGGATTTCCTGCTGGAGAGCCGGGGCGTTTCGCGCGACCTCGGCGCCTGGGTGGTCGGCATCGCCTGGGAGCGCGGCGGCGGCGGCGCGTGCGGCTTCGGCTTGGGCGACGGCACCGTGCGCGTGGCTCGGCCGGCGGCGGCGGGCGAGGAATGGGCCAACGCCCCGGCGCACGAAGGCGGCGCCTGCCTCTCGCTCTGCGCCGACGCGCGCGGCGGTTTCCTGTCCGGCGGCGACGACGGGCGGTTGGTGCGCGTGGCCGCCGACGCGGCCGTGGAGGAGATCGCGCGGCCGGCGCGCACGCGTTGGGTGGAGCACGTGGCGGCGCACGAGAGCGGCGTCCGGGCAGCCGCCGTGGGCAAGGCGGTCCACCTCTACGACGCGAACGGCGCGGCGCTGAAGACCCTGGCGCACCCTTCCGCCGTGGGCGGCGTCTGCTTCGACGCCAAGGGCAAGCGCGTGGCCGCCAGCCACTACAACGGCGCCTCGCTCTGGTTCGTGGGTGCCAAGGAGGACAAGTCCCGCGTGCTGGAATGGAAGGGCAGCCACGCCGCCATCGCGGTCAGCCCGGACGGGACGCACGTGGTCACGGCCATGCAGGAGAACGCCCTGCACGGCTGGCGCTTGGCGGACGGGCAGCACATGCGGATGTCGGGCTACCCGTCGAAGACCCGCTCGCTCGCCTTCACCGCGCGCGGGCGCTGGCTGGCGACCAGCGGTGCCGATAGCGTGGTGATCTGGCCCTTCCACGGCGGCGGGCCGATGGGCAAGGCGCCGACGGAACTGGCGGGCGGCGACGGCGTGTTCTGCACCGCGGTGTCCTGCCACCCGCAGCACGAGGTGGTGGCGGCGGGATTCGCGGACGGGCTGGTGCTGCTCTCCGAGATCGCTTCCGGGAAGGTCGTGCCGGTCGCGCCGCCCGGCCGCGGCGGCGTGTCGGCGCTGGCCTGGAACGGCTCCGGCACGCATCTCGCCTTCGGAACGGAAACCGGCTTCGCCGGGATGGTGGATCTGTCGCGGCGGTGACGGCCGGCGGCGTTCAGCTCTGCCGCAGCGGCCCCACCAAGCGCCACCCGGTCCCTTCCGTGAGATTCGGCAGCGGCGCCGCATCGCAGGTGTAGAAGCTGCGCAGAACGGCTGCGCGCGGCTCCTGCTCGGCCTGGAGGGCCTTCCGCTCGGACCTGGGAGCGGAAGTCGAAGGACGGGCGGCTTGCTGCCGGGCTCCCTGCCGCGCTGAGGGCCGCGCCTTAGCCACGCCACGCCGAGGCTGCGGGACGGCAAGATCGGCGCGGACACGCGCCAGCAGGCCCCCGGTGCCGACCAGGGTTTCGGCCGGCCCGCAGCCAAGGCCTGGGGTGAACATGCTCACACCATCGGTTGGCGTGGAGGCTCGCGGGGCCGAGTGGGGAAGGATCGTGCCGATCGCCAGCACGACGGCCCCGAGGACCACGCCGCCAGACAACCTTTTCGAAGCCCGGTCCATGGGTTGGGAACCTCTGCTCAACGGTTGACTTAAATCGGCACTCTGGATCGACAACGCGCCTTCTACGCGAACCGTTCCTGAGGTTTTTCGCCACTGACGATTGCGTGATTCAGCTCCTTGTCGGCATGGAACCGCCTCCACCCCCGCGGTTTTAACGGCCAGACCGCGGATGGGAGGGGGTGGCCATGGCTCGAGCGCCGGATGATGACGACGTGGATCTGGGCGTCAGCTTGGAAACGGTGGCCACAGTCGTGGACCTGGCCCGGTCCCTCCAAGTCAAGGAGGAGACCGACGCCGATCAGGTGACGGAAGACGCGAACAGCGAAGCCGCCCTGTTGCAGGAAACGCCGGACGACATGACGGAAGGCGCCCTCCGCCAGTTCATCGACGAACTGAACGACGACGAGCAGGCGGCCATGATCGCGCTGGCCTGGATCGGTCGTGGCGACTACGGGCCGGAAGATTGGGACGAAGCGCGGTCGCTCGCCGCGGAGCGGAACGAGAGCGACGCCGCGTCGTACCTGCTGGATATGGAGATGCTGGGCGACCTCTTGGCGGAAGGCGTAGCCAGCTTCGGCCTTTCCATCGAAGACGTGGAACGTTGAGGCCGGCCATCCGGCTGAAACGCTCGCGCGGCCGGAACGAGGAAGCTAAACTCTCGTTGCAGGCGGCTCATCTGCGCGCACCATCAACCAAGCTCACGAGCGAAGTAAGATAGTACTGCAGTAAGGTGGTAAGGCGGCGGGAAAGTAAGGCGGAGAGGAGACGCCGCGAGGGAGGTTCCCCTCGGCGGCGGTCCCGCAGGCCTAGCCGAAGAAGCGCGGACCGATGTCCGTTCCGGCGATCTCGCGGATGAGCTTGCGCTTCACCGCTTGGCCGAACGCCTGGAAGTCCTCCGCTGGGATGACGAAAGCGCCGGGCCCACCGACCACGCTTTCCCGGAAGTATTCGTCGAGCGGCACCGGGGGCAGGCGGCCGAAGGTCGGACGGTCGTTCATGATGGGCAGGCCGTTGATGGTGACGCCCTCGGCTGAAAGCTTGTCGCGCGCGGCCTCCACCGGGCCGCCACTGTTGTTCACCCCGTCGCCCGACACGTCGATCACCCGGCGCGTCCCCTCGAAGGGCGCGTCGGCCAGCACGCGGTGCGAATAGTCGAGCGCTCCGGAGATGGACGTCCAGGACAAGGACGCGCGCGGCGCCTCGTCCAAGCGGGACGCCCAGGAAAAGGCGTCTGCGGGCGTGCCGATCCGCGTCCAGGGCAGCACCAAGCGCTGGTACTCGGCGCCCGCCCACTCGACGTAGGCGATGCCGATGGCGCCGATCATGCCGCCGCGGATCGCTTCCACCACCAGCGGGTCCGACACCGCGTTGCGGTAGCCTTCGCGTTGCAGCCGCGCCTCGTCCTCGTCCACGGAGCGCGACACGTCCACCGCGAGCACCAGCAGCACGTCCACCGGTTCTTCCGCCCGCGCCGGGGCGAAGCGCGCGGCGGCGCCCAACGTGGCCGCGGCTGCTCCAGCCGTGAGGAGGGCGCGTCGCTGCATGCCGGCATCTCCTTCGTCGCCGCGAGCCTAAAGGGCTCTCGGATGAGAAGACCCTAACGCCCAAAAGCGCGTTTCGATAACGACATGAGCGTGTGTTTTCGAGGGTAGTTCGCCCTTGCGCGGGAATGTGTTCGGGACGTTAGAGCGCCGACATGACGGCGCGCGCCACGCGGGCGACCTGCGCTTCCGTGAGGTAGGGGTGCATGGGCAACGACAACACGCGCGCGCTGAGATCCTCGCTCATCGGCAACGGCGGCGGCGGTGCGGTGTCGAACGACGCGGCGTGCGCGGCGCGATAGGCGGGCTGGTGGTGCAGCGGCTTCGGGTAGTACACCGCGAAAGGCAAGCCATCGGCGCGCAAGGCGGCCTGCACGCGGTCGCGCGCCGCGGCGTCCGGCAGCAGCACGGAGTAGATGCCCCACGCGCTCTCGAAGCCGGGCGGCGCGGCTGGCGCGGCGACCGGCGGGCGGAGCCGGTCGGCGTACCATTCCGCCACCCGCGCGCGCGCGGCCAACTCGCCTTCCAACAGCGTCGATTTTTCCAGCAGGATCGCGGCCTGGATGCTGTCCAGCCGGCCGTTCATGCCGGTGCGAAGCACCTCGTAGCGCGACGCGCCTTCGCCGTGGGTGCGGAGCGAGCGGTACAGCGCCGCGCGGTCGGCGTCGTCCGTGAGGAGCGCGCCGCCGTCGCCGTAGCAGCCGAGCGTCTTGGTCGGGTAGAAGCTGCACGCCGCGGCGTCGCCCCAACCGCCGAGCCGCTTGCCGTGCAGGCGCGCGCCGAAGGCCTGCGCGGCGTCGTCCAGCGCGAACATGCCGTGGCGCGCGCACAGCGCTTCGATGGCCGGCCAGTCCGCCGGCAGGCCGTAAAGGTCCACTCCGACCACGGCGCGCGGCCGCAACCTGCCCTCGCGCGCCACGCGTTCGACGCGGCGTTCCAGGTCGGGCAGGTCGAGGTTGAAGGTGGCTTCCTCCACGTCCACGAACACCGGCGCGGCGCCCAGGACCAAAGGCACCTCGGCGGTCGCGGTGTAGGTGAAAGCGGGGAGGAACACCGCGTCGCCGGGGCCGATGCCCTCCGCCATCATGGCGATCTGGAGCGCGTCGGTGCCGGAGGAAACGCCCACGCAGTGCGAAACGCCGGCGAATGCGGCCAGCTTCCCCTCCAGCGCGTCCACCTCCGGCCCTTGGATGAAGCGGCCGTGGTCGAGCACGCGGGCGATGCCGGCGTCGATCCCGGCGCGGATCAGCGCCTGCTGCGCCTTCATGTCGAAGAAGGCGACGGGTGCGGTGGAGGTCATGGCGTTGCTCCTCCCTGCTCGCAACGGCGCTCCTACCGCCGCGGCGCGGGCGCGCGCCGTGTAGCCGTCGTTGCGCACCGCGCCAAATCACCCGCTGTGTCGCGTTGCAACAGACCGGAACCGGGCGCGGTCGCGCCGGGCTCACTCGCCGCCGCCATCGCCTCCGCCACCGCCGTCGCCGCCCCCGTCGGACGAGTCACTGCCGGAATCGTCGGGGTCGGAGTTCGAGGCGTGGCCGTCGCCCTGACCGGCGCGTCGCCGCGCGGCTTCGCGCTCCTCCTCCTCGTGACGGCGCCGCATCCCCGGAGTCCACCACCATTTCGGCCGGTCCATCGCCGCGCTCCTTCCTCCACGGGGACCGGCGCCCGTTCTACTGCGTCGCCCGGCTCTCCACCCCGTCCTCCGGGGCGAACTCCGGCACCAGCCGGCCGAGCTGCGCGAGCGCCGCCGCCGCGTTGCCGGCGCGGCAGGTGGCGCCGATCTCATCGATGGCGCGTCCCACCAGGGCCGGGTCGGCGGTGCGCGGCGTCGCCACCAGCAGGCCGGCGAAGGCGGTGGGGCGCGGCGGCTCCTGGCCGTGGAACAGCTCCTCGTACAGCTTCTCGCCGGGGCGGAGCCCGGTGAAGCGGATCTCCACGTCCTTTTCCGGCCGCAGGCCCGACAAGCGGATCATGCGCCGCGCCAGGTCCACAATCTTCACCGGGTCGCCCATGTCGAGCACGAAGATGCCGCCCTCGGCCAACTCCGGCGGCTGGTCGGCCCGGTCCTCGGCGCCGACCACGCTCGCCTGGAGCACCAGCCCCACCGCCTCGCGCACCGTCATGAAGTAGCGGCGCATGTCGGGGTGGGTGACGGTGAGGGGGCCGCCGCGCTCCAACTGGCGGCGGAACAGCGGCACCACGCTGCCGGTGGAGCCGAGCACGTTGCCGAAACGCACGGTGACGCAGCGCATCATGCCGGGCCCGCCGGCGCGGGCCTGCACGTCGAGCGCCTGGCAGTACATCTCGGCCAGCCGTTTGGACGCGCCCATGACGCTGGACGGGTTCACCGCCTTGTCGGTGGAGATGAACACCATGGTGTCCGTCCCCACCGCCCGCGCGGCGTCGGCCACGACCCGCGTGCCGTAGGCGTTGGTGAGCAGGCCCTCGGCGGGGTCGTTCTCCACCATCGGCACGTGCTTGTAGGCGGCGGCGTGGAACACCAGCTCCGGGCGGATCTCCTCGAACAAGCGGCGGATGCGCCCCTCGTCGCGGATGTCGGCCAGCACGGCGCGGCGCGGCACGTCCGGGTGGTTCTCGCGCAGCTCCAGATCGATCTCGTAGAGGACGAACTCGCCATGGTCGAGCAGGGTGAGCGAGCCCGGCCCGAGCGCGGCCACCTGCCGCGCCAGTTCGCCGCCGATGGTGCCGCCGGCGCCGGTGACGAGCACGCGGCGGCCCTGCACCAGTCGCGCCATGCCCTCGCGGTCGAGCGGGACCTGCGGGCGATCCAGCAGCTCCTCGATGCCCACCTCGCGGAGCTGGAGCCGCGGCGCTTCGGCCTCCTCCATGAGGTCCGCGCGGCGCTGCGCCGCCGGGTCGAGCGAGGTGACGGAGGGCGCGCGGCGCACCGGCACGCCGTGGCGGTCGGCGGCGTCCACCAGGCGTTGCAGCGCCAGGCCCTGCACGTGCCGGGTGGTGAGCACGATCAGCGCCGGCAAGCGCCCCTCGTCGCGCATCCCCTCCAGCACCGGCCCGATCTCGTCCACCGTGCCGAGGATGGCGTGGCCCCGGATGCGCCGCCCGGCTTGGCGGGAGCGCATGGAGAGGATGCCGAGCACCCGGTAGCCGGCCGGGCGCTCGCCAGCCAGCGCCCGGATGAACAGGTCCGCGCCGTCGCCCGCGCCCACCAGCAGCACGGATTGCGGCGCCACGCCCTTGTCCGGCCCGCGGCGGGCGTGGTGGATGCGCGCGGCCACACGCGGCAAGGCCAGCAGCACGGCGAGCGCCAGCGCGTGGACGACGGGGAAGGCCGGGTTGGCCGGGCGCTCGACGCCCAGCGCCACCAGCCCGCCCCAGAACAACGCCGCCCCGCCGGCCGCGGCGATGGCGACGCTGAGGAGGTCCGGCAACCCGGCGTAGCGCCAATACTGCTGCGGCAGCCGCACCGGCAATCCGGCCAGCAGCAGCATGGCCGCGGCGCCGGGCAGGGCGCCGAGCCACCACACCTGGTCCGGCCACGGCGCGGCTACGAGCAGCATCGCCAACGGGACCGCCAGCGCGGCCAGCACCGAGTCGAGCGCGAGGTTCAGCAGGATGCGGTGGGGAGTCCGGCGGCGGGCCATGGGGGGGCTTTAGGACAGCCGGGGC
>CADCTL010000095.1 GCA_902805625.1 uncultured Acetobacteraceae bacterium
CTCCACCTCCATCTCCGCCGGGCTCGGCATGGCGGTGGCGCGCGACCTCAAGGGCGAGGCCGAGCGCCAGGTGGTCGCGGTGATCGGCGACGGTGCGATGAGCGCCGGCATGGCCTACGAGGCGATGAACAACGCCGGCGCGTCCAACGCCAACCTCATCGTCATCCTGAACGACAACGACATGTCCATCGCGCCGCCGGTCGGCGCGATGAGCGCCTACCTGTCGCGCACCATCTCTTCGCGGCCCTTCATGAACCTGCGGGACCTGATGGGGCGGCTGGCCAAGCGCTTCCCCGCGCCGTTGGAGCGCGCGGCCAAGCGGGCGGACGAGTACGCGCGCGGCCTGCTGACAGGCGGCACGCTGTTCGAGGAGCTGGGCTTCTACTACGTCGGCCCGATCGACGGGCATGACCTCGACCACCTGCTGCCCATCCTGCGGAACCTGCGGGACAACGACCACAAGGGGCCGGTGCTGCTCCACGTCGTGACCAAGAAGGGCAAAGGCTACCCGCCGGCCGAGGCGAGCGCGGACAAATACCACGGCGTGGTCAAGTTCAACGTCGTCACCGGCGAGCAGGTGAAGGCGCCGCCCGGCCCGCCCTCCTACACCAAGGTCTTCGCCAACGCCCTGGTCGCGGAAGCGGAGGCGGACCAGCGCATCGTCGCCATCAACGCCGCCATGCCCTCCGGCACCGGCTTGGACGCCTTCGCCAAGAAGTTCCCGAAGCGCTCCTTCGACGTCGGGATAGCCGAGCAGCACGCCGTCACCTTCGCCGCCGGCATGGCGACGGAGGGGATGAAGCCCTTCTGCGCCATCTACTCCACCTTCCTCCAGCGCGCCTACGACCAAGTGGTCCACGACGTGGCGCTGCAATCCCTGCCGGTGCGCTTCGCCATGGACCGCGCCGGGCTGGTGGGCGCGGACGGCGCCACCCACGCCGGCTCCTTCGACATCGCCTACCTCGGCTGCCTGCCGGGCATGGTGCTGATGGCGGCGAGCGACGAGGTGGAGCTGATGCACATGGTGGCCACCGCCGCCGCCATCGACGACCGGCCCAGCGCCTTCCGCTACCCGCGCGGCGAGGGATACGGGCTGGAGCTGCCGAAGCGCGGCACGCCGCTGGAGATCGGCCGCGGGCGCGTGCTGAAGGAAGGCTCCACCGTCGCCATCCTGTCCTACGGAACGCGGCTGCGCGAGGCGCTGCGGGCGGCGGAGGACCTGGGCGCGCGCGGCCTTTCCACCACCGTCGCGGACGCCCGCTTCGCGAAGCCGCTCGACACCGCTTTGGTTGAGCGGCTGGCGCGGGAGCACGCGGTGCTCGTCACCGTGGAGGAGGGCTCGGCCGGCGGCTTCGGCTCGATGGTGATGCAGCACCTCGCCTGGCGGGGCCTGCTCGACCAGGGCCTCAAGGTGCGGCCGATGTGCCTGCCCGACCGCTTCATCGACCACGAGGCGCCGAAGAAGCAGTACGACGAGGCGGGGCTGAACGCGGCGCAGATCGTGGCCGCCGCGGTCGCCGCCCTCGGCGCGGACGCGAAGGCGCTGCCGGCGCGCGCGTGACGGGCGGCGGCCGCGCGCCGGCCAAGCAGCGCGCCGACCAGCTCTTGGTGGACCGCGGCCTCGTCGAGAGCCGCACGCGCGCGCAGGCATTGATCCTGGCCGGCAAGGTGTTTTCCGGCGAGGCGCGGATCGAGAAGCCGGGGCAGACGCTCCCCGCCGACCGGCCGCTCTCCTTGCGCGGGCAGGACCACCCTTGGGTGTCGCGCGGCGGCGTCAAGCTGGCCCACGGGCTGGCGCATTTCGAGCTCTCGCCCGCGGGGCGGGTCTGCCTCGACGTGGGCGCCTCCACCGGCGGCTTCACCCACGTCCTGCTGCACCATGGGGCGGCGCGCGTGTACGCCGTGGACGTGGGGCACGGGCAGCTCGACTGGTCGCTCCGCAACGACCCGCGCGTGGCGGTGCGGGAGCGGGTGAACGCCCGTTACCTGGCGGCGGAGCAGGTGCCGGAGCCGGTGGGCGCGCTGGTCTGCGACGCGAGCTTCATCGGGCTCGCCACCGTGCTGCCGGCGCCGCTCGCGCTCTGCGCCCCGGGCGCGTGGGCCTGCGCGCTGGTCAAGCCGCAGTTCGAGGTGGGGCCGTCGGTCGCCAAGGGCGGCGTGGTGCGCGACGCCGGGGTGCATCGCGGCGTTTGCGAGCGCGTCGCCGCGTGGTGGCGCGGCCTGCCCGGTTGGCGCGTGCTGGGCATCGAGCCGAGTCCCCTCCTCGGCCCCGAGGGCAACCGCGAATTCCTCATCGCCGCCATCCGCGACCCCTGACTGTGCCGGGCCGCGCGCGCCCGCTATAGGCCGCGGCGCGACAGCGCAGGACCCGCCATGCCCCCCGACGACGCCCCGCCCGACCCCGCCGCCGCGGGCTGGAAGCCCATGCGCGCCAGCGACTACCCGGCGCTGGTCGGCCCCTTCCTCGCGCGGCGCGAGGGCGACGCTTGGCGTTACGCCTTCGTGGCGGAGCAGCGGCACCTGAACCTCGGCGGCGTGGTCCACGGCGGGATGCTGATGAGCTTCGCCGACGACGCGCTGGGCGCCACGATATTCGAAGCCGTGGGCCGCCGGCCCGTCACCACGGTGCAGCTCAACACGCAGTTCATCGCGCCCGTCCGCCTCGGCGAGCTGGTCGAGGCGCGCGCGGAGGTGCTGCGCCGCACCCGCACCGTGGTCTTCGTGCGCGGGTTGCTGGAGGTCGCCGGGCGCACCGCGGTCCACGCGGACGGGGTCTGGAAGATCCTGGGCGCCTGACGCCGCCGTCGCGCCAGAGCGCTTCCCGGCGCCCCCGTTTCGGCCCATACCGCGCGGATCGCCGCCGGAAGGCGGGCCGACGAGGGGAGGGAACAATGCGTTCAGCCGTCATCGTCTCGACCGCGCGCACGCCGATCGGCCGCGCCTACCGCGGCGCCTTCAACGACACCCAGGCCCAGGCGCTGGGCGGCCACGCCATCGCCCAGGCGGTGAACCGCGCCGGCCTGGACCCGGCGGAGGTCGAAGACGTCGTGATGGGCGCCGCGCTCCAGCAGGGCAGCCAAGGCTCCAACATGGCGCGGCAGTGCGCGCTCCGCGCCGGCCTGCCGGACACGGTGCCGGGCATGAGCATCGACCGTCAGTGCTCCTCCGGCCTCATGGCCATCGCCACGGCCGCCAAGCAGGTGATGCACGACGGGATGCAGGCGGTGGTGGGCGGCGGGCTGGAGTCGATCTCGCTCGTCCAGAACGACAAAATGAACCGCCACCGCACGCGCGACCCCTGGCTCGAAGAGCACGTGCCGCAGCTCTACATGGCCATGCTGGAAACCGCCGAGATCGTGGCGGACCGCTACGGCGTTTCGCGCGAGCAGCAGGACGAGTACGCGCTCCGCTCCCAGCAGCGCACCGCCGCCGCGCAGCAGGCCGGCCGCTTCGACGCCGAGATCGCGCCCATGCCCTCCCGCATGGCGGTGCAGGACAAGGCCACCGGCGAGATCTCCCGCAAGGACGTCACGCTGACCAGGGACGAGGGCAACCGGCCCGACACCTCGCCCGAGGGGCTGGCCGCCCTCAAGCCGGTGCTGAGCGAGGGGCAGCGGGTGAAGCAGGGCCGGTTCATCACCGCCGGCAACGCGTCCCAACTCTCGGACGGCGCCTCGGCCTGCGTGGTGATGGAGGAAGGCGAAGCGTCGCGCCGCGGCCTCCAACCGCTCGGCATCTACCGCGGCATGGCGGTGGCGGGCTGCGACCCGGCGGAGATGGGCATAGGGCCGGTCTTCGCCGTGCCGAAACTATTGCAGCAGCACGGCCTCAAGCCGGACGACATCGATCTGTGGGAGCTGAACGAGGCCTTCGCCTGCCAAGTGCTTTACTGCCGCGACCGGCTCGGCATCCCGGATGAGCGCTTGAACGTGGACGGCGGCGCCATCTCCGTCGGCCACCCTTACGGGATGAGCGGGGCGCGCATGACGGGCCACGCGTTGATCGAAGCGAAGCGCCGCGGGGGGCGCTTCGTCGTGGTCACGATGTGCATCGGGGGCGGCCAGGGCGCCGCCGGGTTGTTCGAAGTCGCCTGACGCGGCGACGCGCCGCGGTCCGGGCGCCCCTCAAGCCCGGACCGGCACCCGCGTTTCCTTGCCGCTGATTTCGGCGAGGATGGTCCAAACCCGGTCAGGATCCATGCGGACTTCGGGGTCGTTCAGAAGCCGATCGAGTTCGGCGAGCTTGGCCTCGAAGTCGGGCTCGGTCATGGGGTCCTCGTGCTGAGCCTCCCAGCCGGTCGGCGGGGTCGGCTTCGTTGCGCGGCAGAACGCCACGCCAACAGAGCGGTTTCCCATGGATAACGGCACGCCCGCTTGGCCGCCCATCACACTGACGACAGGATCGCGGGCGCAAGCGCGGGCTGCTTGGCGGCGGGGTGGGCCGGGTTGCGGAAGCGCAGTTCGCCGCCCGGGACGCCGTCCGGCGGCGGCGCGCCGAACAGCTCGAAGCGGGACGTGCAGGACACCGCGACGACGCGCTTCGCCGGGGCGGTGGTGAGGAACCGGCGCACCGCGCCCTCCAGCTCCAGCTTTTCCCGCAGGACGCGCCACTCGGCCTTGTCGAGGTCCTCCAGGAAGACGGCGAGGAGGCCGGGGCGGCGTCCCGTCAAGCGGCTCTCGGCCGCGCTCGCCAGCCGGCGGCACACGGCCGTGGCCACCTCGTTCTCTTGCGACGCGCGGGCCGCCATCACGAAGACGCTCTTGCTGCTGGGGTTGGTCGTGACGGCCAAGTGCGCTTCCGGCCCGAACTGCTCCCGCAAGCGCGCGGGCAAGCCGCCGGGGCGATCGCCCGCCTGCGCCCCGGCCAGCATCAGCGGATCGAGCTTCAGCACGGCTTGGTTGCACGCGCCCTGCCGCCGCTCCGCCGCCAGCAGCGCCGAGATGCGCTGGTGGATCGTGGCCGTCTGGTCCGGCCCGGCCAAACCCTCCGGCAAGGTCATCTTCAGCAGGTAGCGGCCGGGATGCGCTGCGAGCCAGGTCTGCAACTCGGGATTGATGCGGTCCACCAGCATCCACCAGTCGCCGCGGTTCACCTTCCGCCCCGCCTCGGCGGAGACGGTCTCGCAAACGACCTCCACCGTCGCGCCGTCGCGTTCGGCCGAGAAGTCGTAGGTGGCGCCCTCGGCGAAGCCGTCGTAGCGCAACGTGAAGCCGCGCCGCCGCAGCAGGGCCGCCGTGCGGAGGCGGTGGAACAGCGGAATCAATGTGGCCTCGCCGGTCAGCCCGGCCAGAATCTCCGCGCGCAACCGCGGGCGCGAGGCCTCAGGCAGCGCAGCGGCCATCTCCACCGCTTCGTGCGCGAGGAGGCACAACAAGCGCTCAACCGCCCCCGCGCGGCTGTTCGTGGTCCGGTCGGCGATGCGCGCGAGGGTCAACTCCAACGCGTGCCGCTGTTGCGCGATGCGCCCGAGCAGGGATCCGGCTTGGGTGCGCGCGCCAAGCTCCGAGACGCGCTGCTTCCAAGACGCCTCCCCGCACAATGTAACGAAAGATTGCAACGCCCCCGCAGGAGCCAGCGCATCGGCAAAGGACATGACCGGCTCTCTCTTTCCCGATTGTATGAAGGTGTAGAGAGTATGCCGACGGGGTCCAGTCAACCCGCAAACCCGACTGTGGCAGTAGGTTATTGCTTACTTCCGGTAAACGCGCGGCAATGTGAGCGTTAGTTACGCGGCAGCCTCGCTTCGCCGGGTGAGTCGGGGTTCTGCGCCCGGTGCCGCAACAGATGGTCGGCCAGCACCAGCGCCAGCATCGCCTCCCCCACCGGGACGGCGCGGATGCCGACGCAAGGGTCGTGCCGGCCGCGCGTCTCGACCTCCACGTCGCGGCCGTGCCGGTCCACGCTCCGGCGCGAGGTCAGGATGGAGGAGGTCGGCTTCACCGCGAAGCGCGCGACGATGGGCTGGCCGGTGGAGATGCCGCCGAGCACGCCGCCCGCGCGGTTGGACCCGAACAGCACGCGCCCGTCCGGGCCCATCCACATCTCGTCCGCGTTGTCCTCGCCGGAGAGCGCCGCCGCGGCGAAGCCCTCGCCGATCTCGACGCCCTTCACGGCGTTTATGCCCATCAGCGCCGCGGCGATCTCCGCGTCCAGCTTGGCGTAGATCGGCGCGCCCAGGCCGGGCGGCGCGCCTTCCGCCACCACCTCGATGACTGCGCCGAGCGAGGAGCCGGTCTTGCGGACGGCGAGCAGCTGCTCCTCCCAGCGCGCGGCGGCGACCGGGTCGGGGCAGAACAGGGCGTTGCGCTCGACCTCCGCCCAATCCCACCGCGCGCGGTCCACGCGGTCGTCGCCCAACTGCACCATGGCGGCGCGCACGCGGACCTCCGGACCGAGCGCCTTGCGCGCCACGGCGCCGGCGGCCACGCGCATCGCCGTTTCCCGCGCGCTGCTGCGCCCGCCGCCCCTGTGGTCGCGGATGCCGTATTTGAGTTCGTAGCTAAGGTCGGCGTGGCCAGGGCGGAAACGGTCCTTGATCTCGCCGTAGTCGCGCGAGCGCTGGTCCTGGTTTTCGATCACCAGCGCGATCGGCGTGCCGGTGGTCAGCCCTTCGTGGACGCCGGACAGGATGCGGACGGTGTCCGGTTCCTGCCGTTGCGTGACCAGCTTGGACTGCCCCGGCCGCCGGCGGTCCAGGAAGGGCTGGATGTCGGCTTCGGAGAGCAACAAGCGCGGCGGACACCCGTCCACCACGCAGCCGATGGCCGGACCGTGGCTCTCGCCCCAGGTGGTGACGCGGAAGAGGTGGCCGAAGCTGTTGTGGGACATGGTCGGCCGATCGGGTTCGGTCTTCGGGCCTTACATCTATGATCGGCCCGCCCCCCCGCAACCCGGACCGCGGGCGTCCTAGTCCTTCACTGTGCTGATGTCCGGCGCGTCCGGGTTCTTCATGCCGACGACATGGTAGCCGCAGTCCACGTGGTGCACCTCGCCCGTGACGCCCGCGCCGAGGTCGGACAGCAGGTAGAGCCCCGCCCCGCCCACGTCCTCGATCGTCACGTTGCGCCGCAGCGGCGCGTTGAGCTGGTTCCACTTGAGGATGTAGCGGAAGTCGCCGATGCCGCTCGCCGCCAGCGTCTTGATCGGGCCGGCCGAGATCGCGTTGACGCGGATGCCCGCGGTCCCGAGATCGGCCGCGAGGTAGCGCACGCTCGCCTCCAGCGCCGCCTTGGCCACGCCCATGACGTTGTAATGCGGCGTCACGCGCTCGGCGCCGAGATAGCTCATGGTCAGCAACGACCCGCCGGGGCGCATCAACGGCACCGCCCGCTGGCAGACCGAGACGAAGGAGTAGCAGGACACGTCGAGCGCCTGGAGGAAGGCGTCGCGCGGCGTGTCCAGGTAGCGGCCGCGCAGGTACTGCTTGTCCGCGAAGCCGATGGCGTGGACGAGGAAGTCCAGCCCGCCCCAGTCCCGCTCCAGCGCGGCGAAGGCGGCGTCCACGCTCGCGTCGTCCGTCACGTCGCAAGGCAGCACGTGGCGGCTCCCCACGCTCTCGGCCAGCGGGCGCACGCGCCTTTCCAACGCCTCGCCTTGGTAGGTGAAGGCGACCTGTCCGCCCTGCGCCGCCACCGCGCGGGCGATGCCCCAAGCGATGGAGCGGTCGTTGGCGACGCCCATGACCAGGCCTCGCTTGCCCGCCATGAGAGTGCCGGTGGGGGCGTCTACGAGCGGCGCTTCAGGCATTTTCAGGTGTGACCGGCTGGTTGCGGGTGGCGGGCGGTGGTCGCACATGCCACTGCACCGGGCAAGGGGGCCGCGGCCTGCCTGTCTCCCGCCCGCAACGCCCCTCGACGGATGCGAACCATGGATGTCACCGACCCCGTTGCCCTGTTCGAGGCTTGGCTGGCCGAGGCGGAAACGTCCGAGCCGAACGACCCCACCGCCGTCTGCCTCGCGACCAGCACGCCGGACGGGCGCCCCTCCGCCCGCATGGTGCTGCTGAAGGGCGTGGACCGGCTCCCCGCGCCCGGCGGCTTCGTGTTCTACACCAACCTCCAAAGCCGCAAGGGCGAGGAGCTGCGTTCGAATCCGTACGCGGCCATGTGCTTCCACTGGAAGTCGCTGCGCCGCAGTGTGCGCGTGGAAGGCGCGGTGGAACAGGTCTCGGCGCAGGAGGCGGACGCCTACTACGCCACGCGCCCGCGCGGCTCGCGCGTCGGCGCCTGGGCCAGCGCGCAATCGCGCCCGCTGGCCAGCCGCGCCGCCCTGGAGCAGAGCGTGGCCGAGTTCGAGGAGCGCTTCGGCGAGGGCGACATACCCCGCCCCGAAACCTGGTCCGGCTTCCGCCTGCGCCCGGCGCGCATGGAGTTCTGGCGCGACATGCCCTTCCGCCTGCACGACCGGCAGGTGTTCCACTGGTCCGGGGGCGAGGCGTGGCGGACGGAGGCGCTCTACCCGTGACGCCCCGGCGGTGATCCCGGCGGCGCAGCGCCCGGTCGCGGCGCTGCTGCGGCGCCTGACCGGCGCCACGCCCATCGAAACGCGCACCGCCGCCGTGTTCGTCGGGCCGGACACGGCCTTCAAGCTCAAGAAGGCGGTCGATCTCGGCTTCCTGGACTTCACCGCGCCGGCGGCCCGCGAGCGGTTCGCGCGGCACGAGCTGGCGGTCAACGCGCGCTTCGCTCCGGACCTCTATCGCGGCGTGGTCGCCGTGACGCGGGCGCCGGACGGGACCCTGGAACTCGCCGGCGACGGCGAAGCGGTGGAGTGGGTGCTGCGCATGGCGCCGGTGCCCGCGGCGGACTTCCTGGACGCGGTGGCGGCGCGCGGCGAACTGACGCCGGACCTCCTGGACCAATTGGCCGACGCGGTCGCAGCCATGCACGAGGCGCTGCCGCGGTCGGAGCGCGTGGACGCGCCCGGGGCCATGGTGGAGGCGCTGGAGGGCACCCGCCGCGCGGCGCTGGCGGCTCCCTTGCCCGCCGAGCGGGTCGAAGCCTGGGCCGCCGCGGCGCGGGCGGCGCTGGCTGGGCGCGCCCCGCTGCTGGCGGCGCGCTCAGCCGCGGGACGCGTGCGCCGCTGCCACGGCGACCTGCACCTGAAGAACCTCTGCTTGTGGCAAGGCCGGGTCACGCCGTTCGACGCGCTGGAATTCGACGAGGCGCTCGCCACCGTAGACACCGGCTACGACCTCGCCTTCCTGCTGATGGACCTTTGGCACCGGGTCGGCCGCCCGGCGGCCAACCGCGTGCTCAACCGCTACGTGGCCCGCACCGGCGACGCCGGCCTGGTCGGCGCGCTGCCGCCCTGGCTCTCGCTCCGCGCCGCCATCCGGGCGCACGCGGAAGGCGGCGGCGCGGCCGGGCTGGAGTACCTGGCGCTGGCCGAGGCGGCGCTGCGGCCGGTGGCGCCTTGCTTGGTCGCGGTCGGCGGGCTGCCCGGCACCGGCAAAACGCGCCTCGCCCGAGCCCTCGCGCCCGACCTCGGCGCCCCGCCGGGGGCGCTGGTGCTGCGCTCCGACGAGATCCGCAAGCGCCGCCACGGCCTGGCGCCCGAACAACGCCTCCCGGCCTCGGCCTACACTCCGGCGGAGAACGCGGCCGTGTTCGCCGAACTCGCGGCCTTGGCCGGGGAAGCCGTGCGCGGGGGCCACGCCGTGGTCGCCGACGCCGCCTTCCTCCGCACCGACGAGCGCGCCGCCGTCGAGGCGGCGGCGTCGGGCGCGCCCTTCCACGGCCTCTGGCTCCGGGCGCCGCTCGACGTGCTGCGGGCGCGTGTGGCGGCGCGCACCGGCGACGCCTCGGACGCCACCGTGGCCGTGCTGGACGCGGCGGCGGAGCGCGACCCCGGTCCCGTCTCCTGGCGCGTGCTGGACGCCGCGGCGGACCCGCTCCCGGCCGCGCGCGCCCTCTTGCATCCGACCCCGAATGTTCCGTGATAATGTGGCGAATCCGGAACCCGCGCCGCGGGCAACCGGGACCGACCGGCACGCCGGAACCGCGCCGCCGCGGCCGGCGCCTTTGGGAGATGCGCCATGGCCTATCGTCGCCTGCTGCTGCCGCTCACCGGCACCGCCGCCGGTGAGGCCGCCCTCACCACCGCCCTGCTGACCGCCAGGATATGGAACGCGCACGTCCACTGCCTCCACGTGCGCGTGGACGCGCGCGACGTCGCGCCGCTCGCCGGCGAGGGCCTGTCCGGCGCCATGATCGAGGAGATGATGGCGGCCACCGAGCGCGAAAGCGGCGATCGCGCCGGCCGGGTGCGCGAGCTGTTCCAGCGCGTCACCGGCGCCGCCGGCGGCGTCGCCTTCGCCGACAGCGCCGAAACCGCGCTCAAGACCGACGGCCCGACCCTCTCCTTCGAGTCCATCGCCGGCCGCGAGGAGGACGTGGTGGCGCAGCAGGCGCGCCTCTACGACATGGCGGTGGTGCCGCACCCGGAAGCGGGGGAGGACGTGTCCTCCTCGGACGCGCTGCACGCCGTGCTGTTCGACAGCGGCCGCCCGGTGCTGATCGCGCCGCGGGAAGGGCCGGTCTCCATCGGCACCCGCGTCTGCTGCGCCTGGAACGGCACCGCCGAGAGCGCGTCTGCCATTGAAGCGGCGCTGCCCTGGCTGCACCAGGCGCAGGCGGTCCGCATCCTCTACGCCGACGAGTACCAGCGCCGCGGCCCCGGCGTCGAAGGCATCCGCGCCTACCTCCGCTGGCACGAGATCCAGGCGGAGGCGCAGCTCTTCAAGCCGCAGACCAAGGACGTGGGCGCGGGCCTCCTGGGCGCGGCGCGGGACTTCGGCGCCGACCTCCTGTGCATGGGCGCCTACAGCCACTCCCGGCTGCGCCAGCTCATCCTGGGCGGCGTGACCCGGCACGTGCTGGAGAATTCGGACATGCCCGTGCTGATGTGCCGGTGAGGCCGGAACGGGGAAGCGCCCGGCCCCTGCGGGACCCGGCTCCGCCCCCGCGGCGCTCCCCTCCCCTCGACCGCCCCGCGGCGGTCAGGCGAAGACCAGGTCCCCGCTGCCGAGAGTGCTACGCACGCCTTCGAGGAAGACGTGGCTGTTGGCGCCCGGCCCGTACGTGACATCGAGCCCTCTGACCCCCGAGTAGGAGGTGACTCTCTGGGTCACCTGCGAGGCCGAGACGCCGTTGAAGACCAAGTCGTCGGTGCCGGGCTGGAAGTCGATGATCCGGTCGAAGCCGTCCCCCGGCGAGAACGCGAACTCGTCGGCGCCGGCGCGTCCCCGCATGATGTCGTTGCCCGCCAGCCCGGTGATGCGGTCGGCGCCGCTCGTGCCGTTGAGCCTGTCCGCGCCGCCGGTGCCGCTGACGGTGTTGATGGACGGAGGCGGGGGCGCGGCGACCTTCTGCGCCACGCGCACCCAATCGACGTGCAGGTCGATCTTGCCGTCGGCCATCGTGGCCTGATCCGGCGCGCCGCCGTACCACCCGTCACTCGCCGAAGCGACGAACATTTGCATGCCGAAGGCCATCTTCATGTTCGGATCGCCTTCGTAGTGCTCCTGCCGCTTCACGCCGTCCACGTAGAAGACGAGCTTGTTCCTCTCCCACTCGAGCCCGTAGGTGTGCCACTGGCTGGCGTCCACGTCGTCGAACTTGTAGCTCTTGTAGGCGTGGTTGCCGTTGTTGTCCTTCCAATGGACGGTGAAGTACATGCCCTGGCGGTTGGCGTCAGGCGCCTCCAGCAGGTCGATCTCGGGCGGCCAGCTGTTGTCTGCGGGCCACAGCAGCACCGCCGGTCCTGTGCCCTGCCCCTTGTCCACTTTGGCGCTGAACTCGAACAATCCGTACTGCCATGTGTTGGGGTTCCCGGCCCACGGGGCCATGCTGCTGAAGCCGCCAGCGGTCCACTTCGGCCCGGACGTTATCTCCGGGTGGTAGGTGGCGCTGACCACGACCTCATTACTGTTGTTCTGGTCCACCCGGACGTCGTCGTGCGACCACGAGAACGCGTTGTTCCAGTAGGTGCTGCCCCCGTAGACCGTGCCCCATTTGCTGCGGTCGAGGCCGGTGGCGTCCTGGGTGCTGGCGGTGTCGAAACCGTCGAAGAACACCTCGGTAAAGCCGCTCCGGAGCGGCGGTCGGGTGGTGTTGCTTGTGCCCATGGAATTGCCCCCCGCCGAGCCACTCAACCGAACAAAGCGTTACGGTGGCCCAACCGAAACGGTTTCCGGCCCCGCTCGGCGTACCTTCTTAAAAATCGGCTATCGGGTCAAGGCGTCCGCAAATTATGACATTTGGCGCAATTCGAGCGGTCTCGCGCGCACAGCGCAGTGTGCCGGGCCGGTGGTGCGCCGGCCGGAGGAGGACCGATCGGCCGCGCAACATGCCCTCGGTCTCGTGAAGGCCTTAGCGGCGCCCGCCGCTACCGCGGGTAGCGGGCCCGGATTCCCTACCACCGCCTGATGCCGGCGGCCGATGTATCCGCACCGTCTCCGAGCGGGGCCCGTGCTCGGCGGTGTGGCGGGGCTGCGCGAGCACGCGGCCCAGCGCAGCGGCGACCCGGCCCGGGCGTGGGCCGGTGCCGCCCGAGCGAGGACGCCTGGCTCGGACAGGCGGACGCTGGGGCCTTCCCGCGTCAGTCCACGCGCACCACCAGCTTGCCGAAATTGGCGCCCTTGAGCAGCCCGATGAAGGCCTGCGGCGCGGCGCGCAGCCCGTCCACAACGTCCTCGCGCCACTTCAGCCGCCCGTCGCGCATCCAGCCCAGCATCTCCGAGCGGAACTGCCCGTAGCGCTGCCAGCCGCTGTCGCTGACGATGAAGCCCTGGATGCGGAGCCGCTTGCGGACGCAGGACATCAGATTCGGCCCCGGCGCGATCTGCGTGTCGCTGTACTCGGCGATCATGCCGCACATCACCATCCGGGCGAAGTCGTTGAGGCGCGGGAACACCGCCTTCTGCACCGCGCCGCCGACGTTCTCCCAATACACGTCGATGCCGTCGGGGCAGGCGGCGTCGAGTTGCGCCTTCAGGTCGCCCCGGTGGTCCACGCAGGCGTCGAAGCCCAGCTCGCCCGTCACGAAGCCGCACTTCGCCGCGCCGCCGGCGACGCCGACCACGCGGCAACCGCGCTGCTTGGCGATCTGCCCCACGACCTGCCCCACCGCGCCGGACGCGGCCGAAACCACCACCGTCTCGCCCGCCTTGGGCTGGCCGATGTCCTCCAGTCCGACCCAGGCGGTCAGCCCCGGCATACCGAGCACGCCGAGCGAGGCGGACAACGGCGCCTCCACCGGGTCCACTCGCGTCAGCCGCGCCGCCGGCACCGCGGAGAAGCGCTGCCAGCCGAAGCCGCCCAGCACCGCGTCGCCCGGCGCGTAACCGGGCACGCGGGACGCCACCACCTCGCCCGCCGTCTGCCCTTCCATCACCGCGCCGATCTCCACCGGCTTGGCGTAGGATTTCGCGTCCGACATGCGGCCGCGCATGTAGGGGTCGAGCGACAGGAAGCGGGCGCGCACCAGCACCTCGCCCTCCGCCGGCTCCGGCGCCGGCGCTTCGCGGATTTCGAAGTCGTCCGGCGTCGGTTCGCCCTGCGGACGGCGGCGGAGTAGGACTTGGAGGTTGTTCTCGGCCATGGCGCCGCTCCCGTTCGTTCTTCGTGGAGCGCAGCATGGCGAGCGCCGGCACGGCTGGCCACTGGCCGCCCGGCCGCCCCGTCCCGCTGCCCGGTTCGAGCAGAAGCGGCCTCCGCCACCCGCCCAGACCGGCCTGAAACGCGAAAAGGCGGTCGCTGGCCCTGTTCGACGGCGCGGAGACACAACTGTAAGTGGTTTTCAATAAAGTATGCTAAAATCCACAAGTTGAAGTTGCTCGGGGTGCGGAAGGTGGGAGCGGACAGCGGTTCCGGCGGCGCGTCCGTCAGAAAGCGGGTTGCGGCCAAGGTGCGGAAACGGGTCGGCTTCTTGCGCAAGGTGCGGCGCTTGGCCGCCGCGTACTACACCTCGGAAGAGCGGCGCTCGGCCTGGGCGATCACCGCCGCCGTGGTCGGCCTGACCCTGCTCCAGATCGCGGTGCAGGTGCGCCTCAACATCTGGAACCGCGACTTCTTCGACGCCCTCGACAAGCGCGACCACGACCGCTTCCTGGCCCAGATGGGCGTCTTCGCCGTGCTGGCGCTGGCGGGCACCGCCGCCGCGGTGTTCCAGCTCCAGGCCCGCCAGACCCTCCAGGTCTGGTGGCGCGATTGGCTGGTGCGCGACTTGCAGCGCCGGATGCTCGCGGACTCCGCCCACTACCGGATGCAGTTCGTCGAAGGCGCCGCCGACAACCCGGACCAGCGCATCGGCGAGAACGCCCGCTGGGCCACGTCCATCGCGGTGGACATGGCCATCGGGCTGCTCCACTCGGCGCTGCTGCTGGTGTCCTTCGTCAGCATCCTCTGGACGCTCTCCGGCCCGTTGACCCTGGCGATGGCCGGACGGGAAGTGGAGATCCCCGGCTACATGGTGTTCGCGGCGCTGATCTACGCCGCGGCCGCTGCCGGGGGGACTTGGCTCGTGGGGCGGCGGATGCCGGACATCAACGCCCGCCGCAACGAGGCCGAAGGCGACCACCGCTTCGCGCTCGTCCGCCTCCGGGAGAACAGCGAGGGCATCGCCATGATCCGCGGCGAGGCCGACGAGGAGCGCGGGCTGCGGCGCGCCTTCGGCCGCGTCACGGGCGTCATGCACGAGCTGAACCGGGCCGAGCGGAACCTGGTGGGGCTGTCCTCGGCTTTCGCGATGCTGACGATGGTGTTCCCCATCCTGGTGGCGTCGCCGCGCTACTTCGCCGGCGCCATCACCCTCGGCGTGCTCATGCAGGTGGGCTCGGCCTTCGGCGAGGTGACGCGGGCGCTGAACTGGTTCATGGACAACTACCCGCGGCTAGCCGACTGGACCAGCCACGTGGACCGCGTGGTCGAGCTGGAGGACAGCATCGACGCGGCGGGCTGCATCGACCGGCGCTGCGCCCTGCACATCGAGGAAGGGCCGGGCGCGGACGGCGAGGAAACGGTGTCGCTCCAGGGCGTGGCGGTCGCCACCGCGGACCGCAAGCCCTTGGTGCGGCAGGCGGACGCCGTGATCCGCCCCGGCGAGCGGGTGCTCATCCAGGGCGAGAGCGGCACCGGCAAGTCCACCCTGTTCCGCGCCCTGGCCGGCGCTTGGCCCTGGGGCGCCGGGCGCATCCGCGTCCCCGAACGCGGCGCGGCGATGTTCCTCCCGCAGCGCCCCTACCTGCCGCTCGGCACGCTGCGCGCCGTCCTCGCCTACCCCGCCCCCGCCGAGACCTTCGACGACCGGGCCATGGCGGCGGCGCTGGGGCGATGCGGGCTGGAGGATCTGTCCGAGCGGCTCGACGAGGAGGAGCGCTGGGACCGCACCCTGTCGCTCGGCCAGCAGCAGCGCATCGCCTTCGCGCGGGTGTTGCTGCACAAGCCGCGCTGGATCTTCCTGGACGAGGCGACCGCCGCGCTCGACGAGGAGAACCAGGACGCGATGATGGGGCTGCTGCGCGAAGAGCTGCCGGACACCGCCGTGGTGTCCATCGGCCACCGCCCCGGCCTCGAACTCCACCACGACCGCATCCTGGTGTTGGAGCCGTCGCCGGAAGGCGCCGTGCTGGCCGCCCCGGACGAGCCCGGCGACGAGAACGCACCCCTAACCAAGCCGCCGCCCGGCCGGAAACGGTCGAGGAGGGTCCGCATCTTCTCCGGCCCGCTGCGGGCCGTGTCGCGCCTCTTCGGCTAGGGTCCAGCGCGCGGAAGCCGCGGGCGGAGGCGGCCAGGTGAAAACCCAACCAGGAACCGCTGCTGACGACCCGGAACGGACCTAAGCTCCCGTTCTGAGGTCGATGGAACGGGATGGGCGGCCGCTGGAGCGCCATCGAGCGATCGGACCACCTCCCGTTGAACGAACCAAACGGGCAACTTAGGCGCAGAATTGTTGCTTCACGGTTTCAGACCGGTTTCCTGGCCATACGGGTCGGCTTACAAGTCCAGCCACATCGATGGCCTCTTCCGAACCATGCCCGCGCGAACGAGCAACCACCATTGAGTGACGAGGGCCCGCGGCACCGCGCGCGCGCGACGTCGCGCGCGCGCCTTCGTGCCGCGTTCAGCGGCCTCGCCGCCCGCGAGACCGAGCAAAGCTCCGAAGCGTCCCGGGCCAGGCACGATGGGGCGCGGGACCGCCGTGGCCGCTGAGGAAAGCCTCGCTGCGGCACCGGGCACCGACGAACTCCGTCGGCGCGTGGCCGAACTCGAGGCCGAGAACGCGGAACTGCGGCGGGCGCGGCGAGCCGTGGCCGAGCCCGAGGCCACCCGGGCGGCGCTGCGCGAGAGCGAGGCGCACGCCGCCGCGTTCGCCGCCGAACGCGCCGCCGTCCTGGACCAGCTCGCCGAGGGCGTGATCGTGACCGACGCGGCGGGGCGGATCGTGTTCGTGAACGACGCGGCGGCGCGGATCCACGGCACGGCGGCCCTCGACGTGGCGCCCGACGCCTACAGCCGGACCTACGGCCTCCACACCGAGGACGGTGTCCCCTATCCCCCGGCGGAGCTGCCGCTCGCCCGGGCCGTGCTCCACGGCGAAACGGTGACGGAGGCGCGCTGGCGCATCCGCCGCCCCGACGGCTCGGAGGTGCTCGCGGCCGGCAGCGCCCGCCCGGTGCGCGGCCCGGACGGCGCCCGGGCCGGCGCCGTGCTGACGCTGCGCGACGAAACCGCCCGCGACGCCGCCGAACGGGCGCTGCGCGCGAGCGAGGCGCGCTTGCGCGTCGTCTTCGACCAGCAGTTCCAGTTCATGGCCGTCCTCTCACCCGAGGGCGTCACGCTCGAGATCAACGGGCTGCCGCTCCGCGCCGCGGGCCTCGCCCGGGACCAAGTGGTCGGACGCCCGTTCTGGGACACGCCCTTCTGGGCCGGGCTGCCCGCCATGCGCGAGGCGTGGCCGGGCCGCTTGGCGGAGGCGGCGCGCACCGACGGGCCGGTGCTGTCCGAGGACCGATACCAGGCCGCTGGAGGGGAGGTCCGCACCGCCGACGCGGCCGTCACGGCGGTGCGTGGGCCGGATGGCAGCGTGCGGTTCTTCGTCATCCAGGCGACCGACACCACCGAGCGGAAGCGCGCCGAGGCGGCGTTGCGGGAGAGCGAAGCGCGGTTCCGCAACATGGCCGACAGCGCGCCGGCGCTGATCTGGATGACCGACACCGAGGGCCGGGTCGCCTTCGCGAACATGCACCACGACCATCTTTTCGGCCGACCCGCCTCGGAGATGCTCGGGGACGGCTGGCGGCGCGTCGTCCACCCGGACGACCTGGAAGGGTTCTCCGCCCGGTTCCTCGATGCCTTCCGCGCACGGCGCCCGGTCCGGGCCGAGGTGCGGGTGCGGGACAAGGATGGCGCGGTCCGCTGGCTGCGCTGCGAGGGGGTGCCGCGCCTTTCCGACGCCGGGGCCTTCCTCGGCTACACCGGCTGCAACGTGGACGTCTCGGACGCCAAGCTGGCCGAGGCGGCGCTGCGCGAGAGCGAAGGGCGCCTGCGGGCGCTCGCCGACAACCTGCCGTCCGGCATGGTCTACCAGGTGGCCGTGCGGCGCGACGGGAGCGGGCGCCGCTTCGTCTACCTCGCCCGGAGCTGCCAGCGCTTGACCGGCGTTCCGGCCGAGGCGGCGCTGGCGGACCCGGGCGCGCTGTACGGGGCCATCGCCGCCGAAGACCGCGCGGGCCTCGCCGCGGCCGAAGAAGCGGCCATCCGGGACCTAGCGCCTTTCGAGTTCGAGGCGCGCCTCGTCCGCGCCGACACCGGCGAGGTCCGTTGGTGCCGCATCGCCTCGGCCCCGCGGGAGGCGCCGGACGGTTCGCTGGTTTGGGACGGCATGCTCGTGGACGTCACCGAGAAGCGCGCCGCCGAGGAGGCGATGCGGCGCCTCAACGAGACGCTCGAGGAGCGGGTGCGCGAGCGGACGCGCGCCCTGGAGGCGGAGGCGGCGGAGCGGGAGCGCGCCGAGGAGCAGTTGCGCCAGGCGCAGAAGATGGAGGCGGTGGGCCAACTCACGGGCGGCATCGCCCACGACTTCAACAACCTGCTCACCGGCATCGTGGGGGCGCTCGCCATCCTGCAGCGCCGGGTGGCCGCCGGCCGCACCGAAGGGCTCGAGCGCTACACAGGCGCGGCGATCACCTCGGCCCAGCGCGCCGCAGCGCTCACCCAACGCCTGCTCGCCTTCGCCCGCCGCCAGCCGCTCGACCCCAAGCCGGTGGAGGCCAACCGGCTCGTGGCCGGGATGGAAGACCTGCTGCGCCGCACCCTCGGGCCCTCGATCGATCTGGAGGTGGTGTTGGCCGGCGGCCTTTGGCCCGCCTTGTGCGACCCCAACCAGCTCGAGAGCGCACTCCTCAACTTGGCGATCAACGCCCGCGACGCCATGCCGGAGGGCGGCCGCCTCACCGTCGAGACCGCCAACGCACACCTCGACGAGGCCTACGCCCGGGCCCACGGCGGCGAGGTCAGGCCGGGGCAGTACGTTTCGGTCTGTGTCACCGACACCGGCACCGGCATGGCGCCGGAGGTGGCCGCGCGGGCCTTCGAACCGTTCTTCACCACCAAGCCGCTCGGCCAGGGCACGGGCCTTGGCCTGTCCATGCTCTACGGGTTCTTCAAGCAGTCCGGCGGCCACGTCCGGATCTACAGCGAGGTCGGGCAGGGCACGACCTTCAAGCTCTACCTGCCCCGGCACCGCGGGAGCTTGGAGGCGGCCGAGAACACCGTCGAACCCGCTGGCACGCCGCGCACGGACCTGGCTGAGACGGTGCTGGTGGTGGAGGACGAGGCGACCGTCCGCATGCTCGTCCTCGAGACCCTGGAAGAGCTCGGTTACACGGCGGTCGAAGCCGCCGACGGCCCGTCGGGCCTGCGCGTCCTGCAATCGGAAGCGCGCGTGGACCTGCTGGTCACCGACGTCGGCCTGCCCGGCCTGAACGGCCGCCAACTCGCCGACGCGGCGCGCGCGGTGCGGCCCGGGCTGAAGGTGCTGTTCATCACCGGCTACGCCCACAACGCCGCGGTGGGCAACGGCGTGCTCGAGCCGGGCACGGAGATGATGACCAAGCCCTTCGCCATGGACGCGCTCGCGGACAAGATCCGCTCCATGATCGACAAGGTCTGAACGCACCAGGCGCAACAGCAGCAGCCGGTCAAAGGCCCGGACCGTAGGCGGGCCCTCTGAAAGCGCGTTTCAGAACCGCTTCGCCCTCTTCAGGCAGATGACGGCGCAAGCCGGCGTGGTCAGTGCGAGATGGATGTCGGCATTGCGCTCGTATCGGATTGCGAGGCGGCGAAAGCGGGACAGCCAAGCGAGGGTCCGCTCCACCATCCGCCTGTGACGGCCGAGGCGGGCGCTGCTCTCGACGCCACGCCGTGCGATGCGAAGCGCGATGCCCCGCCGCCGGCACTCGGACCGGCAACGGCGGTGGTCGTACGCCTTGTCGGCGCGCAGCTTGCCGGGCCGGCTTCGAGGCCTGCCGGGGCGTCCCCGAACGGGAGGGACGGCGTCGAGCGTCTCCGCCAGCATCTTGCTGTCGTGGCGATTGGCCGGGCTCAGCGCGACGCCGAGCGGCGTGCCCCCGGCGTCAACCAGCAGGCGGCGCTTCGTGTCCGGCTTGCCGCGATCGACCGGGCTCGGGCCGGTCGCCCCGCCGCCCGCCTTGGCTGGGACGGTGGCGCTGTCGATGCTGGCCCTGCGCCAGTCCAGCAGCCCGGCGCCCTGCAGCAACTTCAGTAGGACGCGGTGGAGCCGCCGCCAGACCCCGGCGGCCTGCCAGTCGCGCAGGCGACGCCAGCACGTGACGCCGCTGCATCCGAGGGCCAGCGGCACGGACCGCCACGGCGCGCCGGTGCGGAGCACGAAGACTATGCCGGACAGGGCGGCACGGTCGGGCGCCGGCGGGCGTCCGCCGCGGGCGCGTGGGAAGGAGGGCGGGAGGAGCGGCTCGACCGCCGCCCATAGCTCGTCGTGGACAGGCGTTGGCGTCATGCGGGCTCTCCTGCGGGCGG
>CADCTL010000096.1 GCA_902805625.1 uncultured Acetobacteraceae bacterium
GTCCGGGTGACGGCCTGATCAGGCGGCGGTCTGCGCTGGCATGTCGGTGACCTCGACGCCGTCGCGGAAGGTGACGCCCCGGATGACCTTGGGCAACTGGTTCTCGCCGTTGAGCCTGCGCCAGGTTCTGGCCGCGGCCATGACGAGCTTGAACACCATCAGCCGGGCGGTGTCCTGCGACAGCGCGCCCTTGGTGCGCACCGTGCGGTGCCGCACGGTGGCGAACACGCTCTCGATCGGGTTCGCGGTGCGCAGGTGGTCCCAGTGCTCGGCCGGGAAGTCGTAGAAGGTCAACAGCGCCTCGCGGTCCTTGGCCAAGCACGCCACCGCCTTCCCGTATTTGGCCCCATACTTCTCGGCGAAGGTGGCGATCGCCGCCTCCGCGGTCGCGCGGTCCGGCGCCTGCCAGATCTCGCGCAGGTCCCGCTTCGCGGCGGGCTGGACGGAGTTGGGCAGCTTGTTCAGCACGTTCGAGGCCTTGTGCACCCAGCAGCGTTGATGCCGGGTGCTGGGAAAGACCTCCTCCAGCGCCTTCCAGAAGCCGAGCGCCCCGTCGCCGGTGGCCAGCTCGGGAGCGATGGCGAGGCCGCGCGCCTTGAGGCCGACCAGCAGTTCACGCCAGCTCTGCGCGCTTTCCCGCATGCCGACTTGGAAGCCGACCAGCTCCTTCTTGCCCTCGGGCGTGGCGCCGATCAGCACCAGCATGCATTCGGCCTGCGGCTCCATCCGGGCCTGAAGGTAGACGCCGTCGGCCCAGACGTAGACGTAACGCCGGGCCGACAGGTCGCGCCGCCGCCAGCGCGCGTGGTCCGCCTCCCACTCGCCCCGCAGGCGGGCGATGGCCGAGGGCGACAGGTTCGGCGCCTCCTTGCCCAGCAGCGCCGCGAGCGCCTCCCCGAAGTCGCCCATCGAGACCCCGCGCAGGTAGAGCACCGGCAGCAAGGCATCCAGGCTGCGCGTCCGCCGGGCCCAGCGCGGCAGGATGGCCGAGGTGAAGCGGATGCGCTCGCCGCCATCCGCACCGGCGCCGCGGTCGCGGATCTTCGCACGCCGCACCGGGACCGGCCCGATCCCGGTCTGGACCAGGCGCTCCGGAGCGTGGCCGTGCCGCACCAGGCGCTCGCGTCCGTCCGGCAGCCGCACGCCCTTCATCTCGGCCAGGAACGCCTCGGCTTCCGCCTCGATGGCCTGGGCCAGCAAACGGCGGGCGCCGCTCCTCAGGACGGCCGTCAGCGGGTCGTCGACCTCGTCGGGCTGGCGGAGGGAAACAACGGTGCTATCGCTCATCGTGGCGTATCGCTCCTTCGGGAGGTTCGGGCAGGCTCGTCACCCGCCTCGATACGCCGCCTTTCTCACTCACCCATCACCCAGTTCCGGCCATAGCTCGGCTCGTATGCGGCGGTATCCTCCACGCCGGGGCGCCCCCAGTGTGCGCACACGGTCCGCCCATAGACTGCAACGCCGTGTGTGATAACTACTTCCTACACCCGCAACGGAGTTGTCGCAGAAACCGGCGAGAATGCCGTCGGCCATCGCGCGCCCGCGCTAGTAGCCGCCAGGCCGCCTTCCCCTCGCAGCCGAGGATGGCGCCGCGGACGGGCGTTGCGTAAACTGGCCCTTGGCCGGCGGCGGGGCGCGCCGGCCAAGGGGCCGCTGAGGGTCCGCCAAACTAGGATCCCGGAACGAGTATCTTGTAAGTATGTAATTTGCCGGGTTAGCACAGCGGTAGTGCAGCGGTTTTGTAAACCGAAGGTCGGGGGTTCAAATCCCTCACCCGGCATGCATTTAGACGCTTTTCATTACTGACGTGCGCTCTTGGGACCCTCGGGGGACCCCTGAGGCTCCAAGCCAGCCCGGCCGCGTGCTCATGCCGCTGTCGGTGGCCGCTGGCTCTCTAGTTGTCAGGTCGTGAGACCTCCTTGGCGCTTTCAACGGCCCGCCTGGCTTCGGCCATGACGCCGGGATCGGGCGGCTTGTGGCGCGGGTTGGCGAGCTTCGGTGCGTCGGCCAGCCTGCCGCGGACGACAGCATCGGGCGACCTGCCTTTCAGCACGCGCTGGGGCCGGGCGTTGTAGGCCTGGTTGTAGCCCTTGAGCAGGCGCTCGAGGTCGCGGTGCGAGCCCACCGTGATGGTCAGCACCTCGCGCTCGATCCGGCCGTTGAAGCGCTCCGCCATGCCGTTGGTTTGCGGCGTGTAGGGCTTGGTGGTGCGGTGTTGCGCGCCGAGCGCGACGCAGGCCTTCGAGAAGGCGCCGGTGGTGAAGCAGGAGCCGCGGTCGGTCAGCACGTGGGTCAGGCGGAAGGGGAAGGCGGCCGCGGCCTCGCGCAGAAAGGCGGTGGCGC
>CADCTL010000097.1 GCA_902805625.1 uncultured Acetobacteraceae bacterium
CGGCGTTCGCCAGGGTCCAGGCCAGCACCATCCAGGCGCAGCGCGAGCTGACCGATTCGCAGGCCCAGTTGGCCGCAGTGATGCGGGACCAGGTGCAGGCGGCGCTGAAGCGCCAGGAGGAGCAAACGCGCCAGATCTCCACGACGATGGGCCGCGTGGAGGAGGCGCTGCGGAACCAAGCCGAGCGGCAGCCGAAGGTGGTGGAAGAACTCGCCGGCTCTTACCTGCGCGCCGTCCTCACTGTCGGCCGCGCGGCGGACCGCCTGAGGATAGCCGACGAAGGCAACGTCGTGCTCCAGGAACTGCAAGGACAGACCTTGCCGCTGCTGCCCGAGATCGCCCGCGTGGCGATCCGCCACATGGTCGCGGTGAGCGGCGGCAACCCGCCGACTCAGGATCAGGCTGTGCAGGACCTGATCGCGGTTCGGCGCCAGCAGGGTTCTTCGCCCGCGGCGACACCCCGAACCACGCCCCAGCAGCGCCAACCGGCCGCGCCGCCTCAGCCGGGACGCCGCTGATACAGGGAATGGTGCCCCCGTCCGGTCAGCTCGAGCCGAAGCTGCGCATCGCCGCGTTGAAGTCGTCGGCTCCCTTTTCGAGCCGCTGCATCGCGGCTGGCGAAGCACCTCCTGCGCGTTGCGCCGCCGCCCGTTGCTCCCGCTCCAACGAGTCCAGTTGGGCTTGCAGCCGGGCCACCTCGGCGGCCCTCGGGCCGGACTGGCCTTGCTCGGCGCGGAGCCGCTCCAGCGCGGCGCGCTGCGTTCGCAGATTCTGCCGCAGCGCTTCGAGGCGCCGTTGCGCCGCCTGGACCTCGGCGGAGGTCCGGTTCGCCTCGGTCTGGGCGCGGCTGGCGCGCAGGCCGGCGGCGCCGGCGGCGCTCTCCTGCGTCGCGGCCGTGTTCTCCAGCCGGGCCGCGTTGCGCTCGTCGGCGCCCGTTGTCATGGCCGCGACGCCGCAGAAGAATCCGCGGCTGCTCGCCGGCCCGTCGCAAGACGATCCCGCGCAGCCGGACAGCAAAGGCAGGGCGAGGAGCCAAAGGGCGCTGGCGAAGGTCTTCGGCGTCATGGATGAGTCCTGGCTGCCTCCAGGACGGCCGGC
Source organism: uncultured Acetobacteraceae bacterium (assembly GCA_902805625.1). Classification (GTDB taxonomy): domain Bacteria; phylum Pseudomonadota; class Alphaproteobacteria; order Acetobacterales; family Acetobacteraceae; genus Craurococcus. Next base: position 1,099 of record CADCTL010000097.1, read on the forward strand.
GTCGCGCCGGCCGGGTTCCTGGCCTCGTTGAACATCGAACCCACAGGAAGCCGCTTTCCGCTAGGAGAGGCAACAGTAACGCGGAGGCGCAAGGAGCACACGGGACGACCCGCGGCGCGGGGAAGACGGCGACCGGTGTCCCGCGCCGGGGCGCGCCCTGCCCAGGACACCGTGCCGGACCGTCAGCCCGTGATCGACTTCGGCATCATCGCTTCGAGTTCGTCGGCCGCGCTCACCATCTGCTTCCCGGCGGCGGTCACCTTCGGCGCGTTGGCGACGATCTGCCGCACGTCCCTGCCGCTCGCCTCCAAGCGTTGGCTCGCGTCGGCGGCGTCGGCGGCGTTCTTGCGGATGATCTCCACGTCCTGCCGCATCGCGCCGATCTGCGCCTTGTACTGGGCGGACGTGAGCCGGCCGTTGCGGTGCTCGCTTTCGAGCCGCGCGAGTTCCTGCTTGTTGGCCCGCACCGTGTCGGCGGCGAGGCGCGCGTAATCCTCGAACTTCTGCGTCGTGTCCCGCGCTTCCGCGATGCGCTGGCTGGCGCTCAGCTCGCGGTTCTCGAACGCGAGGGTCCGGTTCGCCACGAACATGCCCGCGCCGCGCCGGCTCACCCCGTGGGCACGCGGCGCAACGCCGCTTCCAGGTCGCTCGCGGAGCTTTCCAAACGGCGCTGGGCCGAGTCGATCTTCGACTCCTCGTTGATGAGCTGCGGGACCTGCCGGCTGCTTTCCAGCAAGCGCTCCCGCGCGTTCCGCGCGTCGCCCGCGGTTTTCCGCATCACCTCGGCGTCCTGCTGCATGGCGCTGGTTTCCGACCGGTATTGCGCGGCGGTGATCTGCCCGCTGCGGAACCTCCGGTCGAGTTGCGCGAGCTTCTGCCGGTTCTCGTTTGCGACCCGTTCGGAGGTGGCCGCAGCGTTGTTGAGGTTCTGGGATATCTGCTGCGCCGCCTCGATGCGCTGGCCAGCGCTCAGCTCGCGGTTCTCGAATTCGAGGTTCCGTCCGGCCACGCCCGCGCCTGCCAAGGCCCCGGCGATCAGGCCGGCCGTGGCGCCGATCAGCGCGCCCCTGCCAGGATTGCGCCTGTCGGCGAGGGCGCCCAAGCCCGCTCCGCCCAGGGCGCCCACCCCCGCGCCCGTCAGCACCGTTCGGTTCCACCGCTCGGACTGCTGGCGCAACTGCTGCTGCTGCGGGGACAGCGCGGCGGCGTTGGCGCCGGCGATGCCGCCGCC
>CADCTL010000098.1 GCA_902805625.1 uncultured Acetobacteraceae bacterium
ACCAGAGGCCGAGCGAGACGGACACCGGCATCTTGTTCAGGATCAGCTCCGTCACCGGCCGGTCCTGGAACAGCGAGCGGCCGAGGTCGAAGCGCAGGTAGCCCCAGAGCGTCGTCAGCAGCCGCTCGTGCCAAGGCTTGTCGAAGCCGAAGGCGCGCTCGATTTCGGCGACCACGGCGGGGTCGAGGCCGCGGGCGCCGCGGTAGCGGCTGTTCTCGTCGCCTCCGCCCTCGCGCCGCTGCGGCCCGCTGGTCTCGCCCTGCGACTCGCCGGAGATGCGGCCGATGGCGCTTCCGGCCTCGCCGCGCAGCTCGGCGATCATCTGCTCCACCGGGCCGCCGGGCGCGAACTGCACCACGGCGAAGTTGATGAGGATGATGCCGAGCAGCGTCGGCACCACCAGCAGCAGCCGGCGGAGGAGGTAGGCCCCCACAGCGCCCGGCTAGCGCGGCGCGGGGCGCGCTTCGCGCTTGCCCTGCTCCACCGTGCCCTCGCGCCCGCCCTCGATCCACCAGGAGTCCAGGGCCAAGCGGTAGCGCGGGTTGCGCTCCGGCCGGCCGAGCTTGTCCCAGTACGCCACGCGGAAGGTGCGGCTGTGGTACTGCGGGACCATGTAGTTGTTCCACAGCAGCACGCGGTCCAGCGCGCGGGTGCGGGCCACCAGCTCGGCGCGGTCCGGGGCGCCGACGACCAGCTCGACCAGCTCGTCCACCACGGGGTCGCAGATGCCGGCGACGTTCTGGCTGCCGTTGTCGTTGACGCGGGCGCAGGTGAAGAAGTCGCGCTGCTCGTTCCCGGGGGAGAGGCTCTGGCCGATGCCCTCCACCGTCATGTCGTAGTCGAAGGCGTCAATCCGCACCTGGTACTGCGCCGCGTCAACGGTGCGGACGCGCGGCTCCATGCCCAGGCGCTGGAGGACCTGCACGTAGGGCAGGGCCACGCGCTCGAAGCTCGGGCTGTTCAGCAGGATCTCGAAGGCGAAGGGCTGGCCCTGCGCGTTCACCAGCCGGCGGTCCCGCACCGCCCAGCCGGCCTGGCGCAGCAGGTCCAGCGCGCGGCGCAGCCCCTCGCGGTTGTTGCCGGAGCCGTCGGTGACGGGGAGCTTGTACTCCTCGGTGAAGAGCTGCTCGGGCACGCGGCCGCGGAAACGCTCCAAAATTTCCTTCTCGCGCCCGTCCGGCAGGCCGCTCGACGCCAGTTCGGAGTTTGAGAAGTAGGAGCGCGTGCGGGAGTAGGAGCCGTAGAAGAGGTTGGCGTTCATCCACTCGAAGTCGAAGACCTCGATGAAGGCGCGGCGCACGCGGGCGTCCTGGAACAGCGGCCGGCGCAGGTTCACCGCGAAGGCCTGCATGCCCGTGGGCAGCTCGTGGCGGATCTCGTCGCGCTTCACCAGGCCGCGCTGGACGGCGGGGAAGTCGTAGGCGGTGGCCCACTCCTTGGCGATGTTCTCCGTGCGGAAGTCGATCTGCCCGGCCTTGAAGGCTTCCAGCGCCACCGTGCTGTCGCGGAAGTACTCGTAGCGCATGGTGTCGAAGTTGCCGGTGCCTTTGGCGGTGGGCAGGTCGCGCGCCCAGTAGTCCTCGACGCGGCGGTACACGACGGAGCGCCCCGCCTCGAAACGCTCGATCCGGTAGGGGCCGGAGCCGAGCGGCACGTCAAGCGACGGCCGGGCGAAGTCGCGCCCCTCCCACCAGTGGCGCGGCATGACGGCGATGGAGCCCAGGATCAGCGCCAGCTCGCGGTTGGTGTCGTCCTTGAACCGGAACACGACGCGGCGCGGGCCTTCCGCGACCACCTCCGTCACGTCGGCGTAGTAGGCGCGGTAGAACGGCCGCCCGTGCTGGCGCAGCGTGTTGAAGGTCCACACCACGTCCTCGGCCGTGACCGGCCGGCCGTCGTGCCAGCGCGCCGCTTCGCGCAGCTCGAAGGCCACGCCCCTGCGGTCGGCCGGCACCTCGATGGCGCCGGCGAGGTGGCAGTACTCGACGCTCGCCTCGTCCGCGCTCTCCTTCAGGAGCGTGTCATAGATGTTGCCGACGCCGACGGCGGCGGTGCCGCGCAGGATGGCGTTGTTGAAGCTGTCGAAGCTGCCGAGCGCGGTGAGCGCGATCTCGCCGCCCTTGGGGGCGTTCGGGTTCACCCAAGGCCAGTGCGTGAAGTCCGCCGGCAGCGCTGGTTCGCCCAGCAGGGACAGGGCGTGGGTGCGGGTGACGGCGGCGCCGGCGGCCTGCGCCCGAGCAGCGGCGGCCGGCAGGGTGGCGGCGGCGCTGAGCGCGAAGCCCGAGGCCAGCAGATCACGGCGGTGGAGCATGCGCGCGAAAATGGGGCCGTGGCCCGCTCCCGGCAACCGTTCCGTCGGCGCCGCCGCCCCATCAACCGCGGAGCAGCGCGACCGCCTCCGGCAACAGGGCCGGATCGCCGAGGGCGAGCACCCGCCCGTCTCCGCCCGAGGTCAGGGGCTCGCCCCTCCAATCGGTGACGCTGCCGCCGGCGCCCTCCACCACCGGCCCCAGCGCCGCCCAGTCCCAGGGCTGCATCCCGGCCTCGACGACCACGTCCACCAGCCCGAGCGCGAGCAGGCCGTAGGCGTAGCAATCGCCGCCCCAAGTGACGCGGCGGGCGGCGGCGCGCAGCCGCTCGAACCCGGGGCGGGTTTCAGCGGTGAAGATGTCCGGGCTGGTGCAGGAAAGCTCGGCCGAAGCCAAGCCGGCGCAGGGCCGGCAGCGCGGCGTACCGCCCAGCGGCGACTGGAAGCGCGTGGGCTCTCCCGCCACGCCGATCCAGCGCTCGCCGATGCCGGGCTGGTCGATGAGGCCGAGGACGGGCCGGCCCTGGCGCAGCAGGCCGATCAGGGTGCCGAAGAGCGGCCGGCCGGTGACGAAGGCGCGGGTGCCGTCGATCGGGTCGAGCACCCAGAGCCACTCGGCATCCATCCGCTCGGGGCCGAACTCCTCGCCGAGGATGCCGTGGGTGGGGAAGCGTTCCCGCAGCAAGCCGCGCATCGCCTGTTCGGCGGCGCGGTCGGCTTCCGTCACCGGGGACGCGTCGCCCTTGGCCTCGATCAGCAGCCCGCTGCGGAAGAGGGGGCGGATGGCCGCCCCGGCGAGGTCCGCCGCCGCTTCCGCCGCGGCCAGCGCGCCACCGGGCAGTTCCACCGCCCCGCCTTACTGAGCTTGCGGTTCGGGCGCCTTGGGCGAGATGCTCTTGAGGTAGGCGATCACGTCCGCCCGCTGCTGCGTGTTGGCGATGCCGGCGAAGGCCATGCGGGTGCCGGCGGCATAGGCGTTCGGCTTGAGCAGCCAAGCGTTCATGTTCTCGTAGGCCCAGGGCTCCGCCTTGCCCTTCAGCGCCGCCGAGTAGCCGAACCCGTCCGCCTTCCCGTGCGGCGCGCCGATGATGCCGTAGAGGTTGGGCCCGACGCCGTTCCGACCGCCCTCATTGAAGGAGTGGCAGGACGCGCAGAGACGCTGCGCTAGCGCCTGGCCGTTCTGCACGTTGGCGCTGGCGAGCAACGGGGTGATCGGCTCCAGCGGCGGGGCCGCGGCGGCGGGCGCTTGGGTGGGCTGGGCGGCGGCCACGTCGCCGATCTGGATGGCGCTCTCGTGCGGCCGTTCGACATGCACCAGCCGCTGGCCCACCAGCCCCGTTATCATGAAGGCGATGCCGGCCGAGAGAACGGCGGCGAACGCCTTGTTGACCTCCATGTTGGCCATGCGAAACGCGATCCTCGATGCGAACACGGCGGACACGCGCGCCGGCCGCGCGTTTGCGCCGGGGTGCCGCCTCCCTTAGAAGCGCGGACCATAATGTTGGTTCCGACGCACAGCAACCGCCCGACCCGGCGGCCGTGATCCCTCTGTGACTCCCATCGTCCTGATCCCCGCGCGCCTGTCCGCGTCGCGCCTGCCCGGCAAGCCGCTGGCCGACATCGGCGGCCGGCCCATGGTGCTGCACGTGCTCGACCGCGCGCGGGAAGCGGGCATCGGCCCGGTGGCGGTGGCGGCCGGGGACGCCGCCATCTTCGACGCCGTGCGCGCGGCCGGCGCCGATGCCGTGCTGGCCGACGCGGACGTGCCGAGCGGCACGGACCGGGTGAAGTTGGCGTTGGACGCGCTGGACCCGGACGGGCGGCACGACGTGGTGGTGAACCTGCAAGGCGACTTCCCCACCCTGGACCCGGCCTGCTTGCGCGCCGTGCTCCTGCCGCTCGCCGATCCGGCGGTGGACATCGGCAGCCTCGTTTCGCCCGTGGCCGACGCGGTGGAGGCGGTGGCGCCGCAGGTGGTTAAGTGCGCGTGCCAGTTCGCGCCGGGCGCGGAGGTGGCGCCGGCCCTCTACTTCTCCCGCCAGCCGGTGCCCTGGGGCGACGGGCCGCTTTGGCACCACATCGGCGTCTACGCCTTCCGCCGCGCGGCGCTGGCGCGCTTCGTGGCGCTGCCGCCGAGCCCGTTGGAAGGCCGGGAAAAGCTGGAGCAACTGCGCGCGCTGGAGGCGGGCATGAGGATCGCTGTGGCGAAAGTCGAGCACGGCCCCTTCGGCGTGGACACGCCGGCCGACCTGGAGCGGGCGCGCGCGATGCTGGCCGGGACGAGGTGATGACGAGCAACACCATAGCCTTCCAAGGCCTGCCGGGCGCCTACTCCGACCTCGCCTGCCGCGACGCCTACCCCGGCTGGACCACCCTGCCCTGCCCGAGCTTCGAGGCGGCGATGGACGCGGTGCGCGGCGGGCAGGCGGCGCTGGCCATGCTGCCCTGCGAGAACTCGCTCGCCGGGCGGGTGCCCGACATCCACCGCTTCCTGCCGGACAGCGGCCTTTCCGTCGTGGCGGAGCACTTCGAGCGGGTGGAGCACTGCCTGCTGGCGCCGCCCGGCGCGACGCTCTCCACCCTGAAGCGGGCGCGCAGCCATCCGGTGGCGCTGGGGCAGGTGCGCGGCATCCTGCGCGAGTTGCGCCTCCAGCCGGTGATCGAGGCGGACACGGCCGGGGCGGCGCACCTCGTCGCCGAGGCCGGCGGGGTGGAGGACGCGGCCATCGCCAGCGCGCTGGCGGCCGAGATCTACGGGCTGCGGATCCTGCGGCGCAACGTGGAGGACGCGGCGCACAACACCACGCGCTTCTACGTCTGCGCGCCGGAGCCGCGGATGCCCTCGCCGGACGCGCCGGACTGCGTGACGACCTTCGTCTTCCGGGTCCGCAACATCCCCGCCGCGCTCTACAAGGCACTGGGCGGCTTCGCCACCAACGGCGTGAACATGACCAAGTTGGAGAGCTACATGCTCGACGGCGAGTTCACCGCCACGCAGTTCCTGGCCGACGTGGACGGCCACCCGGAGCACCCGGGTGTGAAGCGAGCGCTGGAGGAACTGGACTACTTCTCGCGCGAGCTGCGGGTGCTGGGGACGTACCCCGCGCACCGCTACCGGCAGGAGCACCAGGGCGCTCCGGTCCGCTGACCGGGGCCGACCCGCTACGGCGGGTCCACTGCGTGCGCCCGCAGGTCCGTCAGGCTGCACACCTCCAGGGCGGCCAAGTGCGTCGCTTCCAGCAGCACGGGCGGCGCCATGCCGACGCGCCGCGCCTCCTCCCACCGGGACGCGCACACGCACCAGCGGTCGCCCGGCTTGAGGCCGGCGAAGCCGATCTCCGCGATCGGCGTCATCAGGTCGTTGCCGCGCGATTGGCTGAAGGCCAGGAAGTCCGCGGTGATCTCCACGCAGACCACGTGCAGCCCGTGGTCCTCCGGTCCGGTGTTGCAGCAGCCGTCGCGGAAGAAGCCGGTGAGCGGCGCGACCGAGCAGGGCAGCAGCGGGCTGCCCAGCACGTTCCGCCCTTCGGCCCTGTCCTGCGATATCACGCCGCCGCCCGTATGGCCGCGGCCTTCACGTCCTCGCCCACGGTGCCGGCGAAGGTCTCGAAGTTCGCCTCGAACCGCGCCACCAAGTCGCGCGCGGTGCGGTCGTAGGCGGCCTTGTCGGCCCAGGTGTCGCGCGGGTTCAGCACCTCGGCCGGCACGCCGGGCAGGGATTTCGGCATCATCAGGCCGAAGAAGGGGTCCTTGACGAACTCCGCCTTGGCCAGCGACCCGTCCAGCGCCGCGCGGAGCAGGGCGCGGGTGTGCTGGATCGACATGCGCTTGCCGGTGCCGAAAGCGCCGCCGGTCCAACCGGTGTTCACCAGCCAGCAATCGGCGCCGTGTTTGGAGATGCGCTCCGCCAGCATCCGGCCGTACACCTCCGGGTGGCGCGGCAGGAACGGGGCGCCGAAGCAGGTAGAGAAAGTGGCCTGCGGCTCCTTGCCCAGGCCCTTCTCGGTCCCCGCCACCCGCGCCGTGTAGCCGGACAGGAAGTGGTACATCGCCTGCGCCGGCGAGAGCTTAGCGATGGGCGGCAGCACGCCGAAGGCGTCGGCGGTGAGCATCACCACGTTCTTGGGCACGGGCGCCTGCCCGCCGGGTACGGTGTTGGGGATGAACTCCAGCGGGTAGCAGGAGCGGGTGTTCTCCGTGAACTTGGCGTCTTCGAGGTCCAGGCGGCCCCGCTCGTCCGCCACGACGTTCTCCAGCACCGCGCCGAAGCGGTGGGAGGCGTTCCAGATCTGCGGCTCGGCCTCGTGGCTCAGGCGGATGACCTTGGCGTAGCAGCCGCCCTCGAAGTTGAAGACGCCCGTGTCCGACCAGCCGTGCTCGTCGTCGCCGACCAGGCTGCGCTCCGGGTCGGACGAGAGCGTGGTCTTGCCTGTGCCCGACAAGCCGAAGAACAGGGCGGCGTCCCCGTTCTTCCCCAGGTTGGCGCTGCAATGCATCGGCAGCACGCCGCGCTCCGGCAGCAACCAGTTCATCACGGTGAAGATGCTCTTCTTGATCTCGCCGGCGTAAGAAGTGCCGCAGATCAGGATGGTCTTCGCCGCGAAGGAAAGGGCGATGCAGGTGTTGGAACGGCAGCCGTCACGGCCCGGGTCGGCCTCGAATTCCGGCGCGTGCAGGATGGTGAAGTCCGGCGTGAAGCCGGTCAGCTCCCCTTGCGGCGGTCGGATGAACATGTTGCGCGCGAACAGGGCGTGCCAGGCGTTGGTCGTCACCAGCCGCACCCGGATGCGGTGCGCGGGGTCGGCACCGGCGTAGAGGTCCTGGGTGAACAGCACGGGCCGCTCACCAAGCCAGCCGACCACCCGCTCGCGCAGGCCGCGGAAGCGCTCCGGCGCCATCGGCTGGTTGACCTTGCCCCACCAGATGCGGTCGTGGACCTCCGGGTCGTCCACCACGAACTTGTCCTGCACCGAGCGCCCGGTGTGGACGCCGGTGATGGCCATGAAGGCGCCGTCGGCGGAGAGCCGCCCTTCCCCGCGCCGCAGGGCTTGCTCGTAAAGGCCCGGGGCCGTGAGGTTGGCTTGGACGGCGTGCTTGGCGGGCACGCCGGTGCCCGCGAGGGCGGTCTCGGCCGCGGTCATTCTTTCAGTCCTCCAGACGGCAGGTGATGGCCGCAACCGGTAAGGTTCGGCATCAACCCGGAAGCGCATTTTCTCGGTGCGGAGATTGGCGCAATTAGGGCGGATCGAAGTCGGGATTCATCCGTGGCCACGGTTCTTTGACCGGGGCGCGTAACTAGCCGGTTCGCTTCCTGCCATCGCGCGCGGCCCGCACGAGTTCCGCCCGGACGCCCTCCGCCGCGGAAACCGGGCGGGAGAAGTGCAGCCGGCACACGCGCTCGCCGGCCGCCATGTCGGCGCCGTCCACGTCCACCGCGACCATGCGCCAAGCCTCCCCGGCGACGGGCGCCTGGCCGAGCAGGCCTTCGGCGATGGCCGCCACCGCGTCGGCGTGGTCGGCGTTCACGTGCTCGATGATCCCGGCCTCCGCCGCCGCCAAGGCCGCCACCGCCGCCGGCTCGGGCAGCAAGTCCGCGAGGCGCAGCCGCACGGCGCGGGCGAAACCGCCCACCAGCAGGGCGCCGCCGGGCGCGATCCGCCACAGGGCGAAGTCCCCGAAGTCGGCGTAGAGGGCGGCGTAAGGGTGGCGCGCCAACCACCTGGCTTTGAGGGCGGCCGCCTCCGCGCCTTCCACACGCTCCGCCTGCCCGGTCAGGGTCACGCGTGGGGTGGTCTGCGGATTCGGCCCGTCCGGCTCGCCGGTGAAGAGCAGGGCGCAGCGGGGCTCGGTTTGGAGCTGGCGGGTGTGCTCCGACAGGGTGGACAGCCAGAGCAGGGGCGAAAGGTCGGGCGCGGCGGCCGGCGTCACCAAGCTGGCGAAAGGCTGGCCGTTGGCCTGGGTGGCCAAGGCGGCGCTGCCGGCCGCCCGGACCAGCCGCCGCGCTTCTAGGGCCGGGTCGGGGGCGTTCTCGGCTTCCGTCATGGCCCTCCGCCCTCCTAACGTCCGGGTTGCGCCACATTTCAGCGGCAGTTTGGGTTCCTACATGGAGGCGGATGATCCCGGGCTCCATCCGCCGAGCGGTGAACCCGCCAGCCCGGCCCCGGTTCGCACGCGGAGAGGCGATCACATGACGCACACCATCGCCCTGGTGGACGACGACCGAAACATCCTGACCTCGGTCTCCATGACTTTGGAGCAGGAAGGTTTCCAGGTCCGCACCTACACCGACGGCGAGAGCGCCTTGCAAGGGCTGTTGTCGCGGCCGGCGGACTTGGCCGTGCTCGACATCAAGATGCCCCGCATGGACGGGATGGAGCTGCTGCAGCGGTTGCGCCAGCGCACCTCCATGCCGGTGGTGTTCCTCACCTCCAAGGACGAGGAAGTGGACGAGTTGATGGGGCTCCGGCTCGGCGCCGACGATTACATCACCAAGCCCTTCAGCCAGCGACTGCTGCTGGAGCGCATCCGCGCCCTGCTGCGCCGCAACGAGGCCGGGCGGGCGGAGGGCAGCGGCACGCCGCAGGGTGGCGTGATCGTCCGCGGCGACCTGGTGCTTGATGAAACGAAGCACACCTGCACCTGGAAAGGGCACGACATCCAGCTCACCGTCACGGAGTTCCTGCTGGTGAAGGCGCTGGCCCTGCGGCCGGGCATGGTGAAGAACCGCGACCAGCTGATAGATGGCGCTTACGGCGAGAACATCTACGTGGACGACCGCACCATCGACAGCCACGTGAAGCGGGTACGGCGCAAGTTCCGGCAAGCGGACCCGGATTTCGCGCAGATCGAAACGCTGTACGGGATTGGGTATCGCTACAGGGAGGGGTGATTGCTTCCGGCCGCCGTCACAGGAGTGCCCGCGCGACGGGGTTGACGCCGTCCCCCGCGAAGGCCGGCACGACGCGGATCGAGCCCAAGGCGGCGCCGTCCGCCATGTCTTCCGAGATCGTCGCCGCGCAGCCGGCCTTCGCGGCCTGGCGAGCAGCAGCGCGTCCCAATAGGAGAAGCGCCATTCCGTGGCGGCGTCCATCGCGGCCACAGCCGCGGTGGCCAACGCCGCGGCTGGCGACGGGAAGACGGTCATCCACCGCCGCACCTGCGCGGCGGCGACCGGACGCGCCGACAGTCTTTTGCGGGTCGCTGCGAAGAAGAACTCCCCGAGCGCCTGTACGGTGAGCACGCACCGGCCGCCGGCCACCAAACGGAGCAGTTCCACCGCGGCAAGTCGGTGAGGCCCGCCCGCACGCGGCCGTGTGGACGAGGACGTTGCTGTCGGACGCGGCGGGCGGCCGTTGCATCATCGCTTTCCGGAACGTTCGCGCAGCACCTCGTCGTAGAGGTCGTCGCGGTCGCGCGGCCAGTCCGAGGGCAGTTTCTCGTTCTCGGCCGGTGCCGCCGGGAGCTCCAAGGAGAGCGCCCAGGCGATGCTCTCCTCCAAAGCTCGCTCCTGCACCGGCTTCAGGCGTTCGGCGTCCGGCGCGAGTTCCGGCACGAGGCGCGCGACCGGCCGGCCGCGATGCGTTATGACGAAGGACTTCCCTTCCGCCACCTCGCGGAGAAGGCGGGAGAAATGCTGGTTCGCGGCGCGGGCGGTGACGGTCTCGGCCATAGCGATCGCTCTATCTTACGCATCGTAGGAGGATGATCGGCGGTTTCCCACGCCCCGACTCTCCGGATGGAGGCAGGAATGCCTGATGTAGGCGTGACGGCGGACACCGAGACCGCGCCGGCGGCGGCGGCGCCTCAGCCGCGGCGGCGGCTCTGGAGCTCGCCGCTGCTGCGGCGCATCCTGTTGCTGAACGTCCTGCCGCCGGCGCTGCTGGCCGCCGCCATGCTGTACCTCGACCAGTACCAGAACGGGCTGCTTGCCGCCGAGGTGGAGGCGCTCCGGACCCAGGCGCGCATCTACGCCGGCGGCATCGCCGAAGCGGCGACGCGGCTGGAGGACGACCGCGCGGTGCTCGTGCCGGAGCAGGCCCGGCCGCTGCTGCGGCGCCTGACAGATCCCTCGCCCAACACCCAGGCGCGGCTGTTCGACAACACCGGCCTCGTGGTCGCCGACAGCCGCGTGCGGGAAGGCGCGGGCGGCGCGGTGGTGACGGAGCCGCTGGCGCCCCACCCGCCGCGCGGCGCCTTCTCCGCCACGGTCGGCGCCTTGTACGACCAACTCGTCGCCCTGGTGCCGCGCGGCGGCGGCGGGGGGGAGGAGCTGGTGGTGGACGTGCAGCCCGACGCCCCCTCCTTCGACTGGCAGCCGGACCTCGGCCCGGACCGGCGGGAAGAGCTGCGGCTCGCGCTGGAGGGCGGGGTGACGCCGTACATCCGGCGCACCGCCGACGGGCAACTGCTGGTCTCGGTGGCGGAGCCGGCGCGGCGCGGCAACCAGCCGGTCGGCATCGTGCTGCTGACGCGCGAAGCGCGGGAGGTGGACCAGCGCCTGTTCGAGATCCGCGCCAGCGTGCTGGGCATCTTCGCGGTGGCGCTCGTGCTCACCGTGTTGCTCTCCTTGTACCTGGCGCAGACCTTGGCGAGCCCGATCATGCAGCTCGCCGGCAGCGCCGCGGCGATGCGCCAGGGCGAGGGGCGGACGGGCAGCGTGCCGCTCTCGCTCCTCTCGCGGGAGGACGAGATCGGCATCCTGGCGCGGGACCTGCAACGGGCGGCGCGCGACCTTTGGGCGCGGATCGACACCAACGAGCGCTTCGCGGCGGACGTGGCGCACGAGCTGCGCAACCCGTTGACCAGCGTCCGCAGCGCCATCGAGACGCTCCGCCGCATCGAGAACCCGGACCAGCAGCGGCGCCTGCTGGCGATCATCGCCGACGACGCGGTGCGGATGGACCGGCTGATCGGCGACATCAGCGACTCCTCGCGCGTGGACGCGGAGCTGTCGCGCACCGTGGCGGTGCCGGTGGACGTGGCGCCCATCCTCTCGACGCTCGTCGAATTGCACGGGGCGACGCGGGCGGAGGGGGAACCGGCGGTGGGGCTGGAAGCGCCGGCGACGGGCCTCGTGGTGCGGGGCGTCGAGGGGCGGCTGGTGCAGGTGTTCCGCAACCTGCTCGGCAACGCGCTGTCCTTCAGCCCGCGGGACGGCACGGTGCGCGTGCGGGCGCGGCCGGCCGGGGCGTGGGTGGAGGTGGTGGTGGACGACGAGGGGCCGGGCATCCCCGAAGCCAAGCTGGAGGGCATCTTCGAACGCTTCTATTCCGAGCGGCCCCAGGGCGAGGGATTCGGCAAGCACTCGGGCCTCGGCCTTTCGATCAGCCGACAGATCGTGGAGGGCCTGCGCGGGAAGATCGCGGCGGAGAACCGGCGGGACGCGGAGGGCAAGGTGGTGGGCGCGCGCTTCATCGTGCGGCTGCCGGCGGGCTGACGGGGAAGGGCACCCGCGCCGGAGCGGGCCGGTCCCGAAGAGCGGCCCGCTTCCGCTACGTTCCAGCCGCCAAGGCCCACTCGGACGCGGCCGCGTCCGCCACGGCCGCCGCCGGCGCCGTATCCGCACCTCCCCTCGGCGTGTCCGTCGGTCCGATACCTTGGGGCGACGCCCTGCCGGCTCCGGAAGGGACGAAGTCGGGTTCGAGGCCGGTCCTGATCGGCCGCAACAGCGCTTGGCCGGCCAGGGCGCGCGCGAGGGGCAGTTCGATGGCGCAGACGAGCCCGCTCGCGCGCCATTCCCGCGTGAGGCGACCGCCGAGCTGGTCCCGCAGCGTCGCTTCCAGCACGCGGGAGCCGAAGCCCCGGCGGGACGGCGGCGCGGCGACCGGCGGGCCGCCGGCCTCCGTCCACAGCACGCGGAGCAGCCCGGCGCCCTCGTCCACCTCCCAGAACATGGACACCCGGCCTTCCGGCGCGGAAAGGGCGCCGTGCTTGGTGGCGTTGGTGGCGAGTTCGTGCAACGCCATGGAGAGCGCCTGCGCGGCGCCGGGCGTGAGCGTCACCTCCGGGCCGTCGAGCGCGGCGCGCGGCTGCGGCTGCCCCTCGACGGCCGGCGCGCCGCCCAGGAACGGCGCCAGCTCGCCCCAGGCGAGGTCGCGCAGCTCGGCGCCCGACCACTGCCCCTTGGCGAGCAGCGTGTGCGCGCGGGCGAGCGCGTTGACCCGGCCGCCCACCGCCCGGGCGTAGGCTTCCGCGTCGTCCTTGGGCGTCAGGCGGAGCGCCGCTTGCACCACGGCCAAGGCGTTCTTCGCGCGGTGGTCCAGTTCGCGCATGAGCAGGGTCTGCCGCTCCTCAGCAGCGCGCCGCTCGCCCATGTCGGAATAGGTCGCCACCCAACCGCCGCCCGGCATCGGCTGGTAGGAGACCGCCAGCGCGGCCCCGCCCGCGCCTTCCCGGACGACCGAGAGCGGCTCCGTCTGCCCGATCAGGGAGCGCTGGTCCTCCTTGACCTGGGCCATGAGGTCGGCGGGGTAGCGGCCGCCGTCGCGCGCGGCCTTCCAGGCTTGCGCGGCCTGGAGGCCCGCGATGGCGTCGGCGGAGGGCACGCCGAACATCTCGGCGAAGCGGCGGTTGACCACCAGCACGCGCGCTTCCGCGTCCACCATGCAGAGGCCCTCCGCCATGTTGGCGAGGGCGGCGCCGAAGCGCCGGTTGCTTTCGGAAAGCGCGGCCTCGTGCGCCTTGCGCCCGGTGATGTCGGACAGGATGGCCACCGCGCCGCCGTCCCGCGCGGGGCTGCTGGACACGCGGAGCCACCTGCCGTCGGGCAGCTTGAACTCGGTGGTCGCCGGCGGGGCGTGGCGCAAGGCCGCCGCCATCTGGACGTCCAGGGCGGCGGCGCGCGCCCAGTCGTCGCCGGGGCCGAGCGGAACGCCGGGGAGCAGCTCCGCCGCGCGGCGATTCACCGCGACGATGCGGCCGGCGGCGTCCGTCAGCACGATGCCTTCGGTCGAGCCTTCCATGGCGTCGGCGAGCCTCGCCTGCGCGTTGTGCCGCCCGGCCTTCTCGCGCTCGATCCTGGCGCGGATGGCGTCGCGCATCCGGCCCATGGCGTCCAAAAGGGTGCCGAGTTCGTCTCGCCCGCCGGCAGGGATGGGCGTGTCAAGCCGACCGGCGGCGATGCCGGTCGCGGCGCGCGACGCGGCCGCGACCGGGCCGACCACGCGCCGGACCAGGAGCGCCGCAACCAAGGCGCCGAGCAGGAGGGCGGCCACCGTCCCCACCGCCGTCCGCTGGCGGGCGGAGACCACCGCCGCGCGGGCCTGCTGCCGCTGCCGGAAAGCGTCGCCGGCGACGAGGTTGACGAGCGTGTCGAACCTTTCCTCGGCCGTCGCGGACAAGGAGGAAAGGCGGTTCCAATCCGGGGTGTCCTGGTGGTAGGCGGCGCGGGCGGCTCCGACCCAGGCCAGCGCGGCGGCGTGGGCGTCGGCGACGGCGCGGGGCACGGCGTCGGAGGTCGCGCGATCCGCGACGATCCGCAGGTCCTCAGCCACGAGATCGACAAGGCCGGCGATGCGGTCCTCCTCCACCCGGCGCGCGTGCGGGGTGGAAGCGAGACGCCGCCGGGCGAGGGCGGCGTCCATGGCCGCGAAGCTCGCGGCGGCGGAGCGTGTGTAGGACGTGGCTATCAGCGCTTGGTCGAAGATGGCCGCGACCGTCGCGCCGGCGCGCCCCACGCTCTGCGCCGCGAACACGCCGAGGCCGACCGTTATCGCGGCCAGGAGCAGGAAACCGGAGAAAATGCGAAGGCGGAGGGAGAAGCCCGCGCTCCTTCCCCCGGGCGTACCCCACCCTCTCCGCATCTGTTCCCCGTTGCTCGCTAACCCTTTTTCTACTATGAGGCGTGTAAATCGATTCCGCAACGAATCCTGGGTGATGTGCGTGTTTTTGGACGGTCGCCACACGCGGACACCTCCGCGGAAGGGACGGAACGGGGCGGCGACGCGCCCGATGGCGCTGTTCCTGCTCGCCGCCTTGGACGCGTCGGTCGCTTCAGGGAACCCGGCGCGGGACGCGGACGAGGCGGTCGCGTCGGCGCCCGCGCCGCGCCGGTCCTTCCTGGACGGAGGGCGCCTCCTGGCGACCACCGGTGCGACCAGCTTGGAGGGCGCGGGCGGCGGCGGTCTGGCGCCGTGGGCGCTCATCACCGGGCACGGCTCGCGCGACGGGGTGGGCGCCAACGTCCACGGGACCGGCGTGCGGTTGCCGGACTTCTCCCTGTGGGCCACCGGCATCGGCGTCGGCATCGCCGACCGCGTCGAACTGTCCTACCAGCACCAGTGGTTCGACACCGGCAAGGCCGGCGCCCGGCTCGGCCTCGGCCGCGGTTACACCTTCGAGCAGGACGTGTTCGGCGCGAAGCTGCGCTTGTTCGGCGACGTGGTGGCGGACCAGGACCGGCCGTGGCCGCAGGTTTCGGTCGGCCTGCAACACAAGCGCTCGGCCAACGGCGACGTGGTGCGGGCGGTGGGGGCGCGGGACGCTTCCGGCACCGACTTCTACATCGCCGCCACGAAACTCCTGCTCGGCGAAGGCCTGCTCCTGAACGGCACGGTGCGCTTCACCCGCGCCAACCAGTTCGGCCTGCTCGGCCACGGCGGGGACCGCGAGGACGGCTACCGGGCGCAGTTCGAGGGCTCGGCGGCTTGGCTCCTGTCGCGGAGGTTCGCCGTCGGCGGCGAATTCCGCACCCGGCCCGACAACCTGCGTTTCGCGCGGGAGAACCACGCCTACGACCTCTTCGGCGCGTGGTTCGTCAACCGGCACCTTTCGGTCGTCCTGGCCTATGTCGACCTGGGCAAGATCGCCGACCAGGGGCGGCAGAGCGGCGTCTACCTCTCGCTCCAGGCGGGGTTCTGAACGATGCGGAGCTTCCTCCCCTCCCTCGCGCTGGCGGCGGCGCTCGTGGCCTGCGCGGCCCGGCCGCCGCAGAACGACGCGGCGCTCTACAATGACCTCGGCGGGATGCCGGGCATCCAGCGGGTCATCGGCGACATGATCGACCGCTCGGTGGTCGATCCCCGCATCGCTTGGTCCTTCGACAACACCAATCACGACCGCCTGAAGCGGTTGATCTCTCAGCAGGTGTGCAACCTTTCGGGCGGCCCGTGCGCGCGCCGCGAGCGCGGCATGGGGCCGGCCCACCGGCACCTCGGCCTGCGCGAGTCGCACTTCAACGCGGTGGTCGAGCACTTGCAGGACTCGATGGACGCGGCGGGCACGCCCTTCCGGGCGCAGCTCCGCCTGCTCCGCCTGCTCGCCCCCATGAAGCGGGAGATCGTGGCCGGATGATCCGCGCAGCGAAGCGCCCTTTGGCGTCCACCATCGTGCTCGCCGCGGTCGCGTTGGGGGCGCTCGGCGCCTCCGCGCAGCAGGTGGTCACGGTGTCGCAAAAGAACCGCGTGTTCCACCCGAAGGAGGTGGAGGTGACGCCCGGCGGCAGCGTGGTGTTCGTGAACGACGACGGCGAGTTGCTGCACCACGTGTACAGCCGGGACGCAGGCTTCGACATCGGCGAGCAGGCGGCGGGCACGCAGGTGCCCGTGCGGTTCTCCAAACGGGGCACCTTCGACGTCCGGTGCGACATCCACCCGCGGATGCTGCTGCGGGTGACGGTGCGCTAGAGGACCGGACCGGAGGCGCGGCCGTGCGCCGCGATGGGTATTCTGGCCGCCGCCGGCAAGGCCCTCCGGTTGCGGACGGATCGCCTGCGCGCCACCATCCGGTGACCTGGATTCGGCTTAGGAAAGATCTTGACCCGCCTCGTCCGCAGGCGCCTCCCGGCGCTCGCCGCCCTGTTGTTCCCGGCCGACCGCGCCGCGGCGCAGGCGGCGGGCAGCTTCCCGGAGCGCCCCGTCCGCTACGTCGTGCCCTTCGCCCCCGCCGGGCTCACGGACATCATGGCGCGGCTGCTGGCGCAGCGGCTTTCGGAGATGTGGCCGCGGCCGGTGGTGGTGGACAACCGGCCGGGCGGCAACGCCATGGTCGGCGCCGACATCGCCGCCAAGGCCGCGCCGGACGGGCACACCCTGCTCGCCGTCACGCTGACCCACGCGGTGAACGCGAGCCTTTACCCCAACGCGTCCTACGATTTGCGGCGGGATTTCGCGGCGGTGTCCGTGCTCGGGGCGCTGCCGCTCGTGGTGTGCGTGCCCGCGGCGCACCCGGCGCGGGACCTTGGCGGGCTGCTGGCGATGGTGCGGGGGCGGCAGATGAGCGCGGGCTCGTCCGGCAACGGCTCGCCCGCGCACCTCGGGATGGAGCTGGTGCGGCGGATCGCCGGGGCGGGGCCGAACCTCGTGCACGTCTCCTACCGCGGCGGGGCGCCGGCGGTGACGGACCTGGTGGCCGGGAACCTCGACCTGATCGTGTCCAACCTGCCGGAGTGCATCGGCCAGCTCCGCGCCGGGCGGCTGCGGGGCCTCGCCATCACCGACCGGCAGCGCCACCGGCTGGTGCCGGACATCCCGACCGTGGAGGAGGCCGGGGCGCCGGACCTCCTCATCACCAACTGGACGGCGGTGCTGACCAACGCGGCGGTGCCGCCGCCGGTGCTGCGGCGGCTGGAAGCGGACGCACTCCTCGCCATGCGCGACCCGGAGTTGGTCCGCCGCGCGGAGGAGGGCGGCTTCGACGTGCTCGGCTGGGACGCGGCCCGGTCGGGGGCGCACATCCACGCCGAGGTGGAGCGCTGGGGCCGGCTCGTGGCGGAAGCGGGCATCCGCGCCGATTGATCCGTCGCATGGCTTCTCCGCCGCGCTCCGCGCCCTTTGCGCGCCGGGATCGTCCACCTATGCAACCTCCAGGGCGCGAGGGCGATTGGTCCGGTAATGGCACGAGACACGACCGGCACAACGGCGGCGGCGCTGGAAGCGAGGGCGGAGGGCGTGGGCGGCGTCCGCCTGCTGTTCCGCGGCGCCCTCGACGCCGGCGCGGTGGCGCGGCTCTGGCCGGAGGCGACCCGCCGCGCCCGGGGCGCCGCGCCCCTCACCCTCGACCTCGGCGGCGTGACCGCGCTCGACACCGCCGGCGCCGTGCTGCTGCTGCGGCTGGAGCGGGAAGCGGGCGGGGCGCGGTGGCAGGGGTTGGCGACCGAAGGCCCGTCGCGGGCGGTGCTGGAGCGGACGCGCCGGGCGCTGGAAGCGCCCTCCCCCGCCGCGCCCGCCGGCGACGACCTGCCCTGGGTCGGCCGGATCGGCCGCGCGACGGTGCGGCGCGGCGGCGGGACGCTCGACCAGATCGCCTTCCTGGGCGAGGCGCTGGTGGCGGGGGCCGGCGCCGTTCGGCGGCCCTGGCGGCTCCGCTTCGGGGAAACGCTGCGGCACTTGGACGAGGCGGGGTTGCGCGCCTTCGGCTTGGTGGTGCTGCTGGGCTTCTTGATCGGGCTTATCCTCGCTTTCCAGTCCTCCGTTTCGCTGCGCCGCTTCGGGGCGGAGTACTACATCCCCAACTTGGTCGGCATCTCGCTGCTGCGGGAATTGGGGCCGTTGATGGCGGCGGTGGTCTTGGCCGGGCGCACCGGCTCGGCGTTCGCGGCCGAGTTGGGCACGATGCGGGTGAACGAGGAGGTGGACGCGCTCCGCATCATGGGCATCGACCCGATCGCCTGGCTGGTGCTGCCGCGGGTGCTGGCCGCCATCCTGGTGATGCCGGTGCTGGCGCTGCTGATGGACCTGTCCGGGCTGCTCGGCATGGGCGTCGTGATGCTGTCGCTCGGCTACGTCCCCGCCGGGATCGCCGGGCAGTTGCAATACGCGCTGCGCTTGTGGGACCTCTGGGGCGGGCTGTGGAAGGCGGCGGCGTTCGGGCTTTCCATCGGCCTGATCGGCTGCCGCGCGGGCCTCAACGCCGGAGGCGGTCCGCGCGCGGTGGGCGACGCGGCGACGGGGGCGGTTGTGGGCGGCATCGTGTCCATCGTGGTGCTGGACGGCGCCTTCGCCGTGGTGTTCTACCGGCTGGGCTGGTGACGGTGGCGGACGAGACGGTGATCCGGGTGACGGACCTCGCCGCCCGCTTCGACGGCCGCACGGTCTTCGAGCGCGTGGGCTTCGAGGTGCGGCGCGGCGAGGTGTTCGTGATCCTGGGCGGCTCCGGCTCCGGCAAGTCCACGCTGCTGAAGCACATCATCGGCCTGTACCCGCCGGCGGAAGGCCGCATCGAGATCTTGGGCGAGGACATGGCGGCGCTGGAGGGTGACGCGCGCCGGGCGCTGCTGCGCCGCATCGGCGTGATGTGGCAATCGGGGGCGCTGTTCGGCTCCCTGACCTTGGAGGGCAACGTCGAGGTGCCGTTGGAGGAGCACACGAGCCTGCCGGGCGAGGCGCGGGCGTTGGTGGCGCGGGCCAAGCTCGGGCTGGTGGGCTTGGCGGACGCGGCGGCGCGGCTGCCGGCCGAAATCTCGGGTGGCATGGCCAAGCGCGCCGGCATCGCTCGCGCCATGGCGCTCGACCCGCCGATCCTGTTCCTGGACGAGCCTTCCGCCGGCCTCGACCCCGTCACCTCGGCCGGGCTCGACGCGCTGATCAAGCAGATCGCCCGCGACCTCGGCACCACCTTCGTCGTGGTGACGCACGAGTTGCAATCCATCCTGGCCATCGGCGACCGCTGCATCATGCTGGACAAGGCCGCCCGCGGCCTGATCGCGGAGGGCGACCCGCGCCGCCTGCGCGACGAGAGCACGAACCCCACGGTCCGCGCCTTCTTCCGGCGGGAAGCGCCGCCGGACGGCGCGGCGGCCACGGCGGGTGGGGCTTAGGCCGATGGCGCAGTCGCGCGGCCTCTACCTGCGCGTCGGCGCGCTGGTGCTAGCGGGGCTGGGTTTGGCGCTCGGCTTCGTGCTGTTCCTCACCGCGAACCGGCCCGGCGACTCGGCCTCCATGTACGAGACCTACCTCCGCGAGTCGGTGCAGGGCCTGGAGGTGGGCGCCGCGGTGCGCTACCGCGGCGTCAACATCGGCCGGGTGGAGGGGCTCGGGCTGGTTTCGGCGGAGTACCGGCGGGCGGAGGGCGACACCTTCGGCCCGGCCTACCAGCTCGTCTTCGTCCGGTTCGCGGTGGACACGCGGCGCGTGGGCGAAGGCCCGTCGGTGGAGGACGCGCTCCGCCTCGGCCTGCGCGCCCGCATCGCCGCGGCGGGCATCACCGGCGTGTACTACGTGGAGCTGGACTTCGTGGACCCGGAGCGCTTCCCGGTGCCCGACCTGCCCTGGGAGCCGCGCCACACCTTCATCCCGGCCATCCCTTCCACCGTCGCGCAGGTGCAGAACGCGGCCGAGGCGTTGCTCCAGAAAATTCAAGGCGTGGACGTCGGCGGCCTCTTGGAGAACCTCACCGGCTTGCTGGCCGACCTGCGCCGGGAAACCCGGGAGGACGGCGACGTCGCGACGACGCTGCGCGAGGCGGCGACGCTGCTCCGCACCCTCCGCGTCG
>CADCTL010000099.1 GCA_902805625.1 uncultured Acetobacteraceae bacterium
GGTTTTTCGGCCCTGTCGGCCTCGACGTGCCCGTCCTGGGCAGCCTGGACCCGCTCGCCCTGGCGCTGGCGGCGCTCGCCGCGGCCTGCCTGTTCTGGCTCAAGTTCGGCCTGCTGCGCACCTTGGGCATCACCGCCGTGGTCGGGCTGGTGGCGAAGCTCGCCCTCGGCTGAGAACGCGGGCCTCGTGGCCCGGAAAGAAAAGGGAGGAAACAGTCATGACGCACGAGAACCTCCGCCGCTCGGCCCTGGCCGGGCTCGCCCTCCTGGCCGCCGCGGGAGTGCCGGCCTTTGCGCAGCAGGGCAACTCCCCTGCCCCTCCGGGCGGCGCGCCGGCGCAGCAGGAGGGCCTCACGCCCAACGCGGACTGGCACCGGACCGTGGACGACGCGCTCGGAAAGCCGGGCACGGAGCAGCCCGGCGGCGTGTGGCGCGTGTCGCTCCCGCGCAGCGACCTGAGGGTCACGGTGGACGGCGTGGGGATCCGCCCCGGCTTCGCGCTCGGCTCCTGGCTGGCTTTCCACCCGCATGGGCAGGAGCTGATGGTCATGGGCGACCTGGTGCTGCTGGAGAGCGAGGTCGCGCCAGTGATGCGCCGCCTGGCCGCGGGCGGGATCGAGGTCACGGCGCTGCACAACCACCTGCTGCGCGCCCAGCCGGCGACCATGTACCTCCACGTGGCCGGGCACGGCGAAGCCCCGCGCCTCGCCGCCGCACTCCGGGCCGCGCTGCAGGAGACAGCAACCCCATTGCAGGGCGCCCCCGGACCGACCGGGGACGAGCGCGTCGAGGGCGTCGACACCGCCGCCTTCGCCCGGGCGCTCGGCCGCGAGGGACGGGTCGCGGGCGGCGTTTACGGCGTGTCCGTGCCGCGGGCCGAGCCGGTGCGCGACGGCGGCATGGAGGTGCCGACCGCGATGGGCTCGGCCACCGTGATCAACCTGCAGGGCGCCGGGAACGGCAAGGGGGCGATCACCGGCGACTTCGTCCTCACCGCCGAGGAGGTCGTGCCCGTGCAGCGCGCGCTGGTGGAACACGGCATCGAGGTCACGGCCATCCACAACCACATGCTGAACGACCAGCCGCGCATCTTCTTCATGCACTTCTGGGGCGTGGATGACCCGGAGAAGCTCGGCCGCGGCCTGCGCGCCGCGCTGGAGCGCACCAACAGCCGCCGCACCGGGTAGGACGTCCCGCATGCCTTCCGGTCCGATGATGATCCGCAGGCGTCCCGTGCTCCTCGCCGGGGCGGGCCTCGCGCTGGCCGGGCGCCGCGCGGCGGCCCAGGCCCGCGCACAGCGCCTTGATTTCGAGGACGCTGCGGCCGGTGCGCCGCCGCGGGGCTTCGCCTTCGCTTTGACGGGCGGTGGCGCGCCGGTGCGTTGGGTCGTGCTGGAGGATCCGTCCTCCCCGGCGGGGGCGAAGGTGCTGGCCGAAACCAGCAAGGACCGCACCAACGACCGCTTCCCCTTGGCCATCCTGGAAAGCTTGGAGGCGCGCGACGTGGCCGTCTCGGTGCGTTTCAAGCCTGTCTCCGGCACCGTGGACCAAGCGGCGGGGATCATGGTGCGGTTGCGCGATCCGCGGAACTACTACATCGCGCGGGCCAACGCGCTGGAGGACAACGTCCGGCTCTACCGCGTCGTGGACGGCCGCCGAATCCAGTTCGCCGGGGCGGACCTCCGGGTGCCGCGCGACCGGTGGCAGACGCTGGGGCTGTGGATCGAGGGCGACCGGCTCGCGGTGGCGCTCGACGGGCGCGAGTTCTTCACGGCCACCGACCGCACCTTCGCCGAGGCGGGCCGGGTCGGGCTGTGGACCAAGGCCGACAGCCTCACCCACTTCGACGCGCTTGAGGTCCAGGCGCTGCGGTAGGAGCGGCGATGCAGCCGCGCCGGGTTGCTAGGCTGTTTTGATGACACGGCAGCGCGGCGGGTACCCGGTGCTCGTCCTCGGCGCAGGCGACGTGGGTTCGGCGGTTGCGCACGCCCTGTTCCATGCGGGGCGCGCGGTCGTGTTGCAGGACGGGCCGGCTCCGCCCGCCGCAGCACACCGGGGCATGGCTTTCGCCGACGCCTTCTTCGACGGCAAAGCCATGCTCGCCGGCGTCACCGCGCGTCGGCTCGGCAGCCCTCCAGCGGACCTCCCGGCCGCCCTAGGCGGAGCGGCCTCACTCCCCTTTCTCGCCGGCACCGTCGCGGAAGCCCTGGCCGCCGCGCCCTGGGCTGCTGTCGTGGACGCGCGCATGCGCAAGCGTGCCGCGCCGGAGGACCTCCGCGCGTGGGCGCCGCTGACGGTTGGCCTCGGCCCGGGCTTCGCAGCCGGTGGCGGCCCGGACGCGAACTGCCATGTCGCGGCACGTTGTTGCACGGGTCGCCCGGTCGGTCCCCTTCGGATAGCCTGGAAGGGGGCGAGCCCTCGACGATCGAGGGGGCGCCCGCCGTGCCGTTCAAAGCCAATGCCGACCGCCGGCACAGCATCCCGCGGCAGCGGCACCGGGTGACGAACTGGGCCGCGTACGATGCGGGGCTGCGCGCCCGCGGCAGCCTGACCGTCTGGTTCTCCGAAGAAGCGGTCGCGGCGTGGAGGGCCGAGGCACGCACCACGCGCGGCGGTCAGCCGCGGTACTCGGCCTTGGCGATCACCACCGCTTTGACTTTGCGGACCGTGTTCCACTTGGCGCTGCGCCAGACGGAGGGGCTGATCGCCTCCGTCCTCGCCCTGCTCGGCCTCGACCTCGCCGTGCCCGACCACTCGACCTTGAGCCGCCGCGCCGAGACGCTCGAGGTGCCGCGGCCACGCCGCGGGCGCGAGCCCGTGCATCTGCTGGTGGACAGCACCGGCCTGCGGTTGTGCGGACCCGGCGAGTGGCTGGTGGAGAAGCACGGCACCAAGCGGCGCCGGGCCTGGAAGAAGCCGCATCTCGCCACGGACGCCGACACCGGCCGGATCGTGGCGGCGGAGCTGACCGACAAGGATGCCGACGATGGCTCCCGGACCGGTCCCCTGCTCGACCGGGTCGGTGGCCCGGTCGCCTCCTTCACCGCCGACGGGGCGTTCGACCGCGACGACGTCTACACCGAGGTCGGCCAGCGCCACTCCAATGCGGCCGTCGTCGTCCCACCGCGATCGAGCGCGGTGCCGAGCGACACGGCCGGGACCGCGCCGACGCGGCGCGACCGGCACATCGAGGCCATCGCGGAACGCGGCCGCATGGGCTGGCAGAGGGCGTCGGGGTACAACTGGCGCGCCCTGGTCGAGGCCGACATCGCGCGATGGAAGCGCGTCATCGGCAACGGGCTACGCTCTCATACCGATGGGAGGCAGGCGACCGAGGTGGCCATCGCCGCGGACGTGCTGAACCGCATGCTGGACCTGGGGCGCCCGGAGTACGTGCGCATCGCGTGACCCGGACGAGGGTAGGGTTCAGTGCGCCGACACCGCCGACCCGTGCAACAGAGCCCCGGTCGTGTCCTTCAGTTGACACCGCTCGCGCCCGGCATCGTGGAGGCGATCCTGCAAGGACGGCAGCCGCTGGAGCTCGGGCGACCGGCGATGATCGAGCCGTTGCCGGCAGGGTGGGCGCGGCAGCGCGCGGCGGTCTTGCGCGGCGCCTCGAGCAAGGCCGGGACGCGTGTCGCCGCGAAGGGCGAGCCCGCTCCGATGGCCGCTCCGCGTGGAGAGCAGATCATTGCCCGTCGGCCCCGTCCCGGAGTTGGCCGCCTGGAGTCCGCCGGGATTTCGGAATAAAGCCGGCCCTCTGCCCGGCCCAGGGATGGCGAAAGGGACCGCGTTGCCACGCACGCTCCAGCATCCGGCCCGGCTGGTGCCGCTGGCCTTCCTCCTCGCCATCGCGCTGGGCACCGGCGTGCTCATGCTGCCGGCCGCCCGCGCCGGCGAGGGAAGCGCCCCCTTCCTGACGGCGCTCTTCACCGCGACGTCGGCGGTGTCCGTGACCGGGCTGGCCATCGTGGACACGCCCACCTACTGGTCGGGATTCGGGCAGGTGGTGATCCTCGCGCTGTTCCAGGCGGGCGGCCTCGGGATCATGAGCGGGGCCACGCTGCTCGGGCTCCTGGTCTCCCGGCGGCTGCGGCTCAGCACCCGCCTGGTCGCGCAGGCGGAGACCCGGTGCGTGGAGCTCGGGGACGTCGCCGCCGTGTTGAGGCTGGTCCTGCTGGCCACCTTCGGCGTCGAGCTCGTCACGTCGGCGGTCCTGGTGCTCCGTTTTCGCCTCGGCTACGGGGAGCCCTGGGCCGAAGCGGCTTGGCACGGCCTTTTCATGGGGATCGCCGCGTTCACCAACTCGGGCTTCTCCCCCTACTCCGACAGCCTGGTCGGCTTCGCGGCCGATCCGGTCGTCCTGGGCCCGATCATGGCCGCCGTGATCCTGGGCGGGATCGGGTTCCCGGCCCTCCACGACATGCGCCGGAACCCGCGCCGCGCCGCCAAATGGTCGCTGCACACCAAGATGACCCTGTTCGGCACGGGCCTGCTCTTCGCCGGCGGGACGGCCGCGGTCCTCGCCTACGAGTGGGGCAACCCGGCGACCCTCGGGCCGGCCGGCCCGGCGGGCAAGCTGCTCGGCGCCGCGTTCCACTCGGCCATGACCCGGTCGGGGGGGTTCAACGCCTTGGACATAGGGCAGATGCGGCCGGAAACCCTGGCGGTCAGCTACGTCCTGATGATGATCGGCGGCGGCAGCGCCAGCACCGCCGGGGGCATCAAGGTGACGACCTTCCTCGTGCTCGGCTTCGTGGTCTGGGCGGAGATCCGCGGCGAGCCCGACGTCACCGCGTTCGGGCGGCGGATCTCCAGGGAGGTCCAGCGGCAGGCGCTGACGATCGCCCTGCTGGCCGTGGGCTTCGTGGGCATGGCCACCGTCGTCCTCCTTTCCGTCACCGACCTCGACCTGGACGACGCGCTGTTCGAGACCGTCTCGGCCTTCGCCACCGTGGGGCTGTCCACCGGCGTCACCGCCGACCTCGGGCCGGCCGGCCACGCCGTCCTCGTGGTCTTGATGTTCCTCGGGCGGGTCGGGACCATCACCGTCGCGACCGGCATCGCGCTGCAGAGCAGGCAGCGGCCGTACCGCTATCCGGAGGAGCGCCCCATCGTTGGCTAGAGCCCCATACCCCCGCAGCGACAGCGTCGCGGTGATCGGCCTCGGCCGGTTCGGCGGCGCGGTCGCCGAATCGCTCGTCCGCCTCGGGCACGACGTGCTCGGCATCGACGAGGACGCCGCGCTCGTGCAGTCCTGGGCGGACCGCCTCACCCACGTCGTCCAGGCGGACACGACCAGCGGCGACACGCTGCGGCGCCTCGGCGTGCACGAGTTCGAGCGGGCCGTGGTCGGCATCGGCGGCAACATCGAGGCGAGCGTGCTGACCGTGCTCGCGCTCAGCGAGCTGGGCGTGAAGGACATCTGGGCCAAGGCGCTCGGCGAGAAGCACGGGCGCATCCTGGAGCGCACCGGCGCCCACCACGTGGTCTACCCCGAGGCCGCCATGGGCGGGCGCGTCGCCCACCTGGTGACCGGCAAGATGATCGACTTCATCGAGTTCGACGACGGCTTCGCCATCGTCAAGACGCGGGCGCCGCGCGAGGCGGCGGGGAGGACGCTCGCCGAGTCGGGCCTCCGCAGCAAGTACGGCGTCACCGTCGTCGGCGTGAAGCGGCCGAGGGCCGATTTCACCTACGCGAGGCCGGAAACGGAGGTCCAGCAAGGCGACCTCCTCATCGTCTCAGGGCCCACGAAGCTCGTCGAGGCGTTCGCCGCCGTCACCTGACGGCGTGCCCACGGCAGGCTGTCGCGGCCGGCACCCGCTGGGACTTGGGCCTTAATCCGGCGATTCGGCGCCGCGGCCCTTGCAAGCGGAGGGCGGTTCAGTCCTGAGCCGCCCCTCCCCGCCCCAACTCCAGCGCCCGCCCGTAGACCTGCCGCCGCGGCAGCTCCGTCGCTTCCGCCACGGCCGCCGCCGCGTCGCGCACGCTCATGCCGGCCGCCAGCGCCTCGCGCAGCCGCGCGTCCAGCTCCGCTTCCCCGGTCGCTTCCTCCGGCGCCGGCCCCACCACCACCACGACCTCGCCGCGCGCCGCTTCCGCGCCGTAGTGCGCCGCCAGCTCCGACAGCGTGCCCCGGCGGACCTCCTCGAAGCGCTTGGTCAGCTCGCGCGCCACCGCCGCCGGGCGCTGGCCGCCGAAGGCCTCCGCCAAGGCCGACAAGGTCTCGGCCAGGCGGTGCGGCGCCTCGTAGAAGACGAGCGTGGCCGAAAGCCCGGCCCGCTCCGCCGCCCGCACCCCCGCCAAGGCCGCGGCGCGCGGCCCGCCGCGCGGCGGCAGGAAGCCCAGGAACAGGAAGGGTTGCGGCGGCAGGCCGGACAGGGTGAGCGCCATCACCGCCGCGTTCGGCCCCGGCACCGCGCCCACGGAAAGGCCCTCCGCGACGGCGGCGCGCACCAGCCGAAAGCCCGGGTCGGACACCAGCGGCGTCCCGGCGTCCGACACCAGGGCGAGGCGCTCCCCCGCCCGCAGCCGCGCCAGCAACCGCGGGGTCTGGTCATCTTCGTTGTGGTCGTGCAAAGGGAGCATCGGCACGGCCGCGCCGTGCCGCGCCAGCAGGGCGCCCGTCACCCTGGTGTCCTCGCACAGCACCGCGTCGGCGCCCCGCAGCGTTTCCAGCGCGCGGGGCGACAGGTCGCCGAGGTTGCCGATCGGCGTCGCCACCAGCGTCAACCGGCCGCCCGCTTCCGCGGCGGCGCCGGCGGGGGCAAAATCGGTCGGAGAGGGTGCCGGGTAGGGTTCAGGAGGTTCGTGTGCCAGGTTCGTTCCGCTCCATGCCGCCGCGCGGCGGCGTCGGCCGCCGTCGCTTGGCGCTTCTTTCCCTGCTCTTGCCCTTCGCCGCCTGCGCGCGGCAAGTCCCGGCGCGGCTCGGCGCCATCCCGTACCCCGCGCTGCCGAGCGGGGCGCGGGAGCGCGTCGGGCTGCTTCTGCCCTTGTCCGGCCCCAACCGCCAGCTCGGCCAGGCCATGCTGAACGCCGCGCAGATGGCGCTGTTCGACCAGGGCGACCCGGGCATCGAGCTGCTGCCGCGCGACACCGGCGGCACCGCCGCCGGCGCGGCGGAGGCGGTCCGCGCCGCCCTGGGGCAAGGCGCGCGGGCGCTGGCCGGCCCCCTCACCCTCACCGAAACCGCCAGCGCCGCCCCGGCCGTGCGGGCCGGGCGGGCGACCATGCTCGCCTTCACCAACGACGCGTCGCAGGCCGGCGGCGGCGTGTGGGTGCTCGGCCTGACGCCGGCCGAGCAGGCGGAGCGCATCACGGCCGCGGCCGCCGGCGCCGGGGCGCGGCGCTTCGGGCTGCTGGCCCCGGCCGACGAGTTGGGCCGTCGCCTGTCCACGGGCATGCAGACGCGCTTTTCCGCGCTCGGCCTCCCCCCGCCGGTCGTGCTGCTCCGCCCGCCGCGCGGCGACGCGGCCGGGGCGGCACGCGAACTCGCCGGCCAAGCGGGGCCGGACGGGCTGGACGCGGTGCTGCTCGGCGAGACCGGCGCCAGCGCGAAGGCCGCCGCCGCCGCCCTCGCCGCCGCCCTGCCCACTCCGCCCCGCTTCCTCGGCACCGCGCTCTGGACCGGGGACACGGCGCTGGCCGGGGAGCCGGCCCTGGCGGACGCTTGGTTCCCGGCGCCCGACCCTTCGGCGCGGGCGGGCTTCGAGAGCCGCTACATGACGACCTTCGGCGAACGGCCGCCGCGCATCGCCGCCGTGGCCTACGACGCCGCCGCGCTCGCCGGCCGCGCCGCGCGCATCGGCTCGCCCCCGGTGGGCGAGGCGATGATGGGCGCCGACGGGCCGATCCGGCTGCTGCCGGGCGGGATGGCGCAGCGCGGCTTGGCGATCTTCGCCCTGGACGCGTCCGGCCAGCCGCGGCTGATCCAGCCCGCGCCGGTGCCGGGCGCCGCGGGGAGCTGACAACACCCGGCCCGCCGCCGGCCTCCGGTGCCTGAACACCCCTTCCGCCGCGTGCTCCGCGCCGCCGCGCTGATCGGCGCCGCGCCAGTCCTGGCGCTGCTCGCGCTGCTCTGGGGCGGGCACGTCGCGCCCGCGCCGGGGATGCTGGCGCTGCTCGTCTGCGCCGCCGCGGCGCTGCTGCTGGCCCGGGTGTGGATCGGCGACTTGGCGCGCTTGTCCGAAGCGCTGCGGCGGGCGGCGGCGGCGGGAGAAGAGGAGGAGGATGACGGGCGCGGCGATGCCGCGCCGCCTGTTGGAGCGCCGCTGCTCCCGGCGGCGCGGGAGGTCGCCGCCGGCGTGTCCCGCCTCGCCCGCGACTTGGCCGAGCGCCGGAAGATGGTGGGGCGGCTCCGCCGCGCCGACGAGGCCATCGTGGAAGGCCTGCCCGACCCGCTGCTGGTGCTGTCCCTCAACCGCGCGCCGCTCCGCGCCAACGCCGCCGCGCGCACCCTGTTCGCCGCCGGCGGAGGCACCGACCGCCTCGGCGGCGACGTCGCGGCCCTGCTGCGCCACCCCGCGCTGGCCGACGCCGTGGACCGCGCCCTCGCGGAGCGGAAGCCGCAAAGCGCCGACCTCGTGCTGCCCGTGCCCGTCCCGCGCGAGCTGCTGGCGCAGGTGATGCCGATGGAACCGGCCTTGGCGGACGGCGGCCGGGTGGTCGTCCTGCTGTCGGACCGCACGCGCGAACGGGCGGTGGAGCGGATGCGCGCCGACTTCGTCGCCAACGCCAGCCACGAACTCCGCACGCCGCTGGCCAGCCTGATCGGCTTCATCGAAACCCTCCGCGGCCCGGCGGAGGACGACCCGGCGGCCCGCGCCCGCTTCCTGGCCATTATGGCCGAGCAGTCGGAGCGGATGCGCCGGCTGATCGACGACCTGCTCGGCCTGTCCCGCATCGAGCTGACGGAGCACCAGCCCCCGGTCGGCCGCGCCCCGCTCGCGGAGATAGCGCGCGCCGAAGCGGCGGCGCTGGAGCCTCTGTTGCGCGCCCGGCGGATGACGCTGGCCGAAGCGCTGGACGAGGCGGCGGTGGCGGCGCCGGCGGACGCGGACCAACTGGCGCAGGTGGTCCGCAACCTGCTCGAGAACGCGGTGCGGCACGGCCGGGAGGCGGGCGAGGTGCGGCTGTCCGTGGCGCCGGCCGAGGCGGGCGGGCGCGCCGGCGTGGCGCTGACGGTCGCCGACAACGGGCCGGGCATCCCGCGCGAGCACATCCCGCGCCTGACCGAGCGCTTCTACCGGGTGGACCGCGGGCGGTCGCGCGCCGCCGGCGGCACCGGCCTCGGCCTCGCCATCGTCAAGCACATCGTCAACCGGCACCGGGGGCAGCTCTCCATCGAGAGCGAGGAGGGCGCCGGGGCGCGGTTCCGGGTTTGGCTACCGGCCTCACCGCCTCCTGGTTGAAAACCTTCGCGCCGCGGCCTCGCAATCCTCAACTTCTCGCTTGATTTTCTCGCGAAAATTTCATGGAATGCTCTCGTATTCGCGAGGCCGCCATGGTTCACCCCGCCCTTCTCCGGACCCCCACCGCGCTGGCGTTCGCGGCCGGCCAAGCACCGGCGAGCCGCTCCGGGCGGGATTTTCTGGCGCCCGCGAAGCGGTTGCTCCGCCGGGTGAACCGGTGGGTGGATTCGGGGTACCGCCCGGAGCTGCACTACATGCGCGGCGGCCGGACGGCGGGCGCGAAGTCCCTCGCGGCGGGCTGAACCTCTCCACTCGGTGCATCCCGCTGGTTGTTCTGGCGGACGGCAGAGCCTACTTCACCGCCGTCCGCCCGAACGGGCTCCAGCGAACTAGGCCGCGGTTCGCGCCGCGCCGGAACGAATGCACATGAGCGATCCCGCCGAAACGCCGCCGGCCTCCCCGGCGGCGGACCAGCCCGATGCGGCTGCCGAAACACCCCCCTCCACGCCGGAAGAGCGCATCGCCGCCTTGGAAGCCGAAGTGGCGCAGTTCCGCGACCGCTGGTTGCGCGCCGAGGCTGAAACCCAAAACCTCCGCGCCCGCACCGAGCGCCAGGTCGCGGACGCCCGCAACTACGCCATCCAGAAGTTCGCCCGCGACGTGGTGGAAGCGGCGGAGAACCTGCGCCGTGGCTTGGACGCGCTGCCGCCGCCCGCCCCGGACGAGAGCGACCTGCTCGCCAAGCTGCGCGGCGGCTTCGAGGGCGTGGAGCGCAGCTTCCTGGCCGTGCTGGAGCGGAACGGCGTCGCCCGCCGCGACGTGCAAGGCGAGGCGTTCAACCCCGAATTCCACCAAGCCATGGCCGAACAGCCCGCCACCGGCGACGCCGCGCCAGGCACCGTCCTGCAAGCCTGGACGCCGGCCTGGACCTTGAACGGCCGGTTGCTCAAGCCCGCCATGGTGGTGGTCGCCGCCGGGCGCGGCGATCAGAAGGACAACGCCGCCTAAATTTTCAGCACTGGGCGCCGGGGACACACTTGTTCGGCCGCGGCGCTTAAATACATCAGGGGTAGTAGCGGCCCGCTCCGGTCACGGCGGACGGGCCGGTCTATCCATCCGACCACCAGGGGACGGGCGCGGCGCCGATCGGCGGGCCGCTCCCGCCCGCCGCGAAGGAGTCCACACCGGATGAGCAAAGTCATCGGAATCGACCTCGGCACGACCAACTCTTGCGTCGCCATCATGGAAGGCAAGGAGACGCGAGTCGTCGAGAACGCCGAAGGCGCCCGCACCACCCCCTCCATGGTCGCCTTCGCCAAGAACGGCGAGCGCCTGGTCGGCCAGTCCGCCAAGCGCCAAGCGGTGACGAACCCCGCCAACACCCTCTACGCCGTCAAGCGCCTGATCGGCCGCCGCTTCGACGACCCCATGGTCAAGAAGGACATGGGCCTCGTCCCCTACAAGATCGTGCGCGCCGACAACGGCGACGCCTGGGTCGAAGTGGAGGGGCAGAAGTACGCGCCGCAGCAGATCAGCGCCTTCATCCTCACCAAGATGAAGGAAACGGCCGAGGCCTTCCTCGGCGACAAGGTGACGCAGGCCGTCATCACCGTCCCCGCTTACTTCAACGACGCCCAACGTCAGGCGACCAAGGAGGCGGGCTCCATCGCCGGCCTCGAAGTCCTGCGGATCATCAACGAGCCGACGGCCGCCGCCCTCGCCTATGGCATGGACCAGAAGAAGAGCGGCACCATCGCGGTCTACGACCTGGGCGGCGGCACCTTCGACGTGTCCATCCTCGAGATCGGCGACGGCGTGTTCGAGGTGAAGTCCACCAACGGCGATACCTTCCTGGGCGGCGAGGACTTCGACCAGCGCGTCATCGACTACCTGGCGGACGAGTTCCGCAAGGAGCAGGGCATCGACCTCCGCGGCGACAAGCTCGCCCTCCAGCGGCTGAAGGAAGCCGCCGAGAAGGCCAAGATCGAGCTGTCGTCGTCCAAGCAGACCGAGATCAACCTGCCCTTCATCACCGCCGACGCGAGCGGCCCGAAGCACCTGGTGATGCAGCTCACCCGCGCGAAGCTCGAAGCGCTGGTCGATGACTTGGTGCAGAAGACGCTTGAGCCCTGCAAGCAGGCCCTCAAGGACGCCGGCATGGCGGCCAACGAGGTGGACGAGGTGATCCTGGTCGGCGGCATGACCCGCATGCCCAAGGTCATCGAGACGGTGAAGCAGTTCTTCGGCAAGGAGCCGGCGCGCAACGTCAACCCGGACGAGGTGGTCGCCATCGGCGCCGCCATCCAGGGCGGCGTGCTCAAGGGCGACGTCAAGGACGTGCTGCTGCTGGACGTGACCCCGCTCTCGCTCGGCATCGAGACGCTGGGCGGCGTGTTCACGCGCCTGATCGACCGCAACACCACCATCCCCACCAAGAAGTCCCAGGTGTTCTCCACCGCCGACGACAACCAGTCCGCGGTGACCATCAAGGTCTTCCAGGGCGAGCGGGAGATGGCGGCGGACAACAAGCTGCTCGGGCAGTTCGACCTGACCGGCATCCCGGGCGCCCCGCGCGGCGTGCCGCAGATCGAGGTCGCCTTCGACATCGACGCGAACGGCATCGTGTCCGTCAGCGCCAAGGACAAGGCCACCAACAAGGAGCAGCAGATCCGCATCCAGGCCAAGTCCGGCCTGTCGGACGCCGACATCGAGCGCATGGTCAAGGACGCCGAGGCCAACGCCGAAGCGGACCGCAAGCGCCGCGAGTCGGTGGAAGCGCGCAACGGGCTGGAGGCGCTGGTCCACAGCACCGACAAGACCCTGAAGGAGAACGCCGACAAGGTCCCGGCCGCCGAGAAGGCCGAGGTCGAGTCCGCCATGGCGGCGGCGCGGGCAACCCTGGAAGGCGGCGACGCCGACGCGATCAAGGCGGCGGGCGAAACGCTGTCCCAGGCGGCCATGAAGATGGGCGAGGCGCTCTACAAGGCCCAGGCGGCGGAAGCGCAGCCCCCCGGCGGCGAGGCCCAGGGGGGCGGCACCGGCGGCGGTGCCCAATCCGGCGGGCCGGGCGCGGGCACGGGCGGCGGCAAGTCCGACCGGGTCGTGGACGCCGACTTCGAGGAAGTCGATCCGAACAAGAAGAAGTCGGGTTAGCTTTCCTGAGGATGTGGCGCCCGGTCCCGACGCTTCGGGACCGGGCGCCCGCGTGTCCGGAGCACGGCGGCGTCGCCCACCATCGCTACGCGCCCTGACCGAAGGGAACCGGCCGCCATGGCCAAACGCGATTTCTACGACATCCTGAGCGTCCCGCGGGACGCTTCGGATGACGACATCAAGAAAGCGTATCGCAAGCTGGCGATGCAGTACCACCCCGACCGCAACCAGGGGGACAAGGACGCCGAAACCCGCTTCAAGGAGGTCAACGAGGCCTACGACGTCCTGAAGGACGGCGAGAAGCGCGCGGCCTACGACCGCATCGGCCACGCCGCTTTTGAGAGCGGCGGAGGCGGGCCTGGCGGCGGCCCCTTCGGCGGCTTCGAGGACATCTTCGAGGAGATGTTCGGCCGCTTCGGCGGTGGCGGCAACGGCCGGCGGCAGCGCCAAGCCTCCGGCCGCGGCTCGGACCTCCGCACCAGCGTGGAGATCGGGCTGGACGAGGCCTTCGCCGGCACGAAGAAGACCATCTCCGTCCCCTCCTCCGTGTCCTGCGAGGCGTGCAGCGGCACCGGGTCGGACGGCGGCACGGCCTCGGCCACCACCTGCGGCACCTGCCAGGGCGCCGGCAAGGTGCGGGCGCAGCAGGGCTTCTTCCTGATCGAGCGCACCTGCCCGACCTGCGGCGGCAGCGGCCGCACCATCAAGAACCCCTGCAAGGTGTGCGGCGGCGCCGGCCGGGTGCAGCGCGAGCGCAATTTGTCCGTTTCCGTCCCCGCCGGCGTCGAGGACGGCACCCGCATCCGCTTGTCCGGCGAGGGCGAGGCCGGGCTGCGCGGCGCCCCGGCGGGCGACCTCTACGTGGACATCGGCATCCGGCCGCACACGCTGTTCCAGCGCGACGGCTCCAACATCTTCGTCCGGGTGCCGCTGCGCATGACCCAGGCGGCGCTCGGCAGCCAAGTGGAGGTGCCGGTGGTGGACGGCAGCCGGGCGCGGGTGACGGTCCCGGCCGGCACCCAGACCGGCGACCAGTTCCGCCTCCGTGGCAAGGGCTTCTCCGTGCTGCGCAGCGCCGCCCGCGGCGACATGTACGTGCAGGTGATGGTGGAAACGCCCCAGAACCTCTCGCGCCGCCAGCGGGAGTTGCTGGAGGAGTTCGAAGCGGAGTGCGTGAAGGACGGGCGCTCCTCCCCCGAGAGCGAGGGCTTCTTCGCCAAGGTGAAGGAGTTCTGGGACGGGCTGGGGCGCTGATGCGCTTCCCGGCCGGGGAGCCGCCCATCCACACGGAGGTCGGGCAGCGCCGCGGCGGGTTGATCGAGTTCCTCGGCGCCGAGGGCACGGGCGCCTACGGCCCTTACATCCCCCTCCGGCGCGGGCGTTACGTAGCCCGCCTCCGGTTCCGCGCGGGCTGGGCGTCCGGCGGGGCGGCGGTGCTGGACGTGTCCGCCGACGTCGGGGAGACCCGTATCGCGTCCCTGCCCTTCGAGGCCGCCCGGCTCGCGGAGACGGGCATGGCGGTGGAGTTGCCTTTCGAGGCCGAGGCGGATCTGGCCGGTGTCGAAATCCGCCTGTTCTGCCGGCCCGGCTTCACCGGGGCGCTCGAAGCGGTCGAGATCGACCCCGCCCCCGAAGACCTGTCAGACAACGCGTGCTGGAGCCGGGCTTTGGCCCGGCATGGGTGTTCTGGCGACGGCGGACCTTCAGTCCAAGGCACCCCTGACAGGGACAGGCGCGACATCAAGCCTTGGCACGTCGCCTCGACCTTGGATTCATGAACGACGGCCGTGATTTCGGGCCGTACTTCGCGGATGCTTTGCGCCACTTGGTCAGGTGGCAACCAGCATCGGGCTTCCACAGAAGGGCAGGATCGAAGGTTTGTTGCGGTAGTTTGCCGAAATTGCGCTCACGGTGTCGGCCAGGACATAACGGTCGAGCATGCTTCTAAAGCGCTCCGATTGAGCCGGGCGGCAGAGCAAAAGCTTATTTGGTATGTAGGCGAATGGCACCACCCGTCTTGGCACACTCAAGTAAAGATTTGTCGCCTCATTCACACCTATTGCACCAGGGTTAAGAAAATCATCAACAGCGATGATTCCTTCATTTGCAAGGATGTCATCACAAAGCACCAAATCACGATACACATCTGCCTTCTCATGACTGCCGTCAATACTGATGAAACGCGGTCTTTCCCCAAGTTCATGAAGCAGCATCGCAGGCTCGAAGTCTGATGACATTCCTTGAATCAGCTTCGCACGTGATAGACCGCTGCCAAAGAAACCGCGCAACTCATCTTCGACAGCCTGCTGTCGGACATACTGAAATGTGTCCAAGCCAAACACACCACTTTCCGAGCGAATTCCTGAAGCTAGCAAAATGGAAAAGTATCGACCCTTAAAAACACCGATTTCGAATAAAGGGCCACGAATTCCAGAATCTTCTTGGAACTTCAAAATATCTATAGTTCTAAGCGCGGTGTAATCGTGCAACCAGCCTTGAATCTTATTAACTACTTCGGCCAAAAACTTGCTCGGTTCCAAGTTCTGCGCATCGGGCATACCGCCGTCCCCCAACGAATGGGCCTTCGAAAATATTTTCTACTCGATACTAAATTTTCTGCTTCGCACTAGATCCTGTTATTTTGTATCAGGCACTCGTATTGAGATCAACCTTGGCGTTAGCATGGGCGGGCGCAACTAAGACACGCCGCGGGCCACCATCACCGTCCCCGCGACCGGCAGGGCGCAGCCGCCGATCCGCAACAGCGTGGCGTCGCACCGCTCGAAGCCGAGCAGGCCGAAGTGGTCGAGCAGCACGGCGGTGCTAGCCCCGCCCGTGACCGTTAACGCGCTGAACAGCGCCGCGCCGGATGCGCCGGCCGCCACCAGCACGAAAACACGGTGGCGGCCTGCACCGCGCCGCCCAGGGCGACGCGGCCAGGGTTTCGTCCGACGGTCAGGCCGAGAAGGCGCCGCCCACCAACGCAGGCAGGAACAGGGCGAGGAGGCCGACGCCCTGCATGACCAGCGCCGCCAGCACGCGGTGCTCGGCGAAGGCCTTGCCCAGCGTCGTGTTCATACCGACCGCGACGTCGGTGGCCGCCCCGCCCAGCAGGGCGGCGGCGTAGAGCAGGAAATCCACTGCGTCCCCAGTGCAACCGCTTCACATGCGTTCGACATCGAACCCAGCAAGGCGGTGGGCTTGAGGGAAAGCCGACGAAGTTGTTTCGGTTCGTACTGGAACCCACCCGGGGTGTCGGCGTTTGTAGGAAGACCGTCGTTTCCCCCCAGACGACGGTTTTGGTAGGCGGCGGCGCGGAAGCGGTCCCAAACGCGCCGCCGCCCGCCCTCCCTCCTCCATTGCGGTCGAGTTGGCCGGCCCCTCTCACGGCGCGTGAGAGTGCGGGCCTTCACCCGAATGTGGCCCGCTGCTGTTCCCACGGCGAACCTTTAGGGTCCAGCGCCGCCCCCGCGCCCAGCGAACACTCGCGCCGATGGACCAGAAGGGTTACACTCACTGCATCGCCACTGAAGTCGTGATCGCGGTTTGTACGCCCACAAACCCGGCGGAAAGTAAGATGGTAAGGCGGTAAGGAAGTAAGGCGGCGACGCCCTTCGACGGGCGCCGATCGCGCTCGGCTCCCGGATCGGCCTTCCGCACGGGGCAGCGACCAACGGCTCGGCCGGGATGAGAGCGCGGCATGTCCCTTCGTATCGGAATCACGGGCATCGCCGGCCGGATGGGGCGGCTGCTCACGGAAGAGGTGGCGGCGGCCGGAGCCGTCCTGGCGGGCGGCACGGCGCGCTCAGGCAGCACGCCCCCGGGCGGCGTCCCCATCCTCCGAGACGCGGTGGCCCTCTTTGCCGCGAGCGACGTGGTGATCGACTTCACCCACGCCTCGGCCGCCGCCGACCACGCCGCGGCAGCGGCGGACGCCGGCACGCCGCTGGTGCTCGGCACCTCCGGCCTGTCGCCCGAAGCGGAAGCCGCCGTGGCGCGGGCGGCCGGGCGCGTGCCCGTGGTGTACGCCGCCAACTTCGCGCCCGGCGTGAACCTGGTGCTGGCGCTCGCCGAGCGCATGGCCGCCGCCCTCCCGGCCGACGCCTACGACGCCGAGATCCTGGAGATGCACCACCGCCAGAAGGTGGACGCGCCCTCCGGCACCGCCGTGGCACTCGGCCGCGCCGTCGCCCGCGGCAGGGGCACCACCCTGGAAGCGGCAGGGGTCGAGAGCGGGCGGGACGGCCACACCGGCCCGCGCGGCACCGGCCCCATCGGCTTCGCCGCCCTGCGCGGCGGCCAAGTGGTCGGCGAGCACACCCTCCTCTTCGCCGCCGGCGCCGAGCAGATCGCCTTGACGCACCGCTCCTTCGACCGCCGCGTGTACGCCACGGGCGCGGTGCGGGCGGCGCTGTGGGCGCACGGGCGGGCGCCGGGCCTCTACGACATGAAGCACGTGCTGGGCATGGCGTGACGGCGGCGATCGCGGCCACGGCAGGGTAGGCGCCGACAATCAACTCCAAGTCGCTGCCCCAACCGTGCCTTGACCCCCCCTCCCCCGCCTGCGAGACAGTGCCCCTTCCCGAAACCGAACGCGAAGCGCGGCACAGAGGGGCGCGGCGCGCGCCCCCGCGCAGCACGAGGACCGAAGACGCGATGCGCGACAAAGGCGACTACCTCTTCACATCCGAGAGCGTCTCCGAGGGCCACCCGGACAAGGTGGCGGACCGCATCTCGGACACGGTGCTGGACGCCTTCCTGTCCGCCGACCCCTTCTCCCGCGTGGCCTGCGAAACGCTGGTCACCACCAACCGCATCATCCTGGCCGGCGAGACCCGCGGGCCGGACAGCGTGACGCCGGAGAAGCTGGCGGAACTCGCCCGCCAAGCCGTGCGGGAGATCGGCTACGACCAGGAGGGCTTCTCCTGGCGCAACGCCAAGGTCGAGTGCCACCTGCACGCCCAGTCGCCCGAGATCGCCATGGGCGTGGACGCCTCCGGCAACAAGGACGAGGGCGCCGGCGACCAGGGCATCATGTTCGGCTACGCCTGCCGCGAAACGCCGGAGCTGATGCCGGCGCCGCTCTACTATGCCCACGAGATCCTGCGCCGCGTCCGCGACATGCGCCGTGCCGGCGACGCGGCGGTGCAGGGCCTGCTGCCCGACGCCAAATCGCAGGTGACGCTCCGTTACGTGGACGGCAAGCCGGTCGGCTGCACCTCCATCGTCGTCTCCACCCAGCACGAGGAACGGCTGGACCAAGCCGAGATCAAGCGCATGCTGCGCCCGATCGTGGAGAGCCTGCTCCCCTCCGGCTGGATGTGCCCGGACGACGAGTTCTATGTGAACCCGACGGGCAAGTTCGTGATCGGCGGGCCGGACGGCGATTGCGGCCTGACCGGGCGCAAGATCATCGTGGACACCTACGGCGGCGCGGCCCCGCACGGCGGCGGCGCCTTCTCCGGCAAGGACCCGACCAAGGTGGACCGCTCCGCCGCTTACGCCTGCCGTTACCTCGCCAAGAACGTGGTCGCGGCCGGGC
Organism: uncultured Acetobacteraceae bacterium; assembly: GCA_902805625.1. Classification (GTDB taxonomy): domain Bacteria; phylum Pseudomonadota; class Alphaproteobacteria; order Acetobacterales; family Acetobacteraceae; genus Craurococcus. The sequence goes on from CADCTL010000099.1 coordinate 18,108, forward strand.
TGGCGGAGCGCTGCACCATCCAGGTCTCCTACGCCATCGGCGTGTCCAGGCCGCTCTCGGTGTATTTCGACCTGCACGGCACCGGCCACGACGTGGACGAGGAGAAGCTGGCGCGGGTGGTGAACGAGATGGTCAACCTCTCGCCGCGTGGCATCCGCGAACACCTCCGCATGAACCGCCCGATCTACGCCCCCACCTCCGCCTACGGCCACTTCGGCCGCACCCCCGACGCGTCGGCCGACACCTTCACCTGGGAGAAGACCGACCTGGCGGAGGAGCTGAAGCGGGCCTTCCACCGCTGAGCGGACCCGCGCTGGAAATCTTGGAAGTGGACGGCTGGACGGTGCGGCACGACCGCGCCGCCACCGTGGCCTACTATCAAACGGTCGCGCAGGGCGACGCCGATGTTTGCGGGTGCCCACTCTGCCGAAACTTCGCGCTTCAGCGATCGGCAGCGTTCCCGGCGGAGTTCCTGGGCCTCTTGGAACGGCTCGGCATAGACGCCAACAAGGAGCAAGAAGCCTTTGATTGGGGGCCGGTCGGCGACGGCCTCCGCCAATACGGAGGTTGGTTTTGCTTCGTCGGCGACTTCGCCAAGTCCTACGCGGAACCCGCCGGTCCGCATTTCACCTCTCCGTTCAGTTTCGGGTTCACGGACAGTTTTCCTCGGCACGGCGGCGTGCCCCGGAAGGATGTCGTAGCGGTCGAATTCATCACGCAGTTACCGTGGCTGCTGCCGGACGAGAGTTTGGATGCAGCGCTTAGGTGACGCTTGACGCGGCCGGCGCACCTCTCCTTCTCAGGCGTGGCATGACGACGACCAACGCGACCCCCGAAGGCATCCCGGACCGCCTCTACGGCCGCCGCCGCGGCCACCCGCTGCGCGCGCGCCAGCAACGGCTCATGGAAGTCACGCTGCCGCGGCTCCGCCTCTCGCCCGAAGTCGCCGCCGGCCCGCGCGCGGCTTTTCCCGCCTCAGTGAACGCGCTCTGGCTGGAGGTCGGCTTCGGCGGCGGGGAACACGCGCTGGCGCAGGTCGCCGCGCATCCGCGCGCCGGGCTGATCGCCTGCGAGGTGTTCGAGAACGGCCTCTGCTCCCTCCTCTCGCGGCTGGTGCCGGAGGGCGGCGAGGAAACGGCGCCGCTGCCCGGCAACCTGCTGCTCTGGGACGCGGACGCGCGGCGGCTGCTGGCGGCGCTGCCCGACGCTTGCCTGGACCGGCTGTTCCTGCTCTTCCCGGACCCTTGGCCCAAGGCGCGACACGCCAAGCGGCGCTTCGTGCATCCGGCCCTGCTGCCAGTCGTGGCGCGGGTGATGAAGCCCGGCGCCGATTGGCGCATCGCCACCGACGATCCGACCTACCAAGC
>CADCTL010000100.1 GCA_902805625.1 uncultured Acetobacteraceae bacterium
AGCTGCCCGCCATCGTCACCACCGACCTGCGGCTGAACGAGCCGCGCTACGCCTCGCTGCCCAACATCATGAAGGCGCGCAAGAAGCCGATCGAGACGGTGACGCCCGCCGACCTCGGCGTGGACCCCGCGCCGCGCCTCTCCACGCTGAAGGTGGAGGAGCCGCCGAAGCGCCAGGCCGGCAAGAAGGTCGGCTCGGTGGCTGAACTCGTCGAGAAGCTGCGCAACGAAGCGAAGGTGATCTGAGATGCCGGTCCTCGTCCTCGCCGACCAAACGGGCTCGGAGATCAGCCAGCCCACGCGCTGCGCCGTCGCCGCCGCCGGGCAGATCGACAAGGAGGTCCACGTCCTGGTGCTAGGCGCCGAGGGCGCCGACGCCGCGGCCAAGCTGCCCGGCGTGCCCAAGGTGCTGAAGGCCACCGGCCCCGCCTACGAGCACGGGCTGGCGGAGCCCGCCGCGGCGCTGCTGGTGTCGCTGGCGCCGAACTACACGCACCTGGTCGCCCCGGCGAGCGCCGGCGGCAAGAACGTCATGCCGCGCGTCGCCGCGCTGCTCGACGTGCAGGTGATCAGCGAGATCGCCGGCGTGGAAGGTCCGGACACCTTCCGCCGCTACATCTACGCCGGCAACGCGCTGGCGACCGTGAAGACGGCCGACGAGAAGAAGGTGCTCACCGTCCGCGCCGCCTCCTTCGACCCGGTGCCGGCGGAAGGCGGCAACGCGCCGATCGAGGACGCGCAGGCGGCGGACGATCCCGGCGTCTCCTCCTTTGTCGGCGCCGAGATCGCCAAGAGCGAGCGGCCGGAGCTGACCGCGGCGCGCGTCGTCATCTCCGGCGGCCGCGCCATGGGCTCGGCCGAGAACTTCCACCTGGTCGAAACGGTGGCGGACAAGCTCGGCGCGGCGGTGGGCGCCTCCCGCGCCGCGGTGGACGCCGGCTACGCGCCCAACGACCACCAGGTGGGGCAGACCGGCAAGATCGTGGCGCCGGAGCTCTACATCGCGGTTGGCATCTCGGGCGCCATCCAGCACCTCGCCGGCATGAAGGACAGCAAGGTCATCGTCGCCATCAACAAGGACGAGGAGGCGCCGATCTTCCAGGTCGCCGACTACGGCTTGGTGGGCGACCTGTTCAAGGTGATGCCGGAGCTCTCCTCCGAGCTCGACAAGAAGTAGCGGCGCGGGCGATGGCGGCGGAGATCAACAAGCTCGGCGTGGTCGGCGCCGGCCTGATGGGCAACGGCATCGCCCACGTGGCGGCGCTCTCGGGCCTGGACGTGTTCATGCTCGACGTGGAGGCGGCGGCGCTCGACAAGGCGCGCGCCACCATCACGAAGAACATGGAGCGGCAGGTCTCCAAGGGCGGCATCCAGGCCGCCGACCGCGACGCGGCGCTGGGCCGCATCAAGACCGGCACCGACTACGCCGCCTTCTCCGACTGCGACCTCGTCATCGAAGCCGCGACGGAGCGCGAGGAGGTCAAGCTCAAGATCTTCGGCACGCTCTGCCCGGTGCTGCGGCCGGACGCGCTGATCGCCTCCAACACCTCCTCCATCCCGATCACCCGTCTGGCGGCGGCCACCGACCGGCCGGGCCGCTTCATCGGGATGCACTTCTTCAACCCCGTGCCAATGATGCGCCTGGTCGAGATCATCCGCGGCCTCGCCACCGAGGACGCGACCTTCGAGGCCGTGCGCGCCCTCGCGGAGCGCATGGGCAAGACGGTGGCGGTGGCGCAGGACTACCCGGCCTTCATCGTCAACCGCGTGCTCTGCCCGATGCTGAACGAGGCGATCTACGCGCTGATGGAGGGCGTCGGCGACGTGGCCTCCATCGACGCCGGCCTGAAGCTCGGCGCCAACCACCCGATGGGTCCGCTGGAGCTGGCGGACTTCGTCGGCCTCGACACGCTGCTCAGCGTGATGCGCGTGCTGCACGAGGGCCTGGGCGATCCGAAATACCGCCCCTGCCCGCTGCTGGCGAAATACGTGGAGGCCGGTTGGCTCGGGCGGAAGTCCGGGCGCGGCTTCTACGACTACTCCGAAACGCCGCCGCGCCCGACGCGCTGAACCCCGCCGACGATCGGCGAGGCGCAGCGCCGCGAGGGTCAGCGGGGACCGTACTCGACGCTGTACATGCCGCCGCCGCCCTGCACCAAGCGCGGGGTGCCGCCGCTGCCCAGCCCCATCGTGCTAGGCATCGCCTCGTCGTAGATCACCTCGAGCATGCCGTTGACGTTCTCGAGCCGCAGCACGCGCTTCGACTCCGGCTGTCC
>CADCTL010000101.1 GCA_902805625.1 uncultured Acetobacteraceae bacterium
TCAAGATCGCCCAGGCCGGATCAATAATTAGCCCCGGCCCCAGCACACCGAGGAGGCGGGGCCTGGAGGTCCCGACCGCCGCGCTTTGCACCTCGTCCTCGGGGTCCGGTAGGCTCTCTTCGGCTTCCCGCGTCGCCGCGTCGCCGCCGCTCACCTCAGCCCAGCCCCACCCGCATCGGGCGGGGCGCGGCGGTTCTCCGCGGCGGCGCCGGCGCGCTCGCCGCCCGCTGCGCCTCTTCGGCGAACCAGGCGATGGTGGCGCGCAAGCCGGCTTCGAGCGGGGTGCGCGGCGCCCAGCCGAGCAGGGTCCCGGCGCGCGAGATGTCCGGGCGGCGCCGGCGCGGATCGTCTTCTGGCAAGGGTCGGTTCACCACGTTCGAGCGGGACTTCGTGAGGACGATGACGCGTTGAACGAGGTCGCCGACCGTGAGTTCGTTGGGGTTGCCGAGGTTGACCGGGCCGGGCGGGTTGCCCTCGTGCGCCATGAGGCGCAGCAGCCCGTCGATCATGTCCGAGACGTAGCAGAAGGAGCGCGTTTGGCAGCCCTGGCCGTAGACGGTGATGTCGTCGCCGGCCAGGGCCTGCGTCACCACGTTGGAGACGACGCGGCCGTCGTCGGCGCGCATCCGGGGGCCGTAGGTGTTGAAGATGCGCGCCACGCGCACCTCCGCGCGGCCGGCGCGGGCGAAGTCGAAGGCGAGGGCCTCGGCGGCGCGCTTGCCCTCGTCGTAGCAGGCGCGCGGCCCGGTCGGGTTGACGTTGCCCCAGTAGGTCTCGCACTGGGGGTGGCTCTCCGGGTCGCCGTAGACCTCGCTGGTCGAGGCCTGGAGGAAGCGCGCCCCGCACGCCTCCGCCAGCCGCAGCAGGTTGCGCGTGCCCATCACGCTGGTGAGCATCGTGTGCTCGGGGTCCGCCTGGTAGTGCGGCGGGGACGCGGCGCAGGCGAGGTTGAACACGGCGTCGGCGCGGAGGCGCGTTGGCAAGGGACCGATGACGTCCGCTTCCACCAGGTCGAAGCGCGGCTCGCGCGAGAGGTGGCGGAGGTTCTCCCGCCGACCGGTACGGAAGCTGTCCACGCAGACCACGTGCGCGCCTTCCGCGAGCAGCGCGTCGCAGAGGTGCGACCCGAGGAAGCCGGCGCCCCCGGCGACGACGACTTGGCGTGTCTTGCCGTTCTTCAAAAGCTCACCTGTGCGTCTGCGGGGCGGGCGTCGGCGGAGCGGCGCCGGCCTTGCCGCCGCGCGATGGCGTCGCGGAGATGGGTTTCGAGTTCGCCGGCGCGGTGCGCCGCGGTGTGTTCGGCCAGCACGCGCGCCCGCGCCGCCCGGGCGACGGTGCGGCGCCGTTCCTCCGGCCAGTCGAGGGCCGCCAGGACGTCCTCCGGCGCTTCGGCGAGGGCGATCTCGTCGCCGGGGGCGAGGATCGCGTCGAGGCCTTCCCAGGCGTCGGACAGGATGGGCGTGCCGCAGGCCGCGGCCTCGAACAGCCGGACGCTGGGGCTGTGGCCGGCGCGGACCATGTCGGCGCGGGTGACGTTAAGGGTGAAGCGGCTCGCGGCGTAGAAGGCGGGGTGGTCGGCGGGCGGCACGTGCTCCAGACGTTCGACGTTGGCGGGCCATTCGATCTCGGCCGGGTACTGCGGCCCGGCCACCGCGAAGCGCCGTTCCGGCGCGCGGCGGGCGGGTTCGATCAGCAAGCGCTCCAGCGTCGGCTGGCGATCGGGGCTGTAGGTGCCGAGATAGCTGAGGTCCCAGCGCCGCGGCGCGTCGGGCAGCGGCCGGTAAATCGCGGGGTCAACCGAGCAGAAGAGGGCGCGGGCGCCGCGCGCGCCGTAGCGGCGCTCCAGCAGGTCGAGCGTCGGCCCGCCGGTGAAGGACAGGTACAGGTCGAAGCCGGGAATGAGCGCTGCGGAGAGGTACTCCTCGTCGCCGCGGGCGAGCTTGGCGAGCGTCACCGGCGTGTCGATGTCGTAGTAGGCGGTGGCGCCGCTCGCCCATTCCTGCGCCAAACGGCCGACCGCGACGCCTTCGGGCACGTAGGAGCCGACGACCACGGCGTCGGCCTCGGCGATCGCGCGGCGGTGCGCTTCGAGGCCGGCGAGGTCCGGGTAGAGCGCCAGCCGGCAGAACTTCGGGTCGGGCAGGTCGCGGTGGGCCGCGTACCAGGGCACGTCGCGCTCCAGGAACAGCACGTCATGGCCGCGCTCGGCGAAGGCCTTGAGCAGCGCCCGGTAGGTCGTGGCGTGGCCGTTGCCC
>CADCTL010000102.1 GCA_902805625.1 uncultured Acetobacteraceae bacterium
GGCGGTTGCGGCTTGGGATGTGGCGTGATTCGCTCCGCGGCACCCTGGCAGGGAGCCCGGCGATGCGCCCCAAGCAGCCCGCGGCCGAGCCGCAGGAGGATCTCTTCCGCGCGCGGTTGCAGACCCTGGTGGACCCGCGGCATGCGCTGGTGCGCCTGGCCGGGCTGATCGACTGGGGCCGGTTCGAGGCGGCGTTCGGGCCCCTCCACACGGATGGGATCGGTCGTCCCGGCCTGCCGACGCGCCCCATGGCCGGTCTGCACCTGCTCAAGCACATGGACGGCCTCTCGGACGGGGCGGTGTGCACGCGATACCTCGACAGATCACCCGCGCGCGGGCGCGCACCATCATGGCGAGGAAATGCGGCGTCCTCCCACCGACCTACGGTGACACCCCAGACCTATTTCCGCAGCAGTCCGTATGCGCAGCTGTTCTGCGGCGAGGTTCACTTCCAGCACGGCCTGCCGCTGGACCGCTCCTCGATGACCCGCTGGCGGCAGCGGATCGGCGCCGAGCGGCCCGAGGTGCTGCTGACCGAGAGCCTGGCCGCGGCACAGCGATGCGGCGCCGTCGAGGAGAAGCACCTCCGCCGCGTCACCATCGACACCACGGTCGCACCCAAGGCGGTGACGCACCCGACCGACAGCAAGCCGCTCCACCGCGGCATCGAGATCCTGGTGCGCCTCGCCCGGCGGCACGGGGTCGGGCTGCGGCAGTCCTACCTGCGGGTGGCGAAGCGGGCGCGGCGCGAGGCGGCCAGGCTGATCCACTCCGGCCGTCGCCGCCAGGCCGAGCGGCAGGTCCGGCAGCTCCGCACCTGGCTCGGGCGGCTGTTCCGCGACATCGGCCGCAAGATCGCGGGCGATGCGCAGGCCGAGGCCGCCTTGGCCGGGCCGCTCGGGCTCATCGGCCGCCTGCTGCGGCAGCGGCGCGAGGACCGCGGCCGCGACAAGCTGTACTCGCTGCACGCCCCCGAGGTGGAGTGCATCGGCAAGGGCAAGGCACACGCCCGCTACGAGTTCGGCGTGAAGGTCCCGATCGCCACCACCAACGCCCAGGCCCCGGGCGGCCAGTTCGTCCTCGGCGCCAGGGCCCTGCCGGGCAACCCCTACAACGGGCACACCCTCGCCGCCCAGATCGCCCAGACCGAGCGCCTCACCAGCGTCGAGATCGAGCGCGCCTACGTGGATCGCGGCTACCGTGGCCACGATGCCGACCGGGCCCGCGTCATCCTCTCCGGCCAGAAGCGCGGCGTCACCCCGACCATCCGCCGCGAGCGGCGGCGACGCAGCGCCATCGAGCCCGTCATCGGCCACATGAAGAGCGATGGCCTGCTCGGCCGTAACTTCCTGCTCGGCACGCAGGGCGACGCCGCCAACGTCATCCTCGCCGCCGCGGGCCACAACCTCCGGCTGCTCCGGGCCTGGCTCGCTTGGCTCTTTGCGTTCCTGCTCAGCTTGATCCGGGCAACGCGCTGCACCGGGCCACGCCCGATGGAGCGACCCGAACCCGCTTGAAATCTGCGTATTTCACAGGCGACTTGATATCCACTGCCTGCACCAGCGCCGTCCAGGACGCCGTTTCCCGCTCCACCCGCGCCTTCAGCGTCGCCGGGTCCTCGAAGCGCGCGAAGGCGCCGGCCTCCAGGGCGCGGTTCGCCACCGCCGGCTCGGACAGCACCGCCTCGGCCTCGCGGGCGTAGCGGGCGATGATCTCGGGCGGCGTGGCGATGGGCGCGAACAGGCCGAACCAGGCCTCCGCGGCGTAGTCCGCCAGCCCGGCTTCCGCCGTGGTCGGCACGTCCGGCAGGGAGGGATGCCGGCGCGGGGAGGCCATGGCGATGGCGCGCAGCTTGCCTTCGCGGACGGAGGCCAGCACCGGCGGCGGCGTGGTCATGTAGAACTGCAACCGTCCGGACAGGAAATCCGCGATCGTCTCGCCGGTGCCGCGGTAGGAGACGTGCAGCAGGTCGATCCCCGTGCGGTGCTTCAGCAGCTCCGTGCCGAGGTGCTGCAAGGAGCCGTTGCCTGAGGAGCCGTAGGCGAGCTGGCCCGGCCGCGCCTTGGCGTGGGCGATGAACTCGGGGAGCGTCGCGACCGGCACGGAAGGATGCACCATCATCACCTGCGGCGCCTCGGTGAGCAGGGCGATGGGCGCGAAGTCGCGCTGCGGGTCGAAGTCGGCGGTGCCGCGCACCGGAGGCCAGCCGGTGATGGTGCCGGAGTAGCCGACCAGCAACGTGTGCCCGTCCGGCCTGGCGCGCGCGGCGTGCTGAACGCCCACCACGCCGGCGCCGCCGGGCCGGTTCTCCACCACGACCGGCACGCCGAGGCGCGCGGACAAGGGCTCCGCCACCAAGCGCGCGCTGAAGTCGGTGCTGCCGCCGGCCGGCGAGTTCACCACCAGGGTCACGGGGCGGCTCGGCGCGAAGCCGGCGGTTTGCGCCCGCGCCGCGCCGGCGCCGCTACCCAGCGCAGCGGCGCCGAGCAGGAAGCCGCGCCGCCCAGGACGCCATCCGTCACTCATGCCCAACCTCCGTCGCGGAAACGACGCCGGACGCGACCAGCGCCGCGATCTCGTCGGCGCCGAACCCCGCCTCGGTAAGCACCTCGGCAGAGTGCTCGCCCATGCGCGGCGGCTGGCGCGAGAGTCCGGCGCGGGCGCGACCGGCGCCGAACTCCAGCGGCAGGTTCGGCAGTCCCACCGCCTCCCCGCCGCCCATCGCGGCGATGGCCGTTTGCAGCAGGCCGCCGCCGGCGAGGAGGTGCGGGTCGGCGAAGAGGTCGGCGGGTTTGCCCACTGGCGCCCAAGAGATGCCGGCGGCTTCGCAGCGGCGCGCGACCTCCTCCTGCGGCAGCGCCGCCGTGACCTCGCCGAGCGCTGGGATCAGCCACTCGCGCGCTGCGGCGCGGAGGGCGTTGGTGGCGAGGCGCGGGTCGTTCGCCATGTCACCGAGGCCGAAAGCATCGCAGAAGCGGCGCCATTGCCCGTCGCTCGTCACGCCGATGAAGATCTGGCCATCCCCTTCCGTGGCGAACACGTCGTAGATGCCCCAGGCGCCGCGGCGCGCGGGCATGGGCGGCGGCGGCTCGCCGGTGGCGGCGAGGCCGGCCATGTGGCTGCCCATCAGGAACACCGCGCTCTCGAACAGGGCGGAGGAGACGCGCTGGCCGCGGCCGGTCGCGTCCCGTTCGCGCAGCGCCGCCAGAGTCGCGGCCACGCCGAAAACAGCGCCCAGGATGTCGATGATGGAAGCGCCGGCGCGCAAGGGTCGCCCCGGCGGGCCGGTCATGTAGGCCAGCCCGGCCTGGAACTGCACCACTTCGTCGAGCGCGGGGCGGTGCTCGTAGGGGCCGGCGAGGAAGCCTTTCAGCGCCAAGTACACGAGGCGCGGGTTGGCGGCGCAGAGTCGTTCCCAGCCGCAGTCCAGGCGCTCCATGGTGCCCGGCCCGTAATTCTCCAGCACGAGGTCCGCGCTCATCGCCAGCCGGTGCGCCACCGCTCGGCCTTCGGGACGCTTCAGGTCGAGGGCGAGGCTGCGCTTGTTGCGGTTGAAGCAGGCGAAGAAGCCGGAGGCAAAGCCCGGCAGGCGGCGGGTGTGGTCGCCGTCCGGCGCGGGCTCGATCTTCACCACTTCCGCGCCGAGGTCGGCCAGCACCATCCCGGCGCAGGGGCCCATGATGGTGTGGCTGAACTCCAGCACCCGGAGCCCGGCGAGCGGCCGCGGCTCGGTGCTCGGCGGGTCCTCGGCTTGGTCGTTGGCCGGCGACGGCCCCGGCCGGAGCGCGACGACGTTCTCGTCTTCCGCCGCCTCGCTCATGCCGCTTGCTTCCGGCGGAAAGCGTCCAAGCTGCCGGCGCGGAGCAGTTCACTCGGCAGGGCGTGGCCGACGATGCGCTCGGCCATGCGGCCCACCTCGATCAGCGCGTCCAAGTCCACGCCGGTCGCTATGCCCATCTCCTCGCAGAGCAGCACAAGCTCCTCCGTGCAGATGTTCCCCGCCGCGCCCTTCTGCCCGGCGAAGGGGCAACCGCCGAGTCCGCCCACGGTGGTGTCGAAGCGCTCCACCCCGAGCCGCAGCCCGGTGTGCGCGTTCGCCACCGCGAGGCCGCGGGTGTCGTGCAGGTGCAGGCCGATGCGGAGATCGGGCCACCGCTCGCGCACCGCGCCGACGCCGCGCTCGATGCGGATCGGCGTCGCCCAGCCCATGGTGTCGGCGAGCGAGACGTCGGTGATCGTTTCGCCCGCTTCGACCGCCACCTCCAGCCCGTCCGCCACCGTCCGCACCACCTGTTCCGGCGTTATGTCGCCCTGGTAGTTGCACCCGAAGGCCGCCATGACGCCGACCCGCGTCACCGGCACGCCGGCCGCCCGGTGCGCCGCCGTCATCTTCCGCATGGCGTCGAGGTTGGCCGCGTGGTCGCGGTTGAGGTTCTTCACCGAGAAGGCGTCGGAGGCGGAGAGCGACACGGAGCCGGCGATCGCCAACCGGTCGCGGAACGCCAGTGCCCGCTTCAGGCCGTTCTCGTTGAACCAGAGCGCCACGTAGCGCACGCCGGGGCGCGGAGTGAAGCCGGCGGCCACGGCCTCCGCGTCCGCCCAGCCCGGCACCAGCCGCGGGTTGACGAAGGAGCAGATCTGGATGTGGCGCAGGCCGGTGTCGGCCAGGGCGTCGATCAGCGCGACCTTGTCGGCGGTCGGTATCGGGCCGGGTTCGATCTGAAAGCCCTCGCGCGGGCCTTCCTCGGCGATCTCCACCCGTCGCGGCAGGTCCGCCATGGGGCGCCTCCTCTCCCTCGTTCGCCCGATGGTGCCCCTCCCCGCGCCGCCGCGCCAGCACCTTGCCCGGCCGCCCCGCGCCCCGCACATAGGCCGCGAGAGCGGGAGGAATGCCAATGAGCGCCGCAGCCACCACCGAGGCCCGGACGGAGGGCGGCGTGCCGAGCCTCGCCGTGGAGGGCGCGCGCGCCACGGTCCGGCTGAACCGGCCCCGGCACATGAACCGCGTGCAGCCGGAGGACATCCCCGTGCTGCTGCGCCTGCTCGATGAGGTGGACGCGAACCCCGCGGTGCGCGTGCTGGTGCTGACCGGCAGCGGCAGGGCTTTCAGCGCCGGCTACCACCTCGGCGACTTGGCCGAGCAGGCCGACGGCGGCGGCAGCGCGGGCGGCGTGCCGAGCTTCGAGGCCCTGACGAACCGGCTGGAAAGCTGCCGCGTGCCCACCATCTGCCGGCTCAACGGCGGCGTGTACGGCGGCTCGACCGATTTGGCGCTGGCCTGCGACTTCCGCATTGGCCATGATGCTATCGAAATGTTCATGCCGGCCGGCCGGCTCGGCGTGCATTACTACGAGGCTGGGATGCGCCGCTACGTGTCGCGGCTCGGCCTCAACGCCGCCAAGCGCCTGTTCCTGACGGGGGAGCGCCTCGGCGCGGCGGAGATGCTGCGGATCGGCTACCTGACGGAGGTGGCGCGGGCGGAGGAACTGGACGCACGGGTGGACGCGCTGGCGGAACGCATCGCCGCCCTGGCGCCGCTCGCCGTGCAAGGCATGAAGCGGGCGCTGGACGAGATCGCGCGCGGCGCCCTGGACGTGGCGGCGCTCGAGGTGCGGGCGGCGGCGTGCAAGGAGAGCGAAGATCTGAAGGAAGGCCTTCGCGCCTTCCGGGAAAAGCGGACGCCGGTGTTCCAGGGCCGCTGACGCGGCGGTCTCGAAACGGCCGGCTTCGACGGGCAGGGGCAGGATGGACGAGTTCGATTGCGTTGTGGTGGGGGCCGGCGTCGTCGGCTTGGCGGCGGCACGCGCCTTGGCGCTGGACGGGCGCGAGGTGCTGGTGCTGGACGCGGCGGAAGGGATCGGCACCGAGACCTCCTCGCGCAACTCCGAGGTGATCCACGCCGGCATCTACTACCCCGCCGGCAGCCTGATGGCGCGGGCCTGCGTCGAGGGCAAGCACATGCTCTACGAGTACTGCCAGGATCGCGGCGTCCCGTACGCCCGGTGCGGCAAGCTCATCGTTGCGACGAACGAGGAAGAAGCGGGCAAGCTCGAAGCCATCCAGGGCCGCGCCGCCGCCAACGGGGTGCCCGACCTCGCGCTGTTGCGGCGGGAGGAGGCGGTGGCGATGGAACCGGCCCTGTCCTGCACGGCGGCCCTGCTCTCGCCTTCCACCGGCATCATCGACAGCCACGCCTACATGCTGGCGCTCCAGGGCGACGCGGAGAACGCGGGGGCGGTGTTCGCCTTCCACAGCCCCGTGGCGTCCGGGCGGGTCGGGGCCGACGGCATCGAGATCGCGGTCGGCGGCGCCGAGCCCACAGAGTTGCGGTGCCGCACCCTGGTCAACTCGGCCGGCCTGCACGCGCCGCGGCTGGCCCGCACCCTCCAGGGAATGCCGGAGGACGCCGTGCCCGGCGCTTGGTACGCCAAGGGCAACTACTTCACCCTGACTGGGCGCAACCCCTTCTCTCGCTTGGTCTACCCTGTGCCCGTTCCGGGCGGACTCGGAACCCACCTCACCATAGACCTCGGCGGGCAGGCCCGGTTTGGGCCGGACGTGGAGTGGGTGGACGGCATCGGTTACGACGTAGACCCCCGCCGCGGGGAGAGCTTCTACGCCGCCATCCGCCGCTACTGGCCCGCCTTGCCGGACGGCGCGCTGGCGCCGGGCTACTCCGGCATCCGGCCGAAGACGGTGCCGCCGGGCGCGCCGGCCCAGGACTTCGTGATACAGGGGCCGGAGCGGCACGGCATACCGGGCCTTATCAACCTTTTCGGGATTGAGTCTCCCGGGTTGACCGCTTCGCTTGCATTAGGACGACTTGTGAGCGATATAGCGCGCGCTTGATGATCGTTACGGTTTAGAAGCTCGCCCAACCTCGATCGGAGTTACGAAAAGGTCATGGGCCTGTGATGGATCGCAACCGCGCCTTCGAGCATCTCCTTGTGCATGAGAGGGAAGGAAATGCCGGGCGATCCGGGCGTGCTCACTTACCTGACCGAAGCCTCGGAACCCCGCCCCGGAGAAGGCGCGCTGTGCGTCGGCGACCCCGTCGTGCTGCGCCAAGGCGTCCGTAGCGGCAAGTTGGAGGCTTGGTCCCCGGCCGGGCGCAAGCTTGGCTCCCTGCCTCCGGCTGAGAGCGAGGCGCTGTCGGGGCTGCTGGCGGAAGGCGCCGACCGTTTGCGCGGGCACATAGCCGCGCTGATTCCGCGACCGCGGCTGGTGGGGCCTGGCCGAATCCACATCCGCGTCACCGAGTGGGGCTGACGGCGGCCTCGGCGCCTCGCGCCGCCACTCACTTCAAATTGTAAGGATTTTCCGCTTCTCCGGATGACCCCGCGGCGGGGTCGTCCGGCGCGTGCGGGCACGGCTCGCCGTGGCTTACGGCTCGGGCCGCGCCTCCTGGCCCAGTCTTGCGTGCAACCTGCAACGCGGCTGTTTTCGCGGTCTCGATGCCCAACGCCGCTTCCATCCTTCCCCGCCAACGCCACCCTACCCGCGTCCCGTCGTGTTCCGCCCGGAGCAAGCCCGCCGCGACCGGGTGGCGGCGGCCCGTCGGCGGCCGGCCCTCACGCCACAATAAGGCCGCAACCGAGTCGCAATCCGGCGCTGGCCCGGGAGGAACATGCGTTTGACGCGGGCGGCCCAGCCCTCGGCCGACACCGGCGGGGACGGGGCGCCTGGACAACGAACGCCGCGCAGGACGAACGACGCGCGGCAGACAGGAGATCAGAGGTTGGCCATGCTCGGCGTGGAAACGTACCGTGCCCTCCGGCCCCAGGCGGCCGGGCGCGCAGTGCCCATGGCGACATCAAGCGCCGCCGCCATGCCGCTCCAGGCGGACCGGCTGTTCCCGGAGGTGGGCCGGCGCTTGTCGGCCGCCCGCCCCGTGCTGCGGCCGGCGCTGAAGCGGCTGTTCGACATCGCCGGCGCGCTCGGGTTGGTGGCGGTGCTGCTGCCGTTGCTGCTCGTCGTCGCGGCCCTGGTGAAGGCGGACGGCGGCCCGGCGCTCTTCGCGCACGAGCGGGTCGGCCGCGGCGGCCGCCGCTTCGGCTGCTTGAAGTTCCGCTCCATGGTGGTGGACTCCGCCGAGCGACTTGAGGCCATCCTCGCCGCCGACCCGGAGGCGCGCGCGGAGTGGGAAGCCACGCGCAAGCTGAAGCGCGACCCGCGCGTGACGGCGGTGGGCCGCTTCCTCCGCGCCAGCAGCCTCGACGAGCTGCCGCAGCTCCTCAACGTGCTGCGCGGCGAGATGAGCCTGGTCGGGCCGCGCCCGGTGCAGGCGGCGGAACTCGCCACCCATTACGGCCCCGCCGCGGCGATGCTGTACGCCTCCGTCCGTCCGGGCATCACCGGGCTGTGGCAGGTCAGCGGCCGGAGCGACACCAGCTACGACACCCGGGTGGCGCTGGATCTGCGCTACGTGGCAAATCCGACCCTGCTCGGGGATCTGCGAATCCTGCTGAAGACCCCGATGGCCGTGCTGGGCCGCCGCGGCGCCTATTGACCCCGCCCGGCCGCGCTGCCACCCGGCGGCGCGGCACGGGGCCGCGTCGCGCAGGTTGAACGCCCGCCCAACCCAACAGGCTGCGAGAACCCATCATGGGCGAACCCGAAATCCGCGGCGGCGGCGGCCGGTCCATGATCGCGGGCGTGGCGTGGAACGCGGCGGGGCGCGGCTTGCCGTTGCTGCTCGCGCTGCTGCTCACCCCGGTCCTGATCGGCCAGCTCGGCACGGAGCGTTGGGGCTTGTTCACCCTCGCCCTCGCCATGGTGGGCGTGTTCGGGGTGTTCGACCTCGGAGTCGGCCAGGCCCTCACCCGCGCCTTGGCCGAGCGGATCGGCGCCGGCCGCGCGGCGGAAAGCGCGGAACTGGTCGGTGCCGCGCTCGCCCTGCTCCTCGGCATCAGCCTCCTCGCCGCCCTCGCGCTGTGGTGGTGCGTGCCGGCCTTGGTGGAGCGCGTGCTGCTGGTGCCGCCCGCCTTGCGGGAGCAAGCGATCGGTGGCTTGCGTGTGCTGACCGCGGCGGCGCCCCTGGTGGTGGTGAACGCCGCGCTCTGGGGCGTGCTGGCGGCCCACCGGCGCTTCCGCGAGGCGAACCTCGTCACGATTCCAGTAAGCATTTTCTACTATCTCGGCCCGGTGCTGGTTCTCCTCGTTTGGGACAGCCTGACGGCGGTGATGCTGGCCCTCATCGCCTGCCGGCTGGCGAACACGCTGTCCTATCTCTGGCTGGCGCTGCCGCTGCTGCCGGGCCTGTTGCGGCGCCTGCCGCGCCTCTCCCCTGCCCTGCCGCTCGTGCGGATGGGAGGGTGGATGAGCGTTTCGGGCGTGATGACGCAGGCGCTGGTCTACGCCGACCGCTTCCTCATCGGCGCGCTGCTGTCGCTCGCCGCGGTCGCTTACTACGCCACGCCGCTCGACCTCGTGCTGCGCGCCTGGGTGCTGCCGGTGGCGGTGGCGCAGACCATGCTGCCCGCCATCGCCGCGAGCTTCGCCGCCGACCCGCGCGAGGCCGCGGCGCTGCTGCGGCGCGGGGCGCTGCTCATCATGGCGCTGGTCCTGCCGGCCTGCCTGCTGCTGGTCGGGGGCGCGCGGGACATCCTGTGGCTCTGGCTCGGCGTGGAGTTCGCGGAGAACAGCGCCGGGGTGCTCCGCATCCTGGGCGTGGGCATCTTCTTCAGTTGCGCGGCCTTCGCCCCGGCGAGCCTGCTCGACGGCATCGGGCGGCCGGACGCCGCGGCGCTGCTCTCGCTGGCGGAGGCGGTGGTGTTCCTGCCGCTCTGCGCCGCGCTGTTGCTTCTCGCCGGCATCGAGGGCGCGGCGGCGGCGTGGGCGCTGCGCGCGGCGGTGGATTGCGGGGCCAAGCTCGCGTTGGCGGCGCGGCTTCACCCGGCGGCGGCCGGGGCGGCGAGGCGCTTGGCGGCGCCGCTCGCCGGAGCCGGCGCGGGATTGCTGGCGTTGTTGGCGGCGGCGCTGGCCTTGCCGGGCCTCCTCGCGCCCGTCGCGGTCGGCTGCCTGGCGTTGGCGGGCTTCGCGGCCTTCGCCTTCGGCGCGCTCGACGCGGAGGAGCGCGCCCTGCTGCGGCGGCCCCGCGCGCTGCTCCGTCCGCGCGCGGCGGGGAGCGTGCCGTGACGCCGATAGCCGTCAACGGCCGCTTCCTCACCCAGCGGATCACCGGTGTGCAGCGCTTCGCCTCCGAGGTCACGGGCGCGCTGGACCGCATGGCGGCGGAGGGCGCTTGCCCGCCGGCGCGGCTGCTGGCGCCGGCGGGCGCCGACGCGTCCGCCTTTCCGCACCTCGGCGTCGAGCGGTTCGGCCGGCTGCGCGGCCAAGCCTGGGAGCAGGCGGAGCTGCCGCGCCGCGCCCGCGGCTCGGTGCTGGTCAGCCTCGGCAACACGGCGCCACTCCTGGCGGGCGGGCGGCAAGCGGTTGTGATCCACGACGCCGGCGTCTTCGACACGCCGGAGTCCTACTCCGCCGCGTTCCGGGCCTGGTACCGCGCG
Organism: uncultured Acetobacteraceae bacterium; assembly: GCA_902805625.1. Classification (GTDB taxonomy): domain Bacteria; phylum Pseudomonadota; class Alphaproteobacteria; order Acetobacterales; family Acetobacteraceae; genus Craurococcus. The sequence goes on from CADCTL010000102.1 coordinate 10,509, forward strand.
CTCCACCGCGCCTTGCCGCGCGGCGGCGCGCGGGTGCTCACCGTGTCGGAATTCTCGCGCGGCCGCCTCGCCCATCGCCTCCGCCTCGACCCGGACCGGATCGGCGTTGTGCCGGAAGGCGGAGAGCACATCCTGCGCGAAGCGGCCGACACTTCGGTCCTGGCGCGGCACGGCCTGGAGGCGCGACGATTCGCGTTGGTGGTGGGCACGCGCGCCGCGCACAAGGGACTCGACGGCTTGGCCGAGGTGGCGGCGCTGCTCGCGGCGCGGGGAATGCGGATGGCGGTGGCCGGCGCCGCCGATCCGGGGGTGTTCCGCAACGCGGGCGATCCGGACGGCGCTGCCGTCGTCGCGCTCGGGCGGGTGACGGACGCTGAGCTGCGGGCGTTGTACGAGGCCGCGCTCTGCCTCGTCTTCCCCTCGCGCTACGAGGGATTCGGGCTGCCGCCGCTGGAAGCCATGACCTGCGGCTGCCCGGTGCTCGCCGCCGCGTCAGGGGCGGTGCCGGAGGTCTGCGGCGACGCGGCGCTGTGGTTCGACGCCGCCGGCGGGCCACACCGGCCAGTCGGGGCGTTGGAGCGGCTGCTGCGCGAGCAGGGGCTGGCGGAGGACCTGCGTCGCCGCGGCCTGGAGCGCGCGGCCCGCTTCTCTTGGCACGCGGCGGCGGAGCGGCTGCTGGCACTGCGGCCCGCGCCGCCGGAGGCCGTGCGGTGAGGGTCGCGGTGGTCCACGAATGGCTCGACAGCTACGCGGGCTCCGAGCGCGTGGTGGAGCAGTTGCTGGAGATCTGGCCGGAGGCGGACCTCTTCGCCGTTTGCGACTTCCTGCCGCGGAGCGAGCGCGGCTTCCTCCGCGGCAGGCCGGTCCGCACCACCTTCATCCAGCGCTTGCCCTTCGCGCGCCGGCACTTCCGCCTGTACCTCCCGCTGATGCCCTTGGCGATCGAGCAGCTCGACCTGTCCGGCTACGATCTCGTGGTCTCTTCCTCCCACGCGGTGGCGAAGGGCGTGTTGACCGGCCCGGGGCAGCTCCACGTGAGCTACGTCCACAGCCCGATGCGCTACGCGTGGGACCTGCAGCACCAGTACCTGCGCCAGTCCGGGATGGAGCGCGGCGCGAAGGGCGCGCTGACACGGCTGCTGCTGCACCGGCTGCGGATGTGGGACCGCAGCTCGGCCGCCGGCGTGGACGTGCTGGTGGCGAATTCCGCCTACATCGCCGAGCGCATCCGCAAGGCGTGGCGGCGGGAAGCGCTGGTGGTGCATCCGCCCGTGGACGTCGAGGCGTTTGAACCGCCGCTGGGCGGCGAGGCGCCGCCGCGAGGGGACCACTATGTCGTCGCTTCGCGCATGGTGCCTTACAAGCGGGTGGACTTGGTGGTGGAGGCGTTCCGCGCCATGCCGGGGCGCCGCCTCCTCGTGCTCGGCGACGGGCCGGAGTTGAAGCGGGTGACGGACGCGGCGGCGGGTGCCCCCAACGTCGAGTTGCGCGGCCGGGTCCGGCAGGCGGAGCTGGTTGAGACGGTCCGCACAGCACGCGCCTTCGTCTTCGCCGCCGAGGAGGATTTCGGCATCGCCATGGTGGAAGCGCAGGCCTGCGGCACGCCGGTGATCGCCTACGGCAAGGGCGGGGCGCGCGACATCCTGCGCGCCCCGCCCGAGGACGCGCCGACGGGGCTGTTCTTCGCGGAGCAGTCGGCGCTGGCCATCGTCGCCGCCGTGGAGCGGTTCGAGGCGCTGTCGCCCGCCATCGCCGCCGCCGACTGCCGCGCCAACGCGCGGCGCTTCACCCGCGAGGAGTTCCGGGACGCGATGCGCCGCGTGGTTTCCGAGCACATGCCGCCGGGCGGGGCGCCGTGCGCTTCTCGCTGATCATGGCCACGCGCGGACGCACCGGCGAGGTTGCGGAGTTCCTCGACTCCCTTCTCGCCCAAGGCCGCGCCGACGCGGAGGCGATCGTCGTCGACCAGAACGGGGACGATCGCCTCGCCCCGACGGTCGCGCGCTACGCCGATCGCTTGCCGCTGGCGTGGCACCGCTCGGACCGCGCCAATGCCTGCCATGCGCGCAATCTCGGCCTCGCGCACGCGCGGGGCGAGATCGTCGGCTTCCCTGACGACGACTGCCTGTATCCGCCGGGCGTGCTGGCGCGGGTGGACGCGGCCTTCGCCGCCGATCCAGCGCTGCACGTCTTGACCGGGCCGGCGGCCTCGCTCGAAGGGGGGCTCGGCTCCGGCCGCTGGCGGAGCCACGGCGGCCCGATCACTCCGGCCAACGCCTGGACCAGCGTGATCGAGTTCAACTTGTTCCTGCGGCGCGAAACCGCGCTCGCGCTGGGCGGCTTCGACGAGCGCCTCGGCCCCGGCACGCCGTTCGGCTCGGCCGAGGGGAACGACCTCGTGCTGCGGGCCGTCTCGGCCGGCCGCAAGGCGGTGTACGACCCGGAGCTGCGCGTGGCGCATCCCGACAAGCGGATGACCTCGGCCGCGGCGGAACGGGCGCGGCTGTACGGGACGGGCTTGGGCTTCGTGCTGCGACGGCACCGCGTGCCGCCTTCGGTTTGGCTGCCCTTTTTCGTCCGACCGCTCGGCGGCGCGGTGCTGGGCGCCACGCGCGGCGACGCGGTGGCGGTGCGCCACCACGTGGGGAGCCTGCGCGGGCGCTGGGCCGGCTTCACCGCGCCGGGCAGCGCGGAAGGGCTGCCGCTGCCGCCCCTTTCCGATCGGTCGGCCTGACCGTGCGCGTCGCCGTGGGAGTCGCCACCAGAGGCCGCGCCGCGGTGCTGGCGGAGACGCTGGCCGAGATCGGGCGGCAGCGGCGGGCCCCGGACCGCGTCATCGTTTGCCACGTCTCGCCGGAGGACGTGCCGGGCGCCGCCGCGCCCGGCGTGGAGTTCCTGACCGCCCCCGCCGGGCTCCCGCGCCAACGCAACGCCATCCTCGACGCCGCGCACGACTGCGACGTGGTGCTCTTCCTCGATGACGATTTCCTGCCCGCGCCGGACTACCTCGCGGCCACGGAGGCGGTGTTCACGGCGCGGCCGGACGCGGTGGTGACGGACGGCACCGTGATCGCCGACGGGGCCAAGGGGCCGGGGCTGACGGTGGCCGAAGGCCGCGCGCTGCTCGCCGCCGACCGCCCGCCTCCCGACCCGACCGCCTGCGCGCCGCACTTCAACGGCTACGGCTGCAACATGGCGGTGCGGATGGCGCCGGTGCGCACGCACGGCGTCCGCGTTGACGAGGCCCTGCCGCTCTACGCTTGGTACGAGGACATCGACTTCACCCGCCGCCTCGGCCGGCATGGCGCCATCCTGCGGTTGGAGGGCGCGCGCGGCGTGCATCTCGGCGTGAAGTCGGGACGGGTGCCGGGGCGGCGGCTCGGCTACTCGCAGGTGGCGAACCCGATCTACCTCGCGCGCAAGGGCAGCTTCCCGTGGGGCCACGCGCTCCCGAGCGCGCTGCGGCACCTCGCGATGAACGCCGCTCGCGCCGCCTGGCCGGAGCCGCACGTGGACCGCGCCGGGCGGCTCGGCGGCAACCTGCTCGCAGTGTGGGACCTGCTGCGCGGCCGCGCCTCGCCGGAGCGTGTGCTGGAGCTGTGACGGACGTCCTCTTCATCCTGTCGAAGCTGCTCTGGCTGGCGCTGCGCCCCGGCACCTTCGCGCTGCTGCTGGCGCTCCTGGGGTTGGCCGCCGTGTGGCGGGGGCGCCGTTGGGGGCGCTGGCCGATCCTGGCCGGGCTCGGCTTCTACTTTTCGCTCCTGCTGCTGCCGCTGCACGTCTGGGTGCAGATGCCGCTGGAGGACCGCTTCCCCCGCCCCGCTGAGGCCCCCGCGCGGGTGGACGGCATCGTGGTGCTGGGCGGCGCAGTGGAGCAGGACCTGACGGAGGCGCGCGGCATCCCGGCGCTGAACGGCGCCGCCGAGCGCATGACGGAGCCGGTGGCGCTGGTGCGCCGGTATCCGGACGCGCGGCTCGTCTTCACCGGCGGCCAGGGCGCGTTGCTGCACGGCGGGCTGACGGAGGCGGACGTGGCGCGGCAGCTCTGGACCGCCATGGGCGTGCCGCCAGAGCGCATGCTCTTCGAGACCGCGGCGCGCAACACGCACGAGAACGCGGTGCTGACGCGCGCGCTGGCGAAGCCGCAACCGGGTGAGACCTGGCTCCTCGTCACCTCGGCGAGCCACATGCCGCGATCCGTCGGCGTGTTCCGGCAGGCCGGGTGGAGCGTGGTGCCCTGGCCGGTGAACTACCGTACCGGGCGCGGCCTCAACGTCTGGTACAACGCTTCCCTCCCCGCGCGCCTGGGCGAGTTCGAATGGGGCACGCGGGAGTGGATCGGCATGGTCGCCTACCGCCTGATGGGCCGGACCGACGCGGTGTTCCCGGCGCCTTGATGCTGAAACGGCGGCGGCGACGGCGCACCTCGCCCGTTCACTGCGCGAAGGCGTACGGGCCGCCCCGCTCCAGCGCTGCCCGGTAAGCGGGGCGCGCGTGCAGGCGCTGAACCCACGCCTCCATGGCAGGAAATCCGACCCGCTTGTTGTACCGCCCCGCGAGTTCCCCCACGAAGCTCATCTGGATGTCAGCGCCGGTGAGCGCATCACCCACCAGGTACTCGCGTCCTTGAAGCGACGCGTCGAGGTAGCCAAGGTGGTTGGCCAGCTCGCTCTCGATGCGCGGCATCAGGGGCGCGCCTGCCTCACCCAAGCGCGAGACGTAAAGGTGCAGCATGAGCGGCAGCATGGCGGAGCCTTCGGCGTAGTGCAGCCATTGCACGTACTCGTCGTAGGCGGGCGTCGCCGGGTCGGGTTGCAGCCGCGCGTCGCCGTGCCGGCGGATCAGGTAATCGATGATGGCGCCGGACTCGATCACAGCTTTGCCGGCGTCGGTGATGACGGGCGACTTGCCCAGCGGGCTGATCGCCTTCAGCTCGGGCGGCGCCAGCCGGGTCTTCGCGTCGCGCTGGTAGCGCTCGATCTCGTAAGGCAAGCCGAGTTCCTCAAGCAGCCACAGGATGCGCTGCGAACGCGAGTCGTTCAGGTGGTGTACGACGATCATGCCCATCCCCTCCGGTGCCGTCGCGGAGCAATGTACATGAGAACCCGCCCTCGCGGCGGCGCGGGATGACGAACGGCTGAGCGTCTCCACCAAAACGCGCCCTTGATGAGCGGCAAGGCTTACTTGCTGGTTAAAGTCGCGTCTCCAGCACAGGAGGCGGCGATGACGGCGATGCGAGGGCGTAAATCGGGATGGCTGATGTTATCGGTGAAGCCGACGGACTGGGTTCTCCTCGGGTTCATGGTTCTGGCCGTCGGCGGCCTGTGGACGACGTCCGCGAAGCTCCTGGTGACCTCAGGATGGCGTGACAACGGGCGTGTCCTCGGCTGCATCTACTTCACCGGAACCGGCGTGATCGAACGGCAATACCCCAAGACGCTCGAGACGGACCAACCCGCCTGCCCGGTGATCGAGTTGGGCTGACGGGAAGCGGGCTCCCATCGCGGGCGGGGCCCCCTGGCGCGGCGCGGCGGCGCGGGGGAGAGTGCGCGGCGAGGAGCGCCGCATGAGCCGAACCCTCTACGACCTCGCGGGCGAGGATCCCGCCTGCCGCTTCAGCCCCTTCTGCTGGCGCAGCCGCTTGGCGCTGGCGCACAAGGGGCTGGACGCCGAAGCCGTGCCGTGGCGCTTCACCGAGCCCGATCGCCTGGCGTTCTCCGGCCAGGGCAAGGTGCCGGTGCTGGTGGACGGCGGGCGCGTCGTGGCCGACTCTTGGGCCATCGCTTGCTGGCTTGAAGACCGCTATCCCGATCGCCCCTCGCTGTTCGATGGCGAGGGCGGCCGTGCCGTCTCGCGCTTCGTCAACGCCTGGGCGGACGGCGTGCTGCACCCGCAGGTCGCGCGCATGGTGGTGACCGACATCCCGCCCCTCCTCGCCCCCAGCGACCGCGCCTACTTCCGCGAGAGCCGCGAACAGCGCTTCGGCATGCCGCTGGAGCGCGTCTCCGCCGACCGTGTCGACCGGGTGGGGGCGTTCCGGCGCGAACTGCTGCACCCGCTGCGCGTCACGCTCGGCCAACAGCCCTGGTTGGGCGGCGAAGCGCCTTGCTACGCCGACTACATCGTCTTCGGCGCCTTCCAGTGGGCGCGGGTGTGCAGCGACTTCGAGCTGCTCGAAGACGGCGACCCCGTGGCGGCGTGGCGGGAACGGGTGCTCGACCTCCACGGCGGCGTGGCGCGCGCCGTGCCTAGCCGCCGCATGGCACCGGGGCCCGCCGCCGCCGCGCAATGACACAGCCGGGAGCACGCCCATGACCACCGAGGCACCGCCGCGCGCCGCCGCTTCCGCCGCCCTGTCGCGCATAGACGTCGTTTCCGACGCCATCTGCCCTTGGTGCTGGATCGGCAAGCGGCATTTGGGGGACGCGCTGGCGCGGCTCGCCGACGAGGGCGAACGCTTCGACGTGCATTGGCGCCCGTTCCAGCTCAATCCCGACATGCCGCCCGAGGGGGTCGAGCGCGCCGCTTACCGCGCCGCGAAATTCGGCAGCGCCGAGCGGTCGCGCGAGCTGGACGCGCAGGTCGCGGCGGCCGGCGCCGCGGTCGGGCTGGAGTTCCGTTTCGACCGCCAGCGCCGCACGCCGAACACGGTGGACGCGCACCGCTTGATCCGCCGCGCCGGCGAAGCGGGGCCGGCGGCGCAGGACGCCGTGGCCGAAGCGCTGTTCCGCGCCTACTTCCAGGACGGGCGCGACGTCGGCGACGCCGCGGTGCTGGCCGAAGTCGCGTCAGCCGCGGGGCTGGAGGACGCAGCGGCCTTCCTCGCGTCGGGCGACGGCGCGGCCGAGGTGCGCGCGGAAGACGCGGGTTTCCGCCGCCTCGGCATCTCCGGCGTGCCGAGCTTCGCGCTCGCGGGCCACGTCCTGTTCTCCGGCGCCGTGCCGGGGGAGCGCATGGCCGAGGCTTTCCGACGCGCGCTGGCGATCCTCCGGGAGCGGACTCAGTAGGTCGCGCGGCCGCCCGAGACGTCGAACACGCCGCCGGTCGAGAAGCTGCACTCCTCCGTGCCGAGCCAGCAGGCCAGCGCCGCGATCTCCTCCACCGCCGCGAAGCGCCCGGCGGGGATCTTGGACAGCATGTAGCCGATCTGCGCCTCGGTCATTTGCTTGAAGATGTCGGTCGCCGCCGCCGCGGGCGTGACGCAGTTCGCCCGCACCCGCGTCGCGGCCAGCTCCTTCCCGAGCGATTTGGTGAAGCCGATCACGCCGGCCTTCGCCGCGGAGTAGGCCGCCGCGTTCGGATTGCCCTCCTTGCCGGCGATGGAGGCGATGTTGACGATCCGGCCGTAGTCCCGCGCCCGCATCCCCGGCACCACGGCGCGGCAGCACAGGAACACGCCGGTGAGGTCCACTTCGATCACCCGGCGCCAGTCTTCGATCGGGTAGTCCTCGACGGGCGCGTTCGGCCCGGTGATCCCGGCGTTGGCGAACAGCACGTCCACCGGGCCGAGCGCCGCCTCCGTGGCCGCGAGGGCTTGGGCGATGGCCCCGGCGTCAACCACGTCCACGCGGGCGGCGTGGCCGCGCAGGCGCTCGGCGGCACTCCGCGCCTCCGCCTCGTCCATGTCCCAGATCGCCACGCGGGCGCCGCTCGCCGCCGCGCGTTCGGCGATGGCCAACCCGATGCCGCGTGCGCCGCCGGTCACGACCGCGACGCGCCCTTCCATGTCGAGCTTGTTCACGCGCTGCTCCCCCCGCCGATCTCCGGAGATCCCCCGGGCGGCCCGCGTTCCGGCCGGCCTTCCGCCGGCACCGCGGAGATCACCACCACGGCGTTGGCGTAAGGGTATTCGTCCGTCATGGTCAGCGCCACCTGCGCCGTGTGGCCGGGCGGGGTGATGGCGAGGAGGCGCTCGGCCGCGCCGCCGGTGAGCGCCAGGGTCGGCTGGCCGCTCCGCAGGTTGACCACGCCGAGGTCGCGGAAGAACACGCCGTCGCGGAAGCCGGTGCCGAGCGCCTTGGACGCCGCCTCCTTGGCCGCGAAGCGCTTGGCGTAGGTGGAAGCGCGGATGCGCTCCGTCCGCCGCTCCGCCTTGGCGCGCTCCGTGGGCGTGAAGACGCGCTCCAGGAAGCGCTCGCCGTGGCGCTCCAGGGTGCGCTCGATGCGGCGGATGTCCACCGTGTCGTTACCGATGCCGAGGATCATCCGCGCGCGCGCTCCACCCGCAGATTCTCGACAGGGCCGCGCAGGGTGGCCATGATCCGCTCCAGGTGCCGCAGGTCCGTCACCTCGATGTCGAGCGCCACCTCGCAACTGTCGGCGTCGCGGTGGAGGAGCTTGAGCCCCGTCACCACCCCGTCCTGCCGCGCCACCGCATCGGTGAGGGCGGCGAGCGCCGAAGGCCGGTTGCGCGTTTCCACCAGGACGCGGCCGGTGCGCGCGCCGGAGGCGGTCTCGTCCCAATCCACGTCGAGGAAACGCTCTGGCGTCTGCGAGAAGGCCTCCAGGCTGTGGCAATCGGCGGCGTGGATCGTGACGCCCTTGCCCGTCGTGACGATGCCGATGATGCGCTCGCCCGGCAACGGGTGGCAGCACCCGGCGAAGTGGTAGGGCATCCCGCTGACGAGGCCGGTGATCGGCAGCCCGCCCGACGGCGCCGGCGCCCC
>CADCTL010000103.1 GCA_902805625.1 uncultured Acetobacteraceae bacterium
TGCCGCTGGTGCTGGTGGTCGGAGCGCTCTCTGCCGTGCTGTACCATTGGCGCGTGCTGCCGGCGGTGGTCGCGCTGCTGGCGCGCGGGCTGGGGCGGCTGTTCGGCCTCTCGGGCGCCTGCAACCTGTCCGTGGCGGCCAACGTCTTCGTCGGCATGGTGGAGGCGCCGCTGCTGATCCGCCACTGGCTGGCTGGCCTGCCGCGGGCGGAGCTGTTCGTGGTGATGGTGGCAGGGCTCGCCACCATCAGCGGCAACATGCTGGTGATCTACGCCGGGCTGATCGCGCCGGTGGTGCCGGACGCGGCCGGGCAGCTCCTGGCGGCGAGCCTGATCTCCGCCCCGGCCGCCATCCTGGCCGCGCTGCTGATGATGCCAGAGGGGGAGGCGCAGCGCGCGCCACCGGCGGCGGAGGCCGCGCAGCCTCGCCTCTACGACAGCACGATGGACGCGCTGGTGCGCGGCACGGCGGACGGGCTGGGCCTGCTCCTCGGCATCATGGCCTCGCTCATCGTCTTCGTGGCGCTGGTCGCGTTGGCGAACGCGGCGGTGGAGCCGCTCACGGGGCTGACCTTGCAGCAGGTCGCGGGCTGGGCGTTCTGGCCGCTGGCCTGGGCCATGGGCGTGCCGGCCGAGGAGTGCGCCACCGTCGCGCGGCTGCTCGGGGTGAAGGTGGTGGTCAACGAGTTCGTCAGCTACCTGGAACTCGCCACAACGGGCGGCGCTGGGCTGTCGGAACGCTCGCGGCTGGTGCTGACCTACGCGCTGTGCGGCTTCACCAACTTCAGCTCGGTCGGCATCATGGTGACGGGCATGACGGCGATGTGCCCGGAACGGCGGGCGGACATCGTGGCGCTGGGCCTGCCGAGCCTGGTCGCTGCGACGGTTGCCTGTTGCATGAGCGGCGCCACGGTGGGGCTGCTGACGCCGCCCTGAGCAGAGGAGCGACCGCGCATGGCCGAAGACGGCACCTACCCGCCGCTCGACGTCCCGAAGCCGCTGGCGGAGGGCGCCTGGGTGGTGGACGGCGGCCCGCAACGCGTCCTGGGGCTGGCGCTGCCGACCCGGATGACGGTGCTGCGGTTGGCCGACGGCGGCCTGTGGCTGCACTCCCCCACGCGCCACACGCCGGCGCTGGAAGCGGCATTGGCGCCGCTCGGCCCGGTGCGGCACCTGGTGGCGCCCAACACGGCGCACTGGGTTCACGTCTCGCCCTGGCAGAAGGCCTTCCCGGAAGCCAAGCTGTGGGCCGCGCCGGGCGTGGCCGACCGTGCCCACGGGCAAGGCGTGCACCTGCGCGCCGCCGGCGTGCTGGGCGATCCGGCGCCTCCACCCGACTGGGACGGGCAGATCGAGCAGGCGGCGTTCAGCGGCCCCGGCTTCATCGAGGTCGTGTTCCACCACCGCGCGAGCCGCACCCTGGTGCTGACCGACATCGTGCAGGCGATGCGGTCCGGCGACCTGCCGCTGGCGACGCGGCTGTTCTCCAACGTCGTTGGCTCGGCCGCGCCGGAGGGCGCGACGCCGGCGCACGTGCGGTTGGTGCTCAACCGGCGCCGGGCGGCGAATCGCGCGGCGGCGGAGCGGTTGCTGACGCTGGCGCCGGAGCGCGTGGTCTTCGCCCACGGCGCCTTCTACGCCGCCGACGGCGCCGCACGGCTGCGGCGGGCGCTGGAGTGGCTGCTGCGGGACTGACCGCGAGGGGAGGCGAGCGCGACGCGGACCAGACGGCTCGGGACCGACCAGCTCCCGCCCGCGGCGTGCGGCTGGCACCTGGACCACCTCGGCGCGATGGACCGGAAGGGCCTGGACGCCTACGGCGCTGTCCTGGCGGATGGCTGCGTGTCGCAGATGAACAATCAGCCGCCGTCACAGGCAAGGCGGCCGTGCTGGGAGGCCTCTCCGCCTATTGGCGGGGCTTCGGCACCATTGAGCACGACATGGACGACAGCTACGGCGCCGCTTCGCCTTGGAGGCGCTGAACCACCGCCGCCGTCGCCTGGACGGCGGCGGCGCCACGCTCCGCACCGACCGCGACGGGGCGGAGTTGGTGGTTTCCGTGCGCCTCTGCACGGACACGGGCCGCTTTTCGCGCTGGGCGGCTGACACCCGCGTGGTTGGCCCCGCAACGGCCGGCGTGCCATCCTCCCCGTTGGAGGTGCCGCCCGCCATGTCGCACATCATCCACCGCAGCCTGCGCTCCGACCCGCCGCTGGCCCTTCGCGGCGAGGGCGTCCACCTCTACGACGAGGCGGGGCGCGCGGTCATCGACGGCTCGGGCGGCGCGGCGGTGGCGTGCCTCGGCCACGGGCACCCGAAGGTCATCGCGGCCATCAAGGCGCAGCTCGACCGGCTGTGCTACGCGCACACCAGCCTGTTCTCCTGCGAAAGCGCGGAGCGGCTGGCCGACGCGCTGGTGGGCCACGCGCCGGGCGGGCTGGCGCACGCTTGGTTCTGCTCCTCCGGCTCGGAGGGGAACGAGGCGGCGCTGAAGCTGGCGCGGCAGTACTTCCTGGAGATCGGCCAGCCGGAACGCACGCGCTTCATCGCCAGGCGGCAGAGCTATCACGGCAACACGCTCGGCGCGCTGGCGGCCGGCGGCAACGCCATGCGGCGCGCGCCTTACGCGCCGATCCTGTCGGACGCCTTCAGCCACGTCTCGCCCTGCTACCCCTACCGCGAGCGGCGCGACGGCGAAACGGACGCGGAGCACGTTTCGCGCCTCGCCGCCGAACTGGAAGCGGAGTTCCAGCGCCTCGGCCCCGGCAACGTCATCGCCTTCATCGCCGAAACGGTGGTGGGCGCCACGCTCGGCTGCGCCACCGCCCTGCCCGGCTACTTCCCCGCGGTGCGCGCGGTGTGCGACCGTCACGGCGCGTTGCTGATCCTGGACGAGGTGATGTGCGGCATGGGCCGCACCGGCGCCCAGCACGCCTGGGAAGCGGAGGGCGTGGCGCCCGACATCCAGGTGGTGGCCAAGGGCTTGGGCGGAGGCTACCAGCCGATCGGCGGCATCCTGGCGCACCGGCGGGTGGTGGAGGGCATCGCCGCCGGCAGCGGCAATTTCCTTCACGGCCACACCTACCAAGCGCATCCCGTCGCCTGCGCGGCGGCGCTCGCGGTGCAGGAGGCCATCGCGGAAGAAGGCTTGCTGGAGAACGTGCGGAGCATGGGCGCGCGGCTGGAAGCGCGGCTGACGGAGCGCCTCGGCAACCACCGGAACATCGGCGAGATACGCGGGCGCGGGCTGTTCTGGGCCGTGGAGTTCGTGCAGGACCGTGCGACCAAAGCGCCCTTCGACCCCGCGCTGAAGCTGCACGAGCGGGTGAAGCAAGAGGCCTTCGCGCGCGGCCTCGCCTGCTATCCCATGAACGGCACCATCGACGGCCGGCGCGGCGACCACGCGCTGCTGGCGCCGCCCTACATCGTGGAAGCGGCGCAGATCGACGCGATCGTGGAGCGGTTCGGCGACGCGGTCGAGGCGGCCTTGGCCGGCGCGCGGGAGGGGGCGGCGGCATGAAGGCGTGGTTCCTGGCGGCGGCGCTCGCCGTGCTCGGCGCGGCGGGGGCCATGGCCCAAGCGCCGCCGGCGGCCGGGCAGACCCTCAACACCGTGCGCGGGCGCGGCCAGCTCGTTTGCGGCGTGTCGCAGGGCTTCGCCGGCTTCTCCGCGCCCGACAGCCGGGGCGAGTTCCGCGGCCTCGACGTGGATTACTGCCGCGCCGTCGCCGCCGCGGTGCTGGGCGATCCGGCCAAGGCGCGCTTCGTGCCGCTCACCGCGCAGGCGCGCTTCACCGCGCTCCAGACCGGCGAGATCGACGTGCTGTTCCGCAACAGCACGCAGACCTTCCTGCGCGACACCTCGCTCGGGCTGAACCAGGGGCCGGTGAACTTCCACGACGGCCAGGGCTTCGCGGTGCGGCGCGACTCCAACGTGCGGCGCGTGGGGGACCTCGACGGCGCCAGCGTCTGCGTCGCCCAGGGCACCACGCACGAACTGAACCTCAACGACGCCTTCCGTGCCCGCCGCCTGCGCTTCCAACCCGTGGTGTTCGAGCGGGTGGACACGATGTACGACGCCTTCTTCGCCGGCCGTTGCGACGCCATGACGCAGGACGCCTCGGCGCTGGCCGGCGCGCTGACCGTGGCGCGCGACCCGGCCGCCTACGCGGTGCTGGAGGAGACGATCAGCAAGGAGCCGCTCGGCCCCTTCACCCGCAACGGCGACGACCAGTGGTCGAACATCGTCTTCTGGGTCCACCACGCGCTGGTCGAGGCCGAGGAGCTGGGCATCACCCAGGCCAACACCGAGGAGCGGGCGCGCGGCCCCGACGCGACGGCTCAGCGGCTGCTCGGCGCGAGCGGCGAGTTCGGCGCCCGGCTCGGCCTCGACAACCGGTGGGCCCTCAACGCCATCCGGGCGGTGGGCAACTACGGCGAGGTTTTCGAGCGCAACGTGGGCGAGGGCAGTTCGCTCAAATTGCGCCGCGGCCTCAATGCCTTGTGGACCGGCGGCGGCCTCATGTATGCGATTCCGTTCCGGTGACGTCGCGCCGAGGCAGGAACGATGGCAACCCGCAACGCGGCAGGGCGTTCCACTCGCAGAAGCGCCCGCGCGAAGCGGTGCGCCACTGGAGGAAAGCCTAATGGACAAGGACCGCATCGAGGGCGCTGCCAAGCAGGTCAAGGGCGCCGTGAAGGACGCGTTCGGCAAAGTCACCGGCGACACGAAGACGCAGGCCGAAGGCAAGGCCGACAAGGCCGAGGGCAAGGTCCAGAACACCGTCGGCGGCGCCAAGGACGGCGTGCGCGACGCGGTGGACAAGGCCTGACCTTTCAGGCTCTCCGAGAGAGCGGGGCGCGGTGGAAGCCGCGCCCCGTTCGCGTTTTCAGACCGAGCGCCGCGCCTTCAGGGCGGCGGCCAACGTCCCCTCGTCCAGCACGTCGAGCGCGCCGCCGATCGGCACGCCCTGCGCCAGCCGCGTGACCTGCACGCCGGTCGGGCGCAGGCGGTCGGTGAGGTAATGGGCCGTGGTGGCCCCGTCCACGGTCGCGGGCAGGGCCAGGATCACCTCCTCGACCTCGCCCCCGGCCAGGCGGGCGAGCAGCGGTTGGATGGACAAGTCTTCGGGCCCGGTTCCGCCCAGGGCCGATAGCGTGCCGCCCAGCACGTGGTAGAGGCCACGGTGGGCGTGGGCGCGCTCCAGCGCCCAAAGGTCGGCGACGCCTTCCACCACGCAGATCAGCTCGCGCTCGCGGTCGGGGTCGCGGCAGATGCCGCACGGGTCGCGCGCATCGAGGTTGCCGCAAATGCGGCAGGGCACGACAGCCTCCGCCGCCTTTTGCAGCGCCTCGGCGAGCGGCAGCATGTGCTGCTCAGGCCGCATCAGCATCTTGAGCACGGCGCGCCGGGCGCTGCGCCGGCCCAGGCCCGGCAGGCGGGACAAGAGGCCGATCAGGTGCTCGATCGGGTCGGCTTCGGCCATCGGTCCCGGCGCGTCGTCAGAACGGCAGCTTGAAGCCGCCCGGCAGCCCGCCCGGCAGGTTCAATCCGCCGGTCGCCTTCTGCATCTCCTCGGCCATCACCGCCTCGACCTTCTGCTTGGCGTCGGCGTGGGCGGCGACCAGCAGGTCTTCCAGAACCTCGCGCTCGTCAGCCGCCATCAGGCTCGGGTCGATGGACACGCGGCGCAGGTCGCCCTTGCCGGTGAGCGTCACCTTGATCATGCCGCCGCCGGCCGCGCCCTCCACCTCCGTCGCTTCCAGCTTCGCCTGCATCTCCTGCATGCGCGCCTGCATCTGCTGCGCCTGCTTCATCATCTGGGAGAGGTTCTTCATCGGTGCGGCCTACCTGTCCTCTGGGGGGATCGTGTCGGAGTCGTCGGCGGGGGCGGTGTCGTCCGGCGGCACCTCGCCGGCCTCGGCGGCGGGCAGCGCGGCGTCCGGCACCAGCCCGTAGGCGTCGGCGGCGGCGTCGCGCACCTCCTCGATGGTCGTGCCCGGGAAGGCCGCCAGCACCGCCTGCACCAGCGGGTGGGTGCGGGCCAGGTCGCGGCGGCCCGCGTCGGCGGCGCGGCCCTGGTCGGCGAGCGTCGGCTCGCCCGCGGCGTTGCTCAGCGCGATGGCCCAGCGGGCGCCGGTGGTTTCCTGCAACAGGGTGCCGAGCTGCGCGGCGAAGTCGCGCGGCACTTCGGGCCGGACGCGGATCTCCAGCCGCCCCGGGGCGAAGCGGACGAGGTGCGTGCTGTGGACCAGGTGGGCGTGCAGCATGGGGCGGCGGCCGGAGGCGAGCGCCACCACTTCCCGGAAGGTCTGCGGGTTCGGCGGGGCGGGCGCCGACACCGCCTCCGTTTCCGTCGCGGGGACGGCCATGGCGGTGGGACCGCCGCCGCCGGCCACGGCGCGCATCGCCACCGCGCCGCCGCCCGACCCATTGGGTGCGGGCACGGGGGCGGCCGCCGCGCCGCCTTCGGTCAGGCGGCGCACGAGGTCGCCGGGGGTGGGCATCTCCGCGACATGGGCGAGGCGGATCAGCACCATCTCCGCCGCCGCGCGCCGGTCCACGCCCTCCTGCTGCACCTCGGCCAAGCCCTTGAGCAGCATCTGCCAAGCGCGGCCGAGCACGGGGATGGAGAGCCGCGCCGCCAGAGCGGCGCCGCGCCCGCGCTCCTCCTCCGTCAGGGAAGGGTCGTCGCGCAGGCTGGGGACGCTGCGGAGGCGGGTCAGGGTGTGGGTCAGTTCGGACAAATCCGAGAGCACCACCAGCGGGTCGGCGCCGCGCTCGTGCGCGCGGTCCATCAGCGAGAGCGCGGCGGCGATGTCGCCGGCCATCACCGCTTCCATCAGGTCCAGCACCAGGCCGCGGTCCGCCAAGCCCAACATGCCGCGCACCGCTTCGGCCGTGACCGTGCCGTCGCCCCCGCCGAGGGCGATGGCTTGGTCGAGCAGCGAGAGGCCGTCGCGCACGCTGCCGTCGGCGGCGCGGGCGATCATGGAGAGCGCCTCCGGCTCCGCTTGGACGCCTTCCTTCGCCGCGATGCCGGCGAAGTGGGCGCGCAACTCGCCTTGGGGCACGCGCTTCAGGTGGAAGGTTTGGCAGCGCGACAGGATGGTCGCCGGCACCTTGCGCAGCTCGGTGGTGGCGAAGAGGAACTTCACCGCGGGCGGCGGCTCTTCCAGCGTCTTGAGCAGGGCGTTGAAGGCCTGGGTCGAGAGCATGTGCACCTCGTCCAGGATGGTGACGCGGAAGCGGGCGCGGGCCGGGCGGTAGCGCACCGCTTCGCGCAGCTCGCGCACGTCGTCCACGCTGTTGTTGCTGGCGGCGTCCATCTCCACCACGTCCGGGTGGCGGTCGGCGAGGATGGCGCGGCACTCCGGGCAGACGCCGCAAGGCTCGGGCGTCGGGCCGCCGGTGCCGTCCGGCCCGACGCAGTTCAGCGCGCGGGCGATGATGCGGGCGGTGGTGGTCTTCCCCACGCCGCGGACGCCCGTGAGCATGAAGGCGTGCGCCACGCGGCCTTGCGCGAAGGCGTTGCGGAGCGTGCGGACCAGCGCGTCCTGCCCGATCAGCTCGGCGAAGGTGGACGGGCGGTATTTGCGGGCGAGGACTCGGTAAGGCGTGCCGCCGGGCACGGCGTCCGGCGCGGCCACCGGGGGAGGAGCCACGGGCGCCGCGGCGGAGGCGGCGTCGCCGAACAGGCCGGGCCCGTCGGCGGGCGGCTCGGGCAGGCCTTCCTCTCGCGGGTCTTCGTCGGTTGGGTTTCCGGTGCCGAACAGGGTGCTGGCCATGCCCGCGCGACGGACCTCGGAGCGGTTGGGGGTGGAAGACCGGCGAAGCGACCCGGGCGGAAACTCGTTGCGGCTGCTTCCTTCCGGACCTGACCGGGTTGGCGAGGCGCCCGTCCGTCACCGGCCTTCCGGTCGGACCATATCATGCATGGGGCGGGGCGGCGCAAGGCGGGGCGGGTGGAAGCCGGAAGAGGGTTTGTTCCTTACTGCCTTACTTCCTTACCATCTTACGGTCTTACCCGGTGATTGGTGGCCGTTTTGGACAAATGCAGGGCCTGGTCTCGAACGACGGCGCGTTTTCGGTAGTTTGCGCGGACAGCATTCCTAATTTGGGGTGCGTCGTCAACAACAGGTCGCGGCCTTCCTCTTTCCGACCCGGCACCAGAGCGCGTCTTCGGCGTTGGGTGGCGATGCCGCCCGACCAGATGCCCGCCCGACCCGCCTTCCGCGCCCCGGCCATCGCCCCGACGGCGGCCGGCGTCCCGGTGCCGCCCATCCCGGCCTGCCGCGCCTGGGCGACGCGCTACGCCGGCGAACACGGGGCGCCGCTGGACTTGACGCAGGCGGTGCCTGGATGGCCGCCGCATCCCGAGATGCTGACGGCACTGGCGCGGGCGGCGGGCGACCCAGCCGCGGCGACCTACGGCCTCCTCGAAGGCGAAACGGCGCTGCGCGAGGCCTTGGCCGAAGACATGCGCCTGTTTTACGGGGGCGATCCGGCGACCGACGACCTGCGGATCACCGCCGGCGCCAACATCGGCTTCAACCTAGCGATGGCGGTGCTGGCGGCGCCGGGCGACGAGGTGCTGCTGCCCACGCCCTGGTTCTTCAACCACGAGATGGCGCTGGCCTTGCGTGGCGTCCGCGCGGTGCCGCTGCCCTGCCGCGCCGCGGAGGGCTTCCTGCCGGACCCGGAGCGGGCCGCGGCGCTGGTCGGGCCGCGCACCCGCGCGATCGTGCTGGTCACGCCCAACAACCCGACCGGCGCCGTGATGCCGCCCGAGCTGATCGGGCGCTTCGCCGACCTGTGCCGCGAGCGCGGGCTGTGGCTGGTGCTGGACGAGACCTACCGCGACTTCCTGCCGGAAGGGCAGGACACGCCGCACGGCCTGTTCCAAAGGCCGGATTGGCGGGACTTCGTGGTGCAGCTCTACTCCTTCTCCAAGGCGTACTGCATCCCCGGCCACCGCGTCGGCGCCGTGGCCGGCGGGCCCGTCTTCCGCGGCGAGTTCATCAAGGCCGTGGACAACATCCAGATCTGCCCGCCGCGGCCGCCGCAGTTCGCGCTGGCCTGGGCCGTGCCGGCGCTGCGGGAGTGGCGGGCCGGCAACCGCGCCCGCATCGCCGCTCGGGCGGCGGCGTTCCGGCGCGCCTTGGCGACGGCGCCCGATTGGCGGATCGACGCCCTCGGCGCCTACTTCGCCTGGGTGCGCGTGCCGGACGCGGCGCCGGACTCGACCGCCGCGGCGGAGCGGCTGGCGGCGGAGCGCGGGGTGGTGTCCTTGCCCGGCGGCGTGTTCGGGCCGGGCGGCGAGCGGCACCTGCGCCTCGCCTTCGCCAACACGGACGAGGGCGCCATCGCCGCCGTGCCGGAGCGGCTCGCCGGCCTCTACCCCCGGCCGTCCGCCGCCCGTGGCGAGCGGGTTGCCGCGCCCGGCGCCGCCGCGCCTGGACGTCCGTTCGGCCGCTCCCCTTAGGACGGGGCGCGCGACCGTTCCGCGGGATGATGGAACAAAAGCCGGCCCTGCCGCGCTCCGCACTGCGAAAAGAACGAACGGAAAAGAGGACGAACGATGCCGGGTGATGGAATGGGCGTGACGCGGCGCGGCGCCGTGCTGGGCGCGATGGGGGTGGCCGCCGCCCTGCCGGGCGGGCGGGCCTCGGCACAGCCGATTGCTGGCGGGCGACCGGTGCGGGTGGTGGTGCCCTATCCTGCCGGCGGCGCGGTGGACCTCGTCGGCCGCTTGCTCGCCGAGCGGATGGAGCCGGCGCTGGGCCAGCAGGTGGTGGTGGACAACCGCACGGGCGCCGCCGGCATCGTCGGCGCGGACTCGGTGGCGAAGTCGCGCCCGGACGGCACCACGCTCGGCGTGATCGGCATGACCACGCTTTGCGCCTACAAAACGCTCTACAACAAGCTGCCCTTCGACCCGGACAAGGACTTCGCGCCGGTCAGCCAGATCAGCGCCGGCACGGTGGTGTGCTGCGTCAACAAGGACGCGCAGCGGAAGAACGGCTGGACCGACTTCCGCCGCTTGGTGTCGTGGATGAAGGAGAACCCGGACGCGCTGCGCTTCGGCACCGCCGGCGTCGGCACCACGGCGCACTTCACCATGGCCGCGGTGCAGAAGGCGACCGGCGCCAAGGCGCTGATGGTGACCTACCGCGGCGGCGCCCCGGCGGTGGCGGACCTCCAGGCCGGCGTCATCGACATGATGTTCGAGCTGACGCCCGGCCTGATGCCGCTGATCGAGCAAGGCGTGGTGTCGCCGCTGGCGGTGGGCAGCGCCAAGCGCGTCGGCGCGCTGCCGGAGGTGCCGGGCATGGCGGAGTTCGCGGACATCGGGCTCGGCGGCGTGGACATCGGCGCGTGGGAGGCCTTGATGGCGCCCGCCGGCACGCCGCCCGACGTGGCGGAGCGCCTCAACACGGCGGTGCGCCGGGCGTGCGCGGATTCCGCGATGCAGGAGAAGCTGCGCGCTTCGGGCTTCTCGGCCGAGGCTTCGGAGAGCCCGGCGGCGTTAGCGGCCAAGATCCAGCGCGAGATCCCGTACTGGCGGAAGCTGGTGGAGGATTCGGGCGCGAAGCTGGACACTTGACCGCGCGCGTGAGCGGGACGGAGGGGTACGCGGAGGAGGCGGACGCGCTCGTCGGGCAGTACGAGAGCATCAGCTTCGCCGAGGCCCACAGGCATGTCCTCCACTTGATCCCGTCCGCCCCGTGCCGCGTGCTGGACATCGGCGCGGGGACGGGGCGCGACGCGGCCGCGTTCGCGGCGATGGGCCACGCCGTGGTGGCCGTGGAGCCGACCGCCGAGTTGCGCGCGAGGGCCGCGGCCTTGCACCCGTCGCCCCGCATCGAATGGCTGGACGACGGCTTGCCGGAATTGGCGCGGCTCGCCGGGCAGGGCGGGGACTTCGACGTCGTGATGCTCACGGCCGTCTGGATGCATCTGGACGAGGGGCAGCGCAGGCGGGCCATGCCGAGGGTCGCGCGCTTGGTGCGTGGCGGCGGCGTGGCGGTGTTCTCCCTCCGCCACGGGCCGGTGCCGCCGGGCCGGCGCATGTTCGACGTTTCCGCCGAGGAGACGGCCGGACTCGCGGCGGCGGCGGGCCTTGGCTTGGCGCTGCGGCTCGACGACCGAGCGGACACCCTCGGGCGCCCCGGCGTGCGTTGGACGCGCTTGGCGTTCTCGAAGGCGACGGAGGCGGCGTAGCGCGTACCCCCGCCGGCGCCTCCGTTGCCCGCGCCGGGGCCGCGTGGCACGGTCCCGGCCCATGCTCTCCATCCCCGCCAGCCGGCCCAACGCCTACACCGGCAGTCCCCTCGACCGCGCTTCGGGCCGGCGGGAGGACGAAGCCTTCATCGCCGCGGCGCTGGCCGATCCCGAGACGCTGTTCGCGCCGGTTTGGCGCGCCCGCAGCTTGATGAAGGGCGTGGAGGAGGGCAGGCCGGAGGCCGTTCTCCTCACCGGCGCGGCCGCCGAGGCGCTGCGGATGGCGGGCGGCCCTTGGGCGTTCCTGGGCTTCTGGGCCGAGCGGCCGGTCTTCGCGGTGGACTGCTCCGGCGCCGACGACCCGCTGCCTCTGCTGCCGGAGAACATGGGCGCCTTCACCGACCTCCGCGCCGTGGCCGGGCTGCTGCCGGAGGGCGAGGCATCGGTCCTCGCCCACGCGCGCGGGCTGATGCACTGGCGCGTCAAGCACCGCTTCTGCGGCGTGTGCGGCAGCGCCTGCGAGCCGCGCTCCGCCGGCAACGCGACCGCCTGCACGGGCTGCGGCGCGCAGCACTTCCCGCGCACGGACCCGGCGGTGATCATGCTGGTGGTGCGGGGCGACCGCGCCCTGCTCGGCCACTCGCGGCGCTTCCCGCACGCGCGCATGTACTCGACGCTCGCCGGCTTCGTGGAACCGGGCGAGAGCCTGGAGGAGGCGGTGCGGCGCGAGGTGCTGGAGGAGACGGGCGTGGAGGTGGGTGACGTGCGCTACCACTCCTCCCAGCCCTGGCCTTTCCCCGCCTCCATCATGCTCGGCTTCCACGCCGAGGGCATTTCCGACGAGGTCAACATCGACCCGGAGGAGTTGCAGGACGCCCGCTGGTTCACCCTGGCCGAGCTGCGCGACCCGGACGCGAACGGCTTCGCGCTGCCGCGGCGGGACTCGATCGCGCGGCGGCTGATCGAGGACTGGATGGGGCAGGCGGCATCGTGACGCCGCCGCGGCCGCGCGCGCTGTTGCTGGGCTCGCTGCTGCTGTCGCTCGCCGGCTGCGGCCTGTTCGGCAACCCGACCCCGCTGCGCCCCGAACTGCCGGACGCGGACGCGCCGGCGCAGCGCGCCTGCCTCCAGGAAGCGCGGGGCGCGGAGTCGGTGCGCGACCTGGAGCGCCAGCGCAACCCCCAGAACACCCCCAACTGGGAGCGGCTGGCCGAAGAGACGAGCGTGCGGGTGAACCGCGCCTACCGCGACTGCCTGCGCCGCGCGGGCTTGGCGCTGCCGGGTGGCGTTGAAGCGGTGCGGCCGCGGTAGGCCGCGTCGCCGGCGCGCTGCGCGCCGGCGCTGTCGGTCAGTGCGCCTCCGACCAGCTCCGCCCGGTGCCGATCTCGACGCCGAGCGGGACGCGCAACTCGGCCACGTTCTCCATCACCCGCCGCGCCAGGGCGCCTGTGGCGTCCGCTTCCGCTTCTGGCACCTCGAACACCAGCTCGTCGTGGACCTGGAGCAGCATCCGCGCGGACAGGCCCGCGTCGCGCAGCGCCCGCGGCAGGCGGACCATGGCGCGTTTGATGATCTCCGCGGCGCCGCCCTGGAACGGGGCGTTGATGGCGGCGCGTTCGGCGCCGGCGCGGCGCTGCGCTTCCCGGGCGGCGATGTCCTGGATCCAGAGCTTGCGGCCGAAGGGGGTGCGGACGAAGCCGTGGGTGCGCGCCTCCTCCTTCACGCCCTCCATGTAGTCACGGATGCCGGGGTACTGGGCGAAGTAGGCACCGATGATGGCGCTCGCCTCGTTGACCGGGATGGCGAGGCGGGTGGCGAGGCCGAAGGCGCTGATGCCGTAGATGAGGCCGAAGTTAATCATCTTGGCGCGGCGCCGGCTCTCGCGGTCCACCTTGGCGGGGTCGAGCCGGAAGATGTCGGCGGCGGTGCGGCTGTGGATGTCCTCGCCGCGCGCGAAGGCTTCGCGGAGCGAGGGCACGTCCGCGACGTGCGCCAGCAGGCGCAGCTCGATCTGGCTGTAGTCGGCGGCCAAGAGCAGGTGGCCCGGCTCGGCCACGAAGACGCGGCGGAGGCGCGCGCCCTCCTCCGTGCGGATCGGGATGTTCTGGAGGTTCGGGTCGGTGGAGGACAGGCGGCCGGTGGAGGCCACGGCCATCTGGAAGTTGGTGTGGACGCGGCCGTCGCGCGGGTCGATCTGCGCCAGCAGCCCGTCCACGTAGGTGCTCTTGAGCTTGGAGATCTGGCGCCAGTCCAGCACCTTGCGCGCCAGCTCCACGCCCTGGGCGGCCAGCTCCTCCAGCACGAACACGTCGGTGGAGTAGGCGCCGGACTTGCCGCGCTTGCCGCCGGGCAGCGCCATCTCGTCGAACAGGATCTCGCCGAGCTGCTTGGGCGAGCCGACGGCGAAGGGGCGGCCGGCGATTCGGTGGAGGTCCGCTTCCATCGCCACCAGGCGCCCGGCGAATTCCTCGCCGGTGCGGCGCAGCTCCGCCTCGTCCACGCGGATGCCGGCCATCTCCATGTCGCGCAGCACGCCGACCATGCGGCGCTCCATCCCCTCATAGAGCGCCAGCGCACCTTCTTCGCGCAGCCGCGGGCGCAGCAGGCGGTGGAGGCGGAGCGTCACGTCCGCATCCTCGGCGGCGTAGGCGGTGGCGCGGTCGAGCGGCACTTCGGCGAAGGGGACGCGGCCGCGGCCGGTGCCCGTCACCTCGTCGAAGGAGATGGGCTTGTGGCCGAGGTGGAGCACCGCCAGCTCGTCCATGCCGTGCCCGTGGCGCCCGGCGTCCATGCTGTAGGAGATGAGCATGGTGTCGTCCACGGGATCGACGGCGATGCCGCCGTTCTCCGGCCGGGCCAGCACCTCCAGGTCGTATTTCGCGTTCTGGAGCACCTTCAGCGTGCCGGGGTCGGTGAGCAGCGGGCGCAGGGCTTCCAGGGCCTCGGCAGGGTCGAGCTGCGGCGGCTTCTCCGCCAGCATGTCGCCGGCCTTGCCGTGGCGCAGCGGCACGTAGCAGGCGCGGCCAGGCGCGGTGGCGAGCGACAGGCCGACGAGGTTGGCGCGCAGCGCGTCCAGGCTGTCGGTTTCCGTGTCGAAGCCGACCACGCCGGCGAGTTCGGCTTCGGCGATCCAGCGGCGGAGCGCCGCCATGTCGGTGACGGTCTCGTAGGGGCCGTAGGGCGCTTCGCCGGGCGGGCGCGGCACGTCGGCGGCGGGCACGCCGGCGGCGGCCTGATGCCCGGCGACGGCGCTGTGGCGGGCGCGGGTGCCGGCGTCGCCAGCCGCTTCGCCGAGGCCCATGCGGGCGATGATGCTGCGGAAGCCCTGGGCGCGGAGGAAGCTTTCCAGGCTGGCGCGCTCCGGCGGGCGCGCTTCCAAGGTCTCGATCGGCGCGGGCAGCGGCGCGTCGGCGTCGAGCTGCACCAGCTTCTTCGACACCAGCGCCTGTTCGCGGTTGTTGAGCAGGGCTTCGCGGCGCTTGGGCTGCTTGATCTTCTCCGCGTTGTCGAGCAGGGCCTCGACGCTGCCGTATTCCAACACGAGCTGCGCCGCGGTCTTGACGCCGATGCCGGGCACGCCGGGCACGTTGTCCGTCGGGTCGCCGGCCAGCGCCTGGACGTCCACCACCTTGTCGGGCGTGACGCCGAACTTCTCGGCGACCTCCGCCTCGCGGATCGGCTTCTGCTTGATCGGGTCCAGCATCTCGACGCCGGGGCGCACGAGCTGCATCAGGTCCTTGTCGGAGGAGACGATGGTGACGCGCCCGCCCTCCGCCTCGAAGGCGCGGGCGTAGGCGGCGATCAGGTCGTCGGCTTCGTAGCCCTCCTGCTCGATCTTGCACACGCCGAGCGCGTCCGTCGCTTCGCGGATCAGCGCGAATTGCGGCACCAGCTCCGGCGGCGGCTCCGGCCGGTGGGCCTTGTAGTCGGGGTACAGCTCGTTGCGGAAGGTGGTGCGCGAGGCGTCGAACACCACCGCGATGTGGCTGCCCCGGTGGTCGATCAGGAAGCGCGAGATCATCTGGGTGAAGCCGAACACGGCGTTCACCGGCACGCCCTGCGGGTTGGTCATCGGCGGCATGGCGTGGAAGGCGCGGAAGATGTAGCCCGAGCCGTCCACCAGGATCAGGTGCTTGCCTTCCGGCGGCGTGACGGGCACCGGCTCGGCGGCGGGCGCCTCCGCGGCGGCGACCGCCGGGCCGTCAGTGGCCATGCTCGCCCCCGCCCGCGCCCGGCTTGAGGACGAAGGTGATGGAGCAGTACGGGCAGGTGACTTCGTCCCTGTTCGGCGGGATGCGGAGCCAGACGCGCGGGTGGCCGAGGCCGCCGACGCCCACCTCGCCGTCGCAGGGGTGGACCGTGGACTCGATCTCGATGCGCTGGTCGGGCGTCACGCCCGGGACGGCCACGGGCGCGTAGCCCGTCTGCTTGGGGTCGCGCATGGAATTCCTCGCGGCGGCGTTTCGGGGCCGCCGCAAGATAGGCGCGGGGGCCGGACTCGGCCAGGGTCCGCTAGGTGGTCGGGGAAACGCCCGTCGCCTGGCTCGCCGCCAGCCGCCACTCGCCTTCGATGCGGGCGTACACCTGCAGCCAGCGCACGTCGCGGGTGCCGCCGCCGTCCATCCGCGCGATCGGGCTGCGGCCTGTGAGCACCGCGGTGTCGGCGTGCAGGACGCGGATGGTGAGTTCCTCCACGCGCGCCAGCTCGACCGTCGGCTCGCCCGTCAGGAGGGACACGATGCGCGCGTCGCGCCCGTCCACCTTGCCGGAGGTGTGGGTGTGGGTGAAGTCGGCCGCGTAGAGGGCGCGCAGCCGCCCGGCGTCGCGGGCGGACACGGCGGCGCGGATGCCCTCGCGCGCCGCCATCACCTGCTGCTCGATCGCGCCTTGCCGCTCGCGGGTCAGCGCCTCGTGCGGGTGGGCGAGGGGCGTGCCCGGCAGCAATAGAGCCGGCAGGGCGAGCGCGGGCAGCAGGGCGAGGAAGGCGCGGCGGTGCATCGGGACGGCTCCGGGAGCAGGGACGCCGGAGGCTTGCAACCGCCGTCCGCGGCCGTCAATGCGGGGCGCCGGCGTCACACGGCGACGGGCGCGAGGGCCTCGACGGCGGCGATCAGCTTTTCCGAGTCGAACGGCTTGTGCAGCATCGGCGCGGCCCCGTGCCGGCCCCTGTCGTAATCGTCGCCGTAGCCCGTGGCGAACAGGAACGGCACGCCGAGGGCGGCCAGCTTCTGGGCCACCGGCGACACGTGCCGCCCGGACAGGTTGATGTCGAGCACGGCGACGTCGATCCCGCCATCGGCGGCGGCAACCTCGACCAGCCGCAGCGCGTCGCTGACGGAGTACGCGGGGCCTACGATCCGCGCGCCGGCTCCGAGCAACTCGTCCTCGACCAGCATGGCCACCAGCGGCTCGTCCTCGACCACCAAGACCCGCATGTCCTTGAGTCTGGTCCCGCCGCAGCCAGAAAAATGTTCTACATGCATAAAATCCCCCCTGGATCGGGGCCCCCGCAAGCAGACCCGACGCCACAGCGAAGGGGCCCGCCACCAAGCAACGATACATATAATCGCTCGCCAGGACGCGGCTGTCTGTCCGGCTCCGAACGCCAGGACGACGAAAGGGCGGCCGAGCCTAGTCGGAGTGCTGGGCGGCGCCCGCTCCGAGCAGCCGCGCGAATTCGCGCCGCGCGGTGTGGTAGCACTCGCAACTGGCGGCTTCGAGGCCCGGCCGGTCCGTGACGGCCATCCGGCCCCTCGCGTAGTGGATCAGCCCGGCCTTTTGCAGGATGCCGGCGGCGATCGTCACCCCGGGGCGGCGCACGCCGAGCATCATCGAAATGAATTCATGCGTCATGGGGAAGTCGTTGGCTTCGATACGGTCGTGCGCGATGAGCAGCCAGCGGGCGAGGCGCTGCTCGATGGCGTGGCGCGCGTTGCACGCGGCGCTCAGCGTGATCTGCGCGTGGAAGGCCAGGGCGTAGCGCAGGAGCAGCGTCCGCAACGCGTCGCTTTGCTCCATCTCGTCGCGGAACGCCGCCGCGCCGATCCGCAGCGCGGTGCCCTCCATTTGCACCCTGGCCTCGACCAGAGAGCGGTCGTCCCCGAAGACCAGGGGAAGGCCGACCAAGCCTTCCCTGCCGGCGATCCCGACCTCGATCTGCTCCCCGTCGTCGAGCGTGGCGAGGAGGGACACCATGCCGCTCTCAGGGAACAGCACGGTGTCGAGGGTATCGTCCATCGAATAGAGGGTTTGGTTGAAGGGGAGTTCGACGAGATGCAGCTTGGGCCGCAACCGGGCCAAGTCCGCGAGCGGCAGGGCCGCCAAAAGGCCGTTGCGGACGGCGGCGTTGTGCTGGTCAATGAGGGCCATTAGGGGCTCCCGCTTTTGGTTTGGCGGGAGCTCTGGTCTCTCTCAGCCGCCCACGGCCGGAGTCCGCTTGGGCGATACTCTATAATTGGGGCGGCGCCGGGAAGTTATCAAGCGGAGTGGGCCAGAGCCCCCGCTCAGCGGCCTTGGCGCCGGCGGACGTTGGTCCCCAAAACGGCAACGCCGCGAATTCGGGCGGCCTATGTTCGATTCCGAACGCTCGAATGCTTTTTTCACGCGTTGTCCCCTCGAACATCACGGAAGCGTTCCGCCATGCCGACCCAGCCGACCGGAAAAGCGGAACTGACGCGCGGAGGCGGGCGCGAGAGCCCCTCGCTTTCCCGCCGCCTCATTAAGCGGCTGGAGCGCGCCCCGTGCGGATCCTGATCGTCGAAGACGAGACGTTGATCGCCTTGATGCTGACCGACAGCCTGGAACGTGGCGGGCACTACGTGATGGGGCCGGCTTCGACGATGGCCGAAGCTCTGGCGCTGTGCGAATTAGCGCTGCCGGAGCTCGCGCTGCTCGACATCAACCTCCGGGACGGCAGCAGCGGCGTGGACGTGGCGCGCGCGCTCTTCAAGCGGTGGGGCGTGCTGTCCATCTTCGCCAGTGGGCAGATGATGGAGGCGCGGAAGGCGAGCGGCGTTGCGCTCGGCTACATCCGCAAGCCCTACGAGGCCCGAACGGTGCTGCGCAGCGTCGAGGTGGCGCGCGAGGTGATGAGTGGCGCCAAGCCCACCGCCGTGCCCGCGGGCTTCGAACTGTTTCACGCGGCCGAGTAGCCCGGCTCCACACGAAGTGCCCGCCCGGGAACGTCCGCTCCGGGCGGGAATGCGCCTGCGGAACCGGAGTGGAAACGCCGCGCCCCGCCCGTCGCCGCCCGAACGGGGCACTGGTGCCGCCGCCGCAGGGCGGGCGGAACGGAGCGGCCGGTTGTGCCCGGTCCCCGGCAGATGGGGGGACAGGGCGGCTCACTCCGTGGGGCGGGCGTCCGGCAGGGCGCGGCGGTTCAGCGAGGGATCTCCGCGGACTCTTCGCCGATCCGCGGCGTCGCGCCGGGCCCGGGCGCCGGAGCCCCTTTGAACCAGCCCGCCGCGTAGGGCGCGCGGATGGCGATGAGCGCGAGCACCGCCAGCAGGAACAGCAGGCCGAAGGGGAAGCCGC
>CADCTL010000104.1 GCA_902805625.1 uncultured Acetobacteraceae bacterium
GATCCGTGGCGGACGCCAAACACGACCCGCCGCTTCGAGCGGCAGCGACAGACAGTACGGCACCATGACGGCGAGAGTCAGGGGCCAGCCGCAGCGTCGTCACGGGCGCCGTTGTCCGAACATCGTTGGAAGCGCGCCGGCGCGGGTGCTGACGGGAGGCTTGGAGCGGTAAGGGCGAAGCGCGCGTTGTGGTGACGCCCAGGGCATAGGAAGCGCCGCTGTTCACCGTGCGGGTGCCGGTCGCGAAACAAGGCCATCGACGCCGAACACCCGGTGCGCGCGCAGCGGCCGCCGTGGTGCCGCGATCGTCGCTGACGTCGGCGGGCCGCCTGGCTTTCGGCACGCCGGGCGGAACCGCCGCGCGGATCGTAAGCATCAAACGTCGCCGCGTCAGCGATGGCGAGAAGGTCGGAAAGCGTCGCTGCTGCCAAGGACCGACTGCCCAGACGAGGAGTCCGGTTCCGCCTCTGTCCGTCCCGGCCTGTCCGGTCCAGGTGTATAGAGGGTGGTGGGCGATAGTGGGATTGAACCACTGGCCTTCCCCGTGTCAGGGGGACGCTCTCCCGCTGAGCTAATCGCCCAACCGTGCGCGTTTTTACCGTGCCGTGACCGGCGCGGCAAGCGGCGTCGCCTTGCCGCACATTCCGACCTATGGCCTTATCGCGCCCCAGCCATGGATCTGCCTCCGAATCTCATTCCCGATGCGCCCTTTTCAACGGGCGACGAGGGATGCGCGCCCTATCTCCTGACCCGCCCGGTCCGGCGGTCGGTGCCGCTCGTCTTCGCGTCGCCGCATTCCGGCCGCGCGTACCCCGCCAGTTTCGTCGCCGCCGCGCGCCTCGACCCCGTGGCGCTCCGCCGCAGCGAGGACGGTTTCGTGGACGAGCTGTTCGCCGCGGCGGCCGAGCACGGGGCTCCGTTGCTCGCGGCCACCTTCCCGCGCGTGTTCTGCGACGTGAACCGCGAACCCTGGGAACTCGATCCGGGGATGTTCGACGGGCCGTTGCCGTCCTGGGTGAACACGGCCAGCCCGCGCGTCGGCGCCGGGCTCGGCACAATCGCCCGGGTCGTGGCGACGGGCGAAGCGGTGTACCGGCGCAAGCTCACTTTCCAAGAGGCGGAGGACCGGATCCGGCGCTTCTGGCAGCCCTATCACGCGGCGCTCGCCGCGCTCATCGCCGAAACCCGCGACGAGTTCGGCTGCTGCCTGCTGATCGACTGCCATTCCATGCCCACGCATCCCGCGCAGGCGGCCAGCCCGCCGGATTTCGTGCTGGGCGACGCCCACGGCACCTCCTGCGCGCCGCGCGCGACGCGGCTGGTGGAAGAGGCGCTGTCCGACATGGGCTATCGCATCCGCCGCAACGACCCCTACGCGGGCGGCTACGTCACACGCCACTACGGGCGGCCGCGCGAAGGCGTGCACGCCTTGCAGATCGAGGTCGCCCGTCCGCTGTACATGAACGAGGAGCGCATCGAGCGCCTGCCGGGCATGGTGGCGCTGCAAGCGGACTTGACGCGATTGATCGCGGTGCTGCGGCGGACCGACTGGTCGTTCCTGCGCTGATCGGTCGCTTAGCGCACCTGTGAGTTGAACTGGCCGCGCGGCCCGCGACGGAACGTGAGCCCGCGCCTTCTTCCGTGAACGCATCTTTCGCGCCAACGGGGTGCTCTGCCTCGGAAGCGCCGGAATCGAGAAGCAAGCCTGGGGGATACAGCGCGGCCCAGCCACGTGGATTCGCACGTGGCGAGGGTCGGCTGGCGAGAGCGGGCGCGTCCAGTTTTCCGGGGGGAGAGACTGGACGGCCTACGACAACAATGCACCGCGGGCCGGTCCTGGCCCGCCCACCAGGAGGTTCCCCTTTGCGTTTGCTGCCGAGTGCCCTCGTCCTGTCCGTCGTGTTCGCCGCCCCCGCCATGGCGACGCGTAGCATCGGCCCGACGTTTGATCCGGGACAACTCTGCCGCCAAGCCATCCTGACCGCCGAGCGGGAGCACCGGCTGCCCACGGCGCTGCTCCACGCCATCGCGCGCGTCGAAAGCGGCCGCCCCGACCCGCGCACCGGCGCCGCCGTGTCCTGGCCCTGGACGATCAATGCGGAAGGCCAAGGCCGCTTCTTCGACAGCAAGGAGAGCGCCATCACGGCGGTGCGGGCGTTGCAGGCGCGCGGCGTGAGCGTGATCGACGTCGGTTGCCTCCAGGTCAACCTGCACCACCACCCGCGGGCGTTTTCCAGCCTCGACGAAGCCTTCGACCCGGTGGCGAATGCCCGCTACGCCGGCCTTTTCCTGACGCGGCTGCGCCAGGGCGCGCGCGATTGGGAGACCGCCGCGTCGCACTACCATTCGCAGACGCCCGAGCGGGCGGAAGCCTACCGGCTGAAGGTGCTGGCCGCGTGGCCGGGCATGGCGCACCGCGTGGCCGCGGAACGCCAGCGCGACGCGATCGAGCGGCAGAGGGACGCGGTGGTGGCCGCATGGGGCGGCGGCGACCGCGCGTCGTCGGTGCCGGCAACAGGCGATGGTTTCCAGGCCGTGGCGCTGAGCCTCTCGCAGCGGGGAGGCCGCGGCGCGGCGGACAGGGGCCTCTTGGACCCGGTGCCTGTGCAGCCGGCTACGCGCCGCGCCGGTGCGGCGCGTGCGCGCTTGCAGCAGGTGGCCGAAGCGCCGCGTCGCCGCTGACCAGCGGCGGGCGTCGTCAGGCGGCGAATTCGGCCCGCAGCGCGGCGCCGTGCGCGTCGAGCGCCGGCACCGGGCCGAGTTCCCGCGCGCCGTCCGAGAGCCGCGCCGGCGGGGCGCCGATCGCCACCGGCCCTTCCGGCGTGTCCACCGAAACGCGCCGCAGCGCCGGGTGGTCGCGCAAGCCCGCGCAGTCGTTGACGAAGCCGTAAGCGGTGTTGGAGCGGCCGAGCTTGGCCGCGCACTCCTCGCGCGACAGGGACGCGAACATGCGCCCGATGTGCGCGTCCACCGCCGGGCGATTGGCGACGCGCTCGTTGTTCACGCGGAAGCCTTCGCGCTGGGGCAGGTCCGGCTCGTCCAGGAAGTGCGCGCAGAAGGCGGCCCATTCGCGCTCGTTCTGGATGGAGATGAGCACCAGCGAGCCGTCGCGCGCCGTGAAGGCGCCGTAGGGGCAGATGGAGGGGTGGGCGAGGCCGATGCGCGGCGGCTCCTTCCCCGTGCCCTCGAACTGGAGCAGCGGCACCGTCATCCAGTCCGCCATGCCGTCGAAGAGGGACACCGCGATGCCCTTGCCGCGGCCGGTGGTGCCGCGATGTATCAGCGCTTCCAGCACGGCGGCGTGGGCGTTCATGCCGCAGGAGATGTCGCAGGCCGACACGCCGACGCGCCCCGGACCCTCCGGGCGGCCGGTGACGGAGGCGAGGCCGCTCTCGGCCTGCACCAGCAAATCGTAAGCCTTCATGCCGGCGTACTCGCCCTCCTCGCCGTAGCCGGAGATGTCCACGGTGATGAGGCGCGGGTGGCGCTCGCGCAGCTCGGCGCTGCCGAAGCCCGCGCGGGCCATGGCGCCGGGGGCGAGGTTTTGGATGAACACGTCGGCGCGGGCCAGCATGCGCGCGAGCAGCGCCTTGTCGTCGGGCTTCTTGATGTCGAGGACGATGCTCTCCTTGCCGCGGTTCAGCCACACGAAGTAGCTGGACAGGCCGCGCGCAACGGCGTCGTAGCCGCGGGCGAAGTCGCCCTCGGAGCGCTCGATCTTGACCACGCGCGCGCCCGCGTCGGCGAGGCGGGAGGCGCAGTAAGGCGCCGCCACGGCCTGTTCCATGGAGACGACGAGCAGGCCGTCGAGGGGCTTGGTGGCTGGCATGGTTGCTGCTCCGTCAAACCGTCTTCGCTAGCGCGGGATC
Source organism: uncultured Acetobacteraceae bacterium (assembly GCA_902805625.1). GTDB lineage: Bacteria > Pseudomonadota > Alphaproteobacteria > Acetobacterales > Acetobacteraceae > Craurococcus. The sequence goes on from CADCTL010000104.1 coordinate 3,870, forward strand.
AACCCAGAAGGCGGAGACGGGAAAGTCGCCGCCACCGCCTCCCGCGTGCTGTTCGCCGGAGCCTACGACGGCGGCAACCACGAACAGCTTCGGCTTCAGCAGCACCCACTGCGGCAGACCGGCGCCGGGCGGGTATTGCTCGTCGGGCGGCATCGCCGACATGTGCGGCATATGGGGAACGACCTTGACGATGCGCTCCGGCCCGCTGAGGGCGAAGCTGTCCGCGACTTGGCGCTTCAGCAAGCCGTAGCCGGTGCCCAGGCGCGCGTCGGCGTCCGTCGACTCAGCGCGCGCGACGGCGTCGATGCGGGTGCGCAGTTCCGCGCCGGAAGGTGTTCGCGCGACCGTCTCGCCGCCCGACGACTGCGAGTAGCCCGCGAAAGCGAATTCCTCCGGCGCGACCGCCTCCTTCAGCGCCAGCAGCATCCAACCCTGCTTCAGGCGCCCCGCGCGAAAGCCGAGCGCGCCTTCCAGGTACGAAGCCGGGCGATTGATGACTCCTATGAGCCGGGTGATGAACCCCTTCTCCCGCACGAAGTCGCCGACAGCGAACGGCATGGGGCTTTCTCGGCCTAGTAGCTCCGCGGCATTCCCAGCACGTGCTCGCCCACGTAGCTCAGCACGAGGTTGGTGCTGATCGGCGCCACTTGGTACAGCCGCGCTTCGCGGTACTTGCGCTCCACGTCGTACTCCTCGGCGAAGCCGAAGCCGCCGTGGGTCTGGATGCAGGCCTCGGCGGCGGCCCAGGAGGCGTCGGCGGAGAGCATCTTGCCCATGTTCGCCTCCTCGCCGCAGGGCAGGCCGGCCTCGAACTTCTCGAAGCCCTGGTGCAGCAGCGCCTCGGCGGCGCGCATCTGGGCGTAGGCGCGGGCGATCGGGAACTGGACGCCCTGGTTCTGGCCGATCGGGCGGTTGAACAGCACGCGCTCCTTGGCGTAGTCCACCGCCTTGTTGATGAACCACTTGGCGTCGCCGACGCACTCGGCCGAGATCAGCAACCGCTCGGCGTTCATGCCGTCCAGGATGTAGCGGAAGCCGCGACCTTCCTCGCCGACCAGGTTCTCCGCCGGCACCTCCACGTTGTCGAAGAAGATCTCGCAGGAGTTGTGGTTCATCATGGTGCGGATCGGCCGGATGGTCAGGCCGTTGCCGCGCGCCTCACGCATGTCCACGATGAGCGTCGAGAGGCCGTCCGTCCGCTTTTTGATCTGCTCGCGCGGCGTGGTGCGTGCGAGCAGCAGCATCAGGTCGGAGTGCTCGGCGCGGCTGGTCCAGATCTTCTGGCCGTTGACGATGTACTTGTCGCCTTCGCGCTTGGCGAAGGTGCGGAGCATGGTGGTGTCGCTGCCGCTGGTGGGCTCCGTCACGCCGAAGGCCTGCAAGCGCAGCTCGCCGGTGGCGATCTTCGGCAGGTAGCGGCGCTTCTGGTCGGGGCTGCCGTGCTTGAGGATGGTGCCCATCATGTACATCTGGGCGTGGCAGGCCGCGGCGTTGCAGCCGGCGCGGTGGATTTCCTCCAGGATCGCCCCGCCGGCCGAGAGCGGCAGGCCGGCGCCGCCGTACTCCTCCGGGATCAGCGCGCCGAGGTAGCCGGACTCCGTCAGGGCTTGGACGAACTCGGTCGGGTAGGCGCGCTCCGTGTCCAGCTTGCGCCAGTACTCGCCGGGGAAGCGGGCGCAGAGCTTGGAAACCTCCTCGCGGATCTCGGCGTGGTCGTCGGGGCGGCGCAGCGGCTGGTCCATGGGGGCGTTTCCTTCTTCCAACCCGGATTAAGCCCCGTCAGGGAGGCTTGCAAGACGGCCGGACGGGCGAGGAAGCCGACGGCGGGGTTCGCGCGTTGGGCCGGTCATGGACCCCCGAATCGTCACGCTCCGGCCACGGCCGCCCTGGTTCGGCGGCACCCTCCAGACCGCGCGCGCCCTGCGCTGGCCGATCGCCGCGCGGCTGCCTCCGGGCCACCGGCTGTGGTTGCCGCTGGCGGACGGCGACGCGCTGGCCGCCACCCTGCACCTGCCCGAGGCGCAACCGCCCGCGCGGCCGCTCGCCGCGCTGGTGCACGGGCTGACGGGCAGCGAGGACGATCCTTGCCTGCGCGAGGCGGCGGCTGGGCTGCTGCGCCGCGGCTTTCCGGTGCTCCGGATCAACCTGCGCGGCAGCGCTAAGAGCCAGCCGCGCAGCACCAGCCACTACCACCTCGGCCGTTCGGCGGACTTGGCCGACGCGCTTTCGGCCTTGCCGGAGATGCTGACCGGAAAGGGCGTGGTCGTGGCCGGGTGGTCGCTGGGCGGCGCGCTCGTCCTGCACCTGCTCGCGCGCGAGGGCGAGCGGCGCGGCATGGCGCCCGTCCTGGCCGGCGCGGCCGTGTGCCCGCCGCTTCAACCGGAACTCGCGTTCGAAACGATCGACGCCAACGCGGTCTTCGGGCGGGCCCTGCTGGCGCTGTACCGCCGGGAAGTGCTGGCGGTGCCGGCGCGCGACCTGGACGAGGACCTCCGCCGCGCCGCCACCCGCGCCACCTCCTTGTACGAATTCGAGGCGACCGTCACCGCGCCGCGCTTCGGCTACCCGTCCTACGAGGTGTTCACGGAACTGGAGCGGTCGAGCGACGCCTTGCCGCGCATCCGGGTGCCGACCTTGCTGCTGATGGGCGGCGACGACCCGTTGGTGCCGGCGACGTCGCTGGACGGCGTGGATTGGGACGAGTGCCCGTCCGTCGCGCCGATGCTGGTGCGGGGCGCCGGGCATTGCGGCTTCTACGACCTCGGGCGGGAAAACCTTTCGGTCCGCGTGATCGGCGCTTTCTTCGAGGGCGCGGCGGACGGCGTCGGCACGACGGGCGCCGCCGCGCTGGCGGTGGCGGATACCGACGCTTCTTCCTCGCCGGTCGCCGATCCGGCTTTGGCCTGAGCGGCGCCGCCTTACTTCCTTACGACCTTACCATCTTACTGCCTTACCCACTGCGGCACGCGGGTTCGGACAAACAGCGGCTTCGGCGTTTCGGAGGCATCGCCTTACCTCCTTGCTGCCTTACCGCCTTACTTTCCGCCCAGGTTTTTCGGCGGGCCAGCGGCGGGCGCAATTCGAGTCTTGGCAGGCGAGTTGTAGCTGATTTGCTCGGCAAGCGTAAGAGTCCGCGGCCAGACGCGGCGAGGACCGGAAGCGGGGTGTTTGGCCAGCCGGTCGCACGCGTGGTCGGGGCCGGGAGTCAGAACCCCGGCCGCGGCGTCTGCTCCATCAGCACCGTGCCGAGGCCGCCGTCCACCAGGATCTCCGCGCCGTTGATGTAGGAGGCGCGCGGGCTGGCCAGGAACAGCACGGCGTCGGCTATGTCGGTGGGTGTGCCGATGCGGCGGCTGGGGAGCATCGCTTCCCGCCGCTCCTTGATGCCGGGCGTGGCGTAGAAGCTCTCCGACATCGGCGTGCGGATGAGGCCGGGGCTGACCACGTTGCTGCGCACGCCGGACGGCCCCCATTCCAGCGCCAATTGCCGGGACAGCATGGCGACCGCCGCTTTGCTCGGGCTGTAGGCGCCGGAGCGGGGCTGCGGGTTCGTCGCGGCGATGGAGGCGACGTGGACCAGCGCGCCCGATCCCCGCTCGATCATCCCGCGCCCGAAGGCCTGGGCGCAGAGCAGATAGCCGGTGAGATTCACCGCCAGCAGGGCGTTCCACTCCGCCAAGCCGAGCGAGGCGAGGGGGCCAGGCCGCAGGATGCCGGCGTTGTTCACCAGGATGTCGGCGGGGCCGAGGCGCGCGACCACCGCCTCAGCCGCGGCGGTTGTGCTGGCCTCGTCCGTGGCGTCGCAGCCGAGCGCCACCGTCCGCGCGCCTCCGGCGGCCAGTTCCGCGGCCAGCGCTTCGCACCCCGCCGCGTCGCGGTCCAGCAGCGCGACCGCCGCGCCCGCCGCCGCGAAGCCGGCCGCCATCGCCCGGCCCATGCCGCCCGCCGCGCCGGTGACGACCGCCACCTTGCCCGCGAGTTCCAGCCAATCCTGTGCGGCCATCGTTGTTCCTCCCGCCTTTGCCGCGATCAGACGCGGTCGGCGCGGGGCGGGTCAAGCGCCGCCGAGGCCGGCGTGGGGCGCGGCGGCTTCGTCTTCCAAGAACGGCCCTTCCACCGCCATGCGCCGGCGGCCGCGCGCCGCCACCTCCGCCGCCGGGAACTGCACCGGCAGCCAGGGCAGCGGGCCGCCGCGGGCGCGCGGCAGGTCGGCCTCGCGCAAACCGAACACGACGCGGCCGATCCCGGCGACGTAGGACGCCGCGGCGCACATGGCGCAGGGCTCGGTGGACGAGTACAGCGTGGCGCCGGACAGGCGCCCGGTCCCGTGCGCGCGGGCGGCGTCGCGGATCGCCGCCATCTCCGCGTGCGCGGTCGGGTCGCCGCCGGTGGACACCCGGTTGCCGGCTTCGGCCAGCGGGGCGCCGCCCGCGGCGAGCAGCACCGCGCCGAACGGCTCGTCGCCCCGCGCCCGCGCTTCCCCCGCGAGGGCGATGGCGCGGCGGAGGCGGGTGGTGTCCTCCTCCGTCACGCGCGCAGCAGCCGAGCGGCCTCCACCGCGAAGTAGGTCAGCACGCCGTTGGCGCCGGCGCGCTTGAAGGCGAGCAGGCTCTCCATCAGGGCGCGCTCGCGGTCGAGCCAGCCGTTGTTCGCCGCCGCGGCGATCATCGCGTACTCGCCGCTGACCTGATACGCGAAGGTGGGCACGCCGAAGCGGTCCTTCACGCGGCGGACGATGTCGAGGTAGGGCAGGCCGGGCTTCACCATCACCATGTCGGCGCCTTCCGCGAGGTCCATGGCGACTTCGCGGAGCGCCTCGTCGGAGTTGGCGGGGTCCATCTGGTAGGTCTTCTTGTCGCCGCGCAGCACGCCGCCGGAGCCGACGGCCTCGCGGAAGGGCACGTAGAAGCCCGAAGCGTATTTCGCCGCGTAGGACATGATGCGCGTGTGGACCATGCCCGCCCCGTCGAGCCCGGCGCGGATGGCGGCGACGCGGCCGTCCATCATGTCGGAGGGGGCGACCACGTCCACGCCGGCCTCCGCCTGCAAGAGCGCCTGCCGGACCAGCACCTCGACGCTCGCGTCGTTCGCCACGTAGCCGTCGCGGATGACGCCGTCGTGGCCGTGGCTGGTGTAGGTGTCGAGCGCCACGTCGCCCATCAGGCCCAGCTCGGGGAAGGCCCGTTTCAGCGCCCGCGAGGCGCGGCAAACGAGGTTCTCCGGGTTGAGCGCCTCCGTGCCCTCCTCGTCCCTCTTGTCGCGCGGCGTCATGGGGAACAGCGCGACCGCCGGGATGCCGAGCTGGACGGCCGGCTCAACGTGCTTCGCCACGCGGTCCACCGTCACGCGGACGACGCCGGGCATGGAGTCCACGGCGCTTTCCCGGTCCACGCCCTCCATGAGGAAGATCGGCCAGATGAGGTCGTCGGTGGAGAGCGCGTTCTCCGAGACGAGCCGCCGCGTCCAGGCGTCGCGCCGGTTGCGGCGCAGCCGCGTGTTCGGGAACCGGCCGAGGGCCTCCATCACTCCGCCGCCTTCGCCCGCCGCGGCGACGCGGCGGCGGCCAGCGCCTGCTCCAGGTCCGCCAGGATGTCGTCCACGTGCTCGATGCCGATGGACAGCCGCACGTAGCCCGGCGTCACGCCCGACAGCGCCTGGTCCTCCAGCGAGAGCTGGCTGTGGGTGGTGGTGGCCGGGTGGATGGCCAGGGAGCGCGCGTCGCCGATGTTGGCGACGTGGTAGAACAGCTTCAACGCGTCGATGAAGCGCGCCCCGGCCTCGGCGCCGCCGGCCAGCTCGATGCCCATGAGGCTGCCGTGGCCGCCGCGCAGGTAAGCGTCGGCGCGGCGCCGCGCCTCGCCTTCCATCAGGCTCGGGTGGATCACCTTGGTCACGCCTTCCCGCCCGGCGAGCCAGCCGGCGACGCGGGTGGCGTTGGCGTTGTGCCGCTCCATCCGCAGCGGCAGGGTTTCGAGGCCTTGGATGGCGAGGAAGGCGTTGAACGGCGCCATCGGCGCGCCGAGGTCGCGCAGCAGGCAGGTGCGCATCCGCAGGACGTAGGCCACGGGGCCGAGCGGCTTCGCCGCTTCCGTCCACACCGCGCCGTGGTAGCTCGGGTCGGGCTTGTTCAGCGTGGGGAAGCGGTCGCCCCACTTGGCCCAATCGAAGTTGCCGCCATCGATCACCGCGCCGCCGATGGCCGTGCCGTGGCCGCCGATCCACTTGGTGGTGGAGTACATCACCACCGCCGCGCCGTGGTCGAGCGGACGGCACATCACCGGCGCCGCCGTGTTGTCCATGATGAGCGGCACGCCGAGTTCGCGGCCGATCTTCGCCACTTCGCCGATCGGGAAGACCTGGAGCTTCGGGTTGGGCAGCGTTTCCGCGTAGTAGCAGCGGGTGCGCTCGTCGGTCGCGCGGCGGAAGTTCTCGGGGTCGGCCGGGTCCACGAAGCGCGTCTCGACGCCGAACTGCTTCAGCGTGTTGGCGAAGAGGTTCCAGGTGCCGCCGTAGAGGTCCGTGGAGGACACGACGTTGTCGCCCGCCCCGCACAGGTTCATCACGCAGAAGGCGCTGGCCGCCTGCCCGGAGCCCACCGCCAGCGCCGCCGCCCCGCCCTCCATCGCCGCCAAGCGCGTTTCCAGCGCGTCGCAGGTGGGGTTCATGATGCGGGTGTAGATGTTGCCCATCTCTTGCAGGCCGAACAGCCGCGCGGCGTGGGCGGTGTCCTGGAACTGGTAGGAGGTGGTCTGGTAGATCGGCACGGCGACGGCGCCGGTGGTGGTTTCGGCGCGGTGGCTGCCGCCGTGCAGGGCGAGGGTCTCGGGGTTGGTGAAGGTCGGCCGGCTCATCGTCCCCTCCGTTGCTTCGTCGGAAAAAGCGACGCGTTATGGTCGGATTGGTGCCACGGCGGGGCGCCGGCGCATAGCGCCTTCCACGCCGCCGCCGGGCGCGTCCGTCACCGGATGGCGATCGGGTTGATGATGGCCTGGACCGCCCCGCGGTAGCGCGGCGCGCCGAGCACGAACATGAACTCCGCCACCCCGTCGCGCACCAGGGCGGTGGTGTCCAGGTTCTCCAGGATGTGGATGCCGTTCTGCGCGAGGAGGATCTGGTGCCCCTGCCAGACCACGTTCGGGTCCTTGAAGGGCACCGCTTCCACGCCCCAGGTGTCGGCGCCCACCGCGCAGGGCTGCATCCCGGCCAGCAGTTCCGCCCCCGCGCCGTCGATGCCCGGCTCCTCGTCGCCGAAGCGCTTCGGGTTCTCGGGGAGCATGGACATCCAGCCGGTGTGGAGCACCACCACGTCGCCCGGCGTCACGCGGACGTTTTGCGCCTGCATCGCGGCCCGCAGCTCGTCGGCGGAGACCAGCTCGCCGCCGTCGAGCCGCGGCTTGCCTTTGAACTTGGCGAGGTCCACGAGCACGCCGCGGGTCGTCATCGGCGGCACGCCGTCCACGCCCAGCTTCGTCACGCCGGTGGTCTGCAGGATGTCCGCGGCCTTGTTGCCGTTGTAGAACGTGTAATCCACGCCGAGGTGGGCGAAGGTGTCGAGCTGCGTGCCGACGCCCAGCCAGCCGTTGATCGTGTCGTCCATGAAGGTGGTCTTGTTGGTGCCGAAGGTGCGGCCGCCCTCCTGGCCCGGCATGAAGACGTTGATCGTGACGCTGCGCGGCGGGAAGGCCGGCGTCTTGCTGTCCACCACCATCCCCAGCGGGTAGGAGCGGCCCTGCGTGACCAGCCGCGCGGCCTCCTGCACCTTCTGCGGCGTCAGCAGGTTCATGTTGCCGATGGTGTCGTTCGGCCCCCAGCGGGACGGCCGGACGGGGCCGGCGGCGGCGGCCGCGCCCGCCGCGGGGGCGCCGGTCTGGGCCTGGGCCAGGGTGGCGCGGAAGCCCTCGCGGACGGCGACGCACCCGCCGCAGGCCGCGCCGAAAAGGTGCCGCCGGGAAAGCTTGTGCATGGTGTTTCCTCCGTTTGTTTCGCGCGAACACCGACAGGCGCGACCCGGCGGGCGCACGCGATGGTGACCGACAGGTCGCGGGCTCTGCAATCGGCATTCCGCCCCGCCCGGCCGGCTCTCCGCGGCGTCGCCGGTTTTTCCAGAAGGCGTCCCTGGACACCAATCCTTGGGGATGGCGTTCCGGTCGCCCACAGGAAGTGGTAATGCTGGAGCATGAACCCCGCCCCACCACCCCTCATCGCCATCGGCGGCGACCACGCGGGATTGCCGCTCAAGCAAGCGTTGCAGGGAGCGCTGGCCGCCCAGGGCCACGGGCTGCTCGACTTCGGCACGAACGAGACGGCCTCCGTCGATTACCCGGACTTCGCCCACCAGGTCTGCGCCGCGGTGCAGGACGGGCGCGCCCGCTTCGGCGTGCTGGTCTGCGGCAGCGGCATCGGCATGGCCATCGCGGCCAACCGCCACCGGGGCATCCGCGCCGCCGTGCTGCACGACGCCACCGAAGCGCGGCTGACCCGCGCGCACAACGACGCCAACGTCGCCGCCTTCGGCGCGCGGCTGGTCGGGCCGGAGGTGGCGCTGGACGCCCTCAAGGCCTTCCTGTCCACTGCTTACGAGGGCGGTCGACACGACCGCCGCTTGGCCAAGCTCTCGCTGCCGGACCTCTCGCCGGGACCATGAACCGATGAACGAAACCACGCCCGCCTCCAGCCCCGCCCGCTTCTTCGGCGCTTCCCTGGCCGAAGCCGACCCGGACATCGCCGCCTCCATCGGCCGCGAGCTGGCCCGGCAACAAGACGGGATCGAGCTGATCGCGTCCGAGAACATCGTGTCCCGCGCCGTGCTGGAGGCGCAGGGCTCCGTGCTGACGAACAAGTACGCCGAGGGCTACCCCGGCCGGCGCTACTACGGCGGCTGCGAATTCGTGGACGAGGCCGAAACGCTTGCGATCGAGCGCGCCAAGACGCTGTTCGGCTGCGGCTTCGCCAACGTGCAGCCGCACTCCGGCGCTCAGGCGAACCAAGCCGTGTTCCTGGCGCTGCTCCAGCCGGGCGACGCCTTCATGGGCCTCGACCTCGCGGCCGGCGGGCACCTGACCCACGGCTCGCCCGCCAACCTGTCGGGCAAGTGGTTCAAGCCGGTGCCCTACACGGTGCGGCGAGAGGACCAGCTCATCGACATGGAGGAGGTGGCGCGCATCGCGCGCGAGAACCGGCCGAAGCTCATCATCGCCGGGGGCTCCGCCTACGCGCGCCATTGGGACTTTCCGCGCTTCCGGGAGATCGCCGACGAGGTGGGCGCGCTGTTCATGGTGGACATGGCGCACTTCGCCGGGCTGGTGGCGGGCGGCGCGCACCCGTCGCCCTTGCCGCACGCGCACGTCGTCACCACCACGACGCACAAGACGCTGCGCGGGCCGCGCGGCGGCATGATCCTCACCAACGACGAGGCGCTGGCGAAGAAGTTCAACAGCGCCGTCTTCCCCGGCCTCCAGGGCGGGCCGCTGATGCACGTGATCGCCGCCAAGGCCGTGGCCTTCGGCGAGGCGCTGCGGCCGGAGTTCCGGGCCTATTCCCGGGCGATCGTGGCGAACGCGCGCGCCCTGGCCGAGGAGCTGCGCGGGCAGGGGCTGGACCTCGTCACCGGCGGGACCGACAACCACCTCGTGCTGGTGGACCTGCGGCCGAAGCGCCTGACCGGCAAGGCGGCCGAGGGCGCGATGAACCGCGCCCACCTCACCTGCAACAAGAACGCCATCCCCTTCGACCCGGAGAAGCCGTTCGTCACTTCGGGCGTCCGCCTCGGCACGCCGGCCGGCACCACGCGCGGCTTCGGCGAAGCGGAGTTCCGCGAGGTCGGGCGGCTGATCGGCGAGGTGCTGGACGGGCTGGCCCGCGCGAACGACGCCGCCGAGGGCAACACCGCCGCCGAGGCCGCGGTGAAGGCGCGCGTCCTCGAACTGTGCGGGCGCTTCCCGATCTACCGGGAATAGCGGGGAGGATAACCGGGATGCGCTGCCCCTATTGCGGTCGGGACGACACGCAGGTGAAGGACAGCCGCCCGGCCGAGGAGGGCGCGGCCATCCGCCGCCGCCGCTCCTGCCCCGGCTGCCAAGCGCGCTTCACCACCTTCGAGCGGGTGCAGCTCCGCGAGCTGACGGTGCTCAAGACCGACGGCCGCCGCGTGCCCTTCGACCGCGAGAAGCTCGCCCGCTCCATCCGCATCGCGCTCCGCAAGCGGCCGGTGGACGAGGACCGGGTGGAGCGCATCGTCAACGGCATCCAGCGCAAGCTGGAAACGGACGCGGAGTCCGAGGTCACGTCGCGCCAGATCGGCGAGATCGTCATGGAGTCGCTGCGCGCGGTGGACCAGGTGGCCTATGTCCGCTTCGCCAGCGTGTACCGCAACTTCGGCGAAGCGAAGGACTTCCGGGCGTTCCTGGGCGAGCTGGAGCCGGGCTGACGCGGCGCCTTGGCGAAAGCGGCATCCTGGTCTCCCGCGTCCTGCACCATTCCATGGACCCGCGCTCCCAACTCCACGGCGCCCTGGACTGACCCGCCGCACCCCGCCCTTGCCGACCTGGCCACCCCTGGGCTCAAACACCGGGGGCATGGCCGCCGATGATCTCAACCACATGCGCGCGGCCCTGGCGCTCGCCCGCCGGGGCCTCGGCAGCACTTGGCCGAACCCTTCGGTCGGCTGCGTCGTCGCGCGCGAGGGAAGGGTGGTCGGCCGCGGCTGGACCCAGCCCGGAGGCCGCCCGCACGCGGAGACGGAGGCGCTTGCCCGTGCTGGTGAGGCCGCGCGCGGTGCCACGGCCTACGTCACCCTGGAGCCTTGCTCGCATTGGGGCCGCACGCCGCCTTGCTGCGACGCCTTGATCGCGGCCGGCGTTTCGCGCGTGGTGGCGGCTACCGGCGATCCCGATCCGCGGGTGGACGGGCGCGGCCTGAGGCGGCTGCGGGAGGCTGGCATCACGGTGGAGCAGGGACTGCTGGAAGCCGAGGCGCGGGCGATCATCGCCGGCTTCGTGCGCCGGATCACGATCGGCTTGCCCTTGGTCACGCTCAAGCTCGCCACCAGCCTGGACGGGCGCATCGCCACCGCAGGCGGCGAGAGCCGCTGGATCACCGGCGGCGCGGCGCGGCGGGCGGCGCACGGGCTGCGCGCCAACCACGACGCGGTGCTGGTGGGCAGCGGCACGGTGCTGGCGGACGACCCGGACCTTTCCTGCCGCATCCCCGGTATGGCGCGGGTGCCGATCGCGCGGGTGGTGGCCGACACCCGGTTGCGGACGCCGCTCGGTGCTCGGCTGGTGCGGACCGCGCGCGCCGTGCCGACCTGGATCGCCACCCGCACCGGGCAGGCCCCGGCGGCGCTGGCGCCTTTCCTGGAAGCCGGCGTGGAGGTGTTGCCGGTTCGGGCCAAGGAAGGCGGACTGGACCTCGCCGCCCTGCTCGGCGCGCTCGCCCAGCGCGGCGTGACGCGGGTGCTGGCGGAGGGCGGCGCCGGCATCGCCGCCGGGCTGCTGCGGGCCGGGCTGGTGGACCGGGTCGCTTGGTTCCACGCCCCGGGCGTCATGGGCGGCGACGGATTGCCGGCGGTGCGGCCCTTGCCGCTGACAACGCTCTCCGCAATGCCCAGATTCCGCCGTGTGGCCAGCCGCGCCGTGGGCGAGGACTGGCTGACCGAATTCGAGCGCGAGGACAGCGAGCCGCCATGTTCACAGGGATCGTGACCGACCTCGGCACGGTGCGGGAAGTCCAGCCCATCGGCGGCGCGCACGACATGCGGCTGGTGATCGGCACGGCGCCGGCCTTCCTGGCCGAGCCGGCGCCGGCCGTGGTCGGCGCCTCCATCGCCTGTTCCGGCTGCTGCCTCACCGCCGTTCAACTCGGCGGGGATTGGTTCGCGGTGGACGCTTCGGCGGAGACCCTGTCCAAGACCGTCCTCGGCCGGGCGCGGGCGGGCAGCCGGGTCAACCTGGAACGGTCGCTCCGCATGGGGGACGAGTTGGGCGGGCACCTGGTGGCCGGGCACGTGGACGGGGTGGCGGAGGTGGTCTCGGCCGCGCCCGAGAACGCCTCCGTGCGCTACCGCTTCCGCCTGCCCGCCGGCCTGTCGCGCTTCGTGGCCGTCAAAGGGTCCATCGCCATCGACGGCATCTCGCTCACGGTGAACGAGGTTGACGGCGACGTGTTCGGGGTCAACATCATCCCCCACACCGCTGCCGTCACCACCTTCGGCACCTTGCAGCCGGGCTCCCTCGTGAACATCGAGATCGACATGCTGGCGCGCTACGTCGCCCGGCTCAAGGACACCGCATGAGCGCAGCCCCGATTGCCGAGGACGTGACGACGCGGCGCGTGGACTTCAGCGACTTCCTCTCGCCCACGGACGAGCTGCTGGCTGAGGCGCGCAGCGGCCGCATGTTCGTGCTGGTGGACGACGAGGACCGCGAGAACGAGGGCGACCTCGTCATCCCGGCGCAGTTCGCCACGCCCGACGCCATCAACTTCATGGCCAAGCACGCCCGCGGCCTGATCTGCCTGGCGCTGACGCGCCACCGCGTGGAGCAGCTCGGCCTGCCGCTGATGGCGCAGGCGAACGGCACCCGGCACCAGACCGCCTTCACCGTGTCCATCGAGGCGCGCGACGGCGTCACCACCGGCATCTCCGCCGCGGACCGCGCCCACACCGTCGCCGCGGCCATCAACCCGGAGATGGGGCGGGAGCACATCGTCTCGCCCGGCCACGTCTTCCCGCTGATGGCGCGCGACGGCGGCACCCTCGTCCGAGCCGGGCACACGGAAGCGGCGGTGGACTTCGCGCGCCTCGCGGGGCTCAACCCCTCCGGCGTGATCTGCGAGATCATGAACGACGACGGCTCCATGGCGCGGATGCCCGACCTCGTCGCCTTCGCCCAGCGCCACGGCCTCAAGCTCGGCACCATCGCCGACCTGATCGGCCATCGGCGCCGCACGGAGCGCCTCGTCCGCCGCGTGGCGGAGGGCCACATCGACCACGCGGTGGGCGGCGAGTGGCGCTTGGTCGCCTACACCAACACGCTAGAGTACGCCGAGCACCTCGCGCTGGTGAAGGGCGATGTCTCGGGCGCCGCCGGGCCGGCGCTGGTGCGGGTGCACGCGGCCGATCTGCTGCACGACATCGTCGGGGGCAGCGGCACGCGGGACTTGCACACCGCCATGGCCATGATCGCCGAGGCGGGGAGCGGCGTAGTGGTGGTGCTCCGCGACGGGCGCGCCACCAACGTCAGCGAGCAGGTTCGGCGCGGCGGCCGCGACCGCCGCGTCCAGCCGCCCGAGATCCGCGACTACGGCATCGGCGCCCAGATCCTCGCCGACCTCGGCGTGCGCGACATGGTGCGGCTGTCCGACAACCCGCGGCCGATCGTGGGGTTGGAAGGCTACGGGCTGCGGGTGGCCGAGACCCGGCCCCTGCGCAGGGGAGAACCGGCTTGAGCACCATCGACGCGGTTTCGCGGGAGACGCCCGCCGTCCCGGGGGCGCCGCCGCGCCTGCTGGTCATCCAGGCGCCGTACTACGAGCAGGTGGTGGGCGGCATGCGCGGCGGAGCCGAGCGCGTGTTCGCCGACGCGGGCGCGAGCGCCGACGTCGTGGACGTGGCCGGCGCCTTCGAGCTGCCGGCGGCGCTCCGCATGGCGTTGCTGTCGCAGACCGGTTCGCGCTTCGACGGCTACCTCGTCCTCGGCTGCGTGGTGCGCGGCGAGACCGACCACTATCAGTTCATCTGCGATGCGGTCTGCCAGGGCGTGATGGACGTGGCGACCGAGACCGGCGCCGCCATCGGCTTCGGCCTGCTGACGGTCGATACCCTGCCGCAGGCGGTGGCCCGCTCGGGCGAGAACCGGATGAACAAGGGCGCCGAAGCGGCGCAGGCCTTGCTCGGCCAAGTGGCGCTCCGCCGACGCTGGAATTTGGCGTGAGCGGTTCCCGCAAGCCCGTGCCGCCGCGCCGGGGTGGCCGGCCGCGCACCGGCTCCCGCGTCGCCGCGGTGCAGGCGCTCTACCAGAGCGAGCAATCGGGCGAGCCGGCGGAAGCGGTGATCGACCAGTTCATCCGCCACCGCCTCGGCGCGCTCCCCGGCCAGGACGGCTTCGAGGACGGCCGCGTGCCCGAGGCCGACGTGCGGCTCTTCGCCGCGATCGTCCGCAAGGCGGCGGCGAACGGCGAAACGCTGGACACCGTGATCTCCGGCCACCTGGACGCCGATTGGCCCCTGGCGCGCCTCGACCCGGTGCTGCGCGCCCTGTTGCGCGCGGGCGGGGCGGAGCTTTGGGGCGGCGCGGAGCCGCCGGCGCGCGTGGTCATCAACGAGTACCTGGACATCGCCCACGGCTTCTTCTCCGGCGAGGAGCCGCGCTTCGCCAACGGCGTGCTCGACGCCATGGCCCGCGCCCTGCGGCCCGAGGAGTTCCCCAGCGCCGGGCGGGCCTGACCGCCCGTGGCGCTGCCGGGCGAGTTCTCGCTCATCGCGCGGCACTTCCGGCGGCTCGCCGGCCCCGGCTCGCTCGACCTGTCCGACGACGCGGCGGTATTCGATCCGCCGCCGGGGCGCCAACTCGTGGCGGCGGCGGACGCCATGGTGGCCGGCGTCCACTTCCTGCCGGACGACCCGCCGGAGACGATCGGCGCCAAGCTGCTGCGGGTGAACCTGTCGGACCTCGCCGCCATGGGCGCGGCGCCGCTCGGCTACCTGCTCAGGT
>CADCTL010000105.1 GCA_902805625.1 uncultured Acetobacteraceae bacterium
CGAATGGTCTCTGACCTGCCCTTGCCTCCGGTGGTCCGCCTGCGGACGTGGTCGACGTCGGCTGATGGCCGCGCATGCGGGTGATCCGCCGCACCACGGTTGAGCGGGACACCCCGTAGGCGGACGGTATCCGCCGGAGGGGTGGATGATGGCGGCAGAGACGACGGGCGCGGCTGGTCCTGGGCGAGGCGGGCGGCTGTCGCGCCCGCGCGAGTGCGGCGCGGTGCTGCGGCCGCTTGGCGGCCAGGACCTGGAAACCGTGCTGCGCCCGCTTGGCGTGACGGCGGCCACGCTGACCACCTGGCGCGAGGCGTTCACGGCCGCTGGCGAAACGGCGCTGGCGACGCGAACCGACGGCGAGGAGCCCGAGGCGGAGCGGCTGAGCTAGGCCCGGCGAGGCCCGGATCGAGCGCGACCTGCTCCGCGAGAAGACCGCCGCGATGGAGGACGGGCGCCCCTCGGCGCGGCGGAGGCCCAAGCCATGAGCAGCGCCGTTTCGCCGGTCAGCGGCAGGCCCTACGGCCTTGCCCGGGTGTGCCGTGCTCGGCGGCCCGCGGCTCGGCGGCTCGCCCGCTCCACCGTTCATCGCCGTCGCGGCCCGGCCTCGGGGGCGCGGCCGCCGCGGCGCCCCGGACCGGGCGGGCCGATGCCGGACACCGACCTCGTGGCAACGATCCGCGGTGTGCTCGCCGCCAGCCCGTTCCACGGCGAGGGCCACCGCAAGGTCTAGCAGCCTGTCGGGTTTGGGTCTGCTGGCGATGGGACGGTCGGGTTGCGGATCAGGCGGCGAGCCGCAGGCGGTGGAGCCTGCGGCAGTTGTAGGCGAGGGCGATCAGGGTCCACTCGCTGGCGACCTTGGCAATGCCGCGGAGGTGGAAGCGGGTGAAGCCGAGGGCGGATTTGATGATGCCAAAGACGGGTTCGACGGTCTGCTTTCGGTGGGCGTAGCGGTCTCTGGCATCGGGGGTCTCCAGCTTGGCCTGCATGGCAAGACGCCAGGGTTCGGTGATGCGGCGCAGGGTTCTGGGCTTGGGCGGGGGGCGGAAGTCGTAAGCGCGGTGCGGTTGGGTGCGGCCGATGGCGACCAGCGGCTCGATCTTCCGGGCTTCGAGAGCGGCGACCGCTCCGGCTGAGGCGAAGCCTGTGTCGGCGAGCACGGTCTTGGGCAGGCCGATGCCGTGCTCCATGCCGAGGATGGTCGGGGCAAAGCTCGGCGCATCGGTCGGCGTGGCGACGACGCCGGTGGCGAGGATCAGCTGCGAGCCGTCGGCACAGACGACGGCCTGGGCGTTGTAGGCCTGGCGGTATTCGTGCGCGTCGGAGCGGCGCATCAGCGCGCTGTCCGGATCGGTGAGGTTGGACTGGCGCGTCGGCGGCGGCTCATCCTCGGGCGGCTTGGGCGGGCGGCCGCGCCGGCGCCCCTTCTTCGCGTCATGAGCCGCCTTCTTGGCCTCATACTCGGGCCGGGCGGCCTCAGCTTCGGTGCGGGCCTGTTCCTCCAGCCGGACGCAAGCGGCATCGAGCTTGGCCTTCAGCGCCTCGCGCCGGGCGATCTCGGCGGGCAGTGCCTGCGGATCGGGCTGGGCCTCGGCGTCGGCCGCCTCGGCGCGGGCAGCCAGGTCGGCGATATCGGCGGCGAGCTTCGCGCGCAGGTCCTTCGCCCGGTCGTAGCGCACCGAGCGGATCTTCGACGCGTTGGCGTCGAGCTTGGTGCCATCGATCGCCACCATCCCGAGCCGCAGAAGGCCGCTCTCGCGCGCCAGCAGCAGCACCTGCAGGAAGGCTGCCCCAAAGGCGGCGCGGTTGGCCCGGCGGAAGGCGGCGACGGTGTCGTGGTCGGGGTGCAGGTTCGCCGCCACGTAGCGCACCCCGAGGTCGCGATACGTCGCCCGCTCGATGCGGCGCGAGGAGAAGATGCCGTTGGCGTAGGCGTAGATCAGCAGCGCCAGCAGCAGCCGAGGGTGGTACTGCGCCTTGCCGCCGGGGGTCGGGCGCACGGCGAAAGCGCTGAGCGGCACCCGATCCACCGCCGCCACCACGAAATGCGCCACGTCGTCCGCCGGAAGCCAGTCCTTCGCATCTGGCGGCAGCAGGAAGGCCTGGTCGCGGCTGAACGGTATGAACTGCGTCATGCCATGCAGATTCGCCCATTTCAGGCCGC
>CADCTL010000106.1 GCA_902805625.1 uncultured Acetobacteraceae bacterium
CCGTGGCACGCCAGGACGCTTATCCGCCGTCGGAGCGGTCGAGCCCGATGGCGGCCCGGTTCAAACGAAGCCCCGCGCGGCCGGTGGACCGATGCTAAGCTCGGCTTTGCACGCCTTGTGACGCGAGCGGTGCGGCGGCGGATGTCATGGTGGTCTGCAGGCGACGAGCAAGAGGCGGTCGAACAGATCAGCGGAGACTTTCCGGATCTGCCGGTCGTCCGGTGATGGCGCGAAAGCCTGGGAGGTCCATAGCTCACGCCGCACCAGCGCCAGGGCATCGCTGAATGTGGGCCGCGGCTTGGAATACCACCGGACGCGCTCGGGCAGCAGGTCACGCTTGGCGGCGAGGCGCGTTGCCCACAGCGTCACGAGCGAGAACAGTCCGAGCAGCGCGGGCGTGGTGCGCAGGATGGCCAGATCGGACCATTGGCGCTGGGTTTCCACGCCGAGGTGCCGCCTGGCCTCTTCGAAGGTGGCCTCGGTGCGCCAGCGGCGGACGAACCAGCGCACGACGTCCACGGGGGCGGCCTCCAGGTCCGTGCACAAGAAGGCCTGCGGCTCCCTCCCGCCCTCCGGATCGCGCACCAGCACCCAGCGGATCGGCACCCGCATGCCCGGGTGGTGCCAGAGCGCGGTGCCGGAGGCGAGGTCGAGACGGCGCTCGGTGCGCCCGTACCAGCCATCGATGCTGACCCGGCGCCAGAGCGTGGCCGGATCCCGCAGTCGCTCGGACAGGCTCGGCAGGCGGGCGCCCTTGACCGGCGGCCTTCCGGTCGCACGCGGGCGGCGCGGCGGGGGCGGCTCGCACAGGCAGGCGTCGAGGCGAA
The DNA here is from genome assembly GCA_902805625.1 of uncultured Acetobacteraceae bacterium. Classification (GTDB taxonomy): domain Bacteria; phylum Pseudomonadota; class Alphaproteobacteria; order Acetobacterales; family Acetobacteraceae; genus Craurococcus. Next base: position 828 of record CADCTL010000106.1, read on the forward strand.
GCCGGGTGACCACGCACAGATGCGGCGCGAGGTCGCGCAGCAGGGCGATGGCGGAGAAGCTGCTGTCGGCCACCGCGACCACCCGCCGCCCCGGCAGCCAGCGCGCGACCTGCAGCAGCGCCTGGCGTGCCCAGTCCGTCAGCTTCTTGTGCCGCCGCCCCCGTCTGGTGGCGTGCCGCTCGGAGGGCGCCAGCACGGTCAGGAAGGGCAGCCCCCAGACGCACCCGGCCCAGGGCACGGGCGCCAACAGCATGACGCAGAGCCAGCGCAGGCCGCTGGCTTTGACGAAATGGCCGTGGCTGGAGCGGACCGGATCGCGGTAGATCCCTCGCGCCTCGATCCTGGCGCCCCAGCGCCGCTCGATGGTGTCGTCGATGCCGACCACCACCGGCCCGCCGGGCACGAACGCCGCGATGAGGAGCAACAAAAGCCGGCGCGCGACGGCGCGGGAGCACCAGCGCTCCGTGCTGAGCAGCCGGTGGTGGACGGCGAAGCCCGGCGCCCGCTCCAGGCCCATGACGCGCAGCGCCGCCGTGACCGTCCGCCGACCCGGCGCGAGCAAAACGCCCGCCACCAGCACCAGCGCATGGCGCCAAGCCGCGGCGGTGAAGTGGCCTCGGAAGGGATGCATCCATCCGGCCAGCACCTCGGGCACGCTTGCCGGCATGGCGCAGGCCTCCGCCTCGGGGTCGCTCCGGGGCGGGGCAACCCAGGCCAGGGAGGTGGGTTCGATGGCCGGCACCGATGCGATGCGCGAGCGGATCGCGTCCTTCCCATGGCCGCGCGGCGGCGTCGAAGTGGTTCGGGCGAACCGGGGCTACACGCTCTACAGCCGGCGCACCGGCGGGCAGATCGCCCGCCTGCGGCCCACCGGCAAAGCGGATGACGTGCAGGTGCTGTGGTGGCGGCGCGAGGCCTGGGCCACGCCCGGCGACTTCGGGCCGGTCATCATGCCGCTCGACGAGGCGCTCCACTTCGTCGCCACCGGGAGCTTCTTCTGGATCAGCGCCTGACGCTCACAGCGTTACGATACGTGCAAAGCCGAGCTGAGAGTACCGCGGCGGCTACGACGAGCGGCGCATCAACCTGACGGTGGACGTGCGCGGCGAGATCCAGCAGTCCGCCACCTCCCGGCCCGTCGCCGTGCCGCCCGAAGCGGCCGACCGCGCGGTGCTGGCGCGGGTGGAGGGCTGGGACGTGCCGCAGGAGCTGCGCGTGCTGGTGCAGGTCACGCCGACCAGCGCGCCGTTCATCGTGGCCTCCATTGGTAGCATGGCGGAGGTGGAGGACCGGGTGGTGACGCCCATGATCCGCTCCGTGGTGCGGAACGTGGTCGGCTCGGAGATCGTGGTGGGCGGCGCGCGCCGGCCGACCCGCGTGCTCGACCTGGTGGACCAGCGCGACGCCATCGAGAGCACGGTGGAGCGCATGGTGTGCGAGGAAGCCACAAAGGCCGGGCTGGAGGTCAACCAGCTCCGCTTCGGCGAGAGCGTGATCCCGCCGGAGCTGCTGGTGGCGCGGCGGCGGGAGCAGCTCGCCCAGCAGCTCCGCCAAGCCTACCAGCAGGAGACGGTGGCGCAGGAGGAGCGGGTCAAGACCGAGCAGGCCCGTGCCACCGCGGACCAGCAGCGCGACCTCGTCCGGGCGCAGATCGCGGTGCAGGTGTCCGAGCGCACCATGGCCGAACGGCAAAACCTGGGCGAAGCGGAGCGGCGCTACCTCGAAGCCCTGGCGCGTGGCCAGGAGGCGCAGGCCAACGTGCTCGGGCCGGGCAATGCGCTGTTGCTGCAAGCGTTGCAGCAGGTGTTGGCGACGCTCCGGGAGAAGCCGGAGCTGGTGGGCATGGCCGGGCGGCTGGTGCCGCACACCGTGGTCGCGGGCGGGGGCACGGGGCTGGAGGGCGTGGCGGCCATGCTGCGGCCGGGCACCTCCGCGGAAGCGCCGGCGGCCGCGGCGGTGACGCGCCCTCGCCCGGTCAGGGGCGGGGCTGGGCCTTGGCTTCCTCGATGCCGCGGATCAGCAGCGCGGCGATGGCCTGGGCCAAGCAGTCGTTGAGGCGGTCCGCGACGGCGACCTTGGCCGGGCGCGGCGCCCGCTCCAGGTCCACCTTCTCCGCCTCCGCCCAGGCGTGCATGAGGTCGTAGCGCCGGACCAGGGGCGCGTTGTGCGCCGCCGCCGCCAGCCGCATGGCCTCGCGGTAGGGCTCCACGTTGGCGTTGGCGCGCAGGAAACGGGAGAACTGCGGGTCGATCAGCACCGCGTCGGCGCCGGCGACACCGATGCGCGCGAGGCCCATGTCGAGCGTCGTCGCCAGTTCGTCGAGGTCGAGGTTGCGCGCGGCCTCCACCGCGCCGGTTTGCCAGAGCACGAGCTGAGTCGGGGCGCGGCGCAGCTCCTCCCGGACCATGGCGATGCTGTCGGCGGCGGTGAGGCCGGGGGCGCCGCGCAGCACCGTCTCCACCTTCAGGCCGGCGTACCGGGCCACGAGCAGCGCTTCCAGCCGCGCCGGCCAAGCGGCGGCGGGGCCGCTGGTGCCGGCGCCGAGCACAGAGGCGGAGCCGACCACCACGACGCGCAGGCTGCCGGCCGATATGGCGCGGGCCGTGGCCGGCAGGGGTACGCCCGGTTCCAGCAGCTCGGGCGGGGCGCCGCAGGCGACCTCGTCGGCCCGCGCGCCGGCCGCAGCGGCGGCCGAGGCCAGGACCAGCAGGAGCACGGAGGCGCGCCGCAGCCGATTCATTGGGCCATTGTCCTGTTCGGCGCCGCCGCAGGCAAGCCGGTCGTTTCGGCGGGGGCGATGGCGGCGACGCGCTTCCGCCCGCCCTCGCCCGAGCGTTGCCGGTACCAAGCCCCCACGGCGGCGATGGCCACCATGGCACCGAGGCCCCCGAGGTTGACCCCGGCCTGCACGGCCAAGCCTTCGGACCGCTCCAGCGCCACTCGGCCCATGAACGAGAGGAATATGCCGGCGCAGAACACGGGCAGCCCGTGCTGGCCCATCAGCAGGAAGGGCGCGGCGGGCAAGCTCCGCAACCAAGCGGCATCGCGGTCCACCCAATGGCCGAGCAGGTAAGCGAGCGCCAGGATGGAAAGCAGCCGGAACGGGTGCAGGCCGGTCTTGTCCACCCCGGACAGCAGGGAAGCGAGCCAGTCCGGCAGGTAGGGCAACGGCTCCGGCCGCTGCCAAGCGATCACCAACAGGGCACCCACCGCGAGCAGAAGGGCGCAGAGGAGGATCACGGCGCGCGAACGCGGCACCGGCGGCGGCTCCCCCGCCCGGCGGGTGCCGCCCAGGGCGCAGCCGATGAAGAACAGCGCCTGCCACGCCAACGGGTTGAGGAACCAGCCGCCGCCGGTCCAGCTCGGCAGGTTCACGTCGGCGACCCGCGCGCCGAGGTAGGCCGCCAGGGCGAGCGTGATGAGCAGCCGCGGCCGGTGCAAGAGGCCGAGCCCGGGGATGAGCAGCAGCAGCAAAACGATGTAAAGCGGCAGGATGTCGAGGAAGGCCGGTTGGAAGCGCAGCAGCAGCGCTTCCAGCAGCGCTCGGTAAGGCTGCTCGCCGAAGGCGTCGAGGTGCAGCTCGTCCAGGTAGGCCGCGCTGTCGAGCGCGGCGGCCGAGTAGCCCACCTGCGCCACCAGCACCACGAATAGGAAGATGTGCGCGATGTAGAGCGTGCCGACGCGGCGCAGGAGCGCCGCCGCGGCGAACAACCAGCCCTGCCGGTCGAGCATAGCGCCGTAGGCGAGGCCGGCCGCGTAGCCGGCGAGCAGGACGAAGGCCTCGGTGGCGTCGCACAGCGCGACGTTCCGGAGCGTGAAGCCGCCCAGCAGGTTGCCCGGCACGTGGTCGATGAAGATGAACCACAGCGCCAAGCCGCGGAACACGTCCGCCCGCAGATCCCGACCGCCGCCGCGCCCTTCGCCGGCACGGATCAACCCCAACATTGGCAGCCTCCCCGCGTGACAGCCCGGTCCGGAATGGGCCGGCGGAGCATCCGGCTAGGGAAAACCTGTTCTAAACCAAGGAAAGGCTCGGTGCGCCTCCAAATCGCGCCGACTGCTCGACGCCGCCGCCGCGGCCGTTCCCGGACGTCCCCCGAAGAGCATCACAAAGGCAGGACTGCCGCGGATCGCGCGCCGGTCGCAAGCCTTTGCGTATGAAACCCACGAAAGCGTACCATTGCGATTCCGACCCATTGGCATCACTGTCTAGCCCTGGGTTCTGGCCTGGGTCAGATTGGCACTACCATGAGAACAATGATCGTACTGTTGGCGGCGCTGCTGGCCGGCGCGGTCCCGACCTCGGTCGCGGCGCAGGTATCGGCCGCGGCGAGCTGCCCGTCGCTGCGGGCGGAGGCCGTGCCCTTGCCCGCCAGCCGCGCCGCGCTGCGGGATGGCGGGCCGCTCACCGTCGTGGCGTTCGGTTCGTCTTCGACGGAAGGCGCGGGGGCGAGCACGCCCGACCACGCCTACCCGTCCCGGCTGGAAGCGCTGCTGCGCGCCGGCCTGCCCGGCCGCGCGGTGCGGGTGCTGAACCGCGGGATCGGCGGGCAGGACGTGGGCGAGATGCTGGCGCGGCTCGACGCGGACGTGCTGGCGGAGCGGCCGCAACTCGTGGTGTGGCAGGCGGGCGCCAACGCGGCGCTGCGCGGCATGGCCCCGGAGGCGTTCCGCGACACGCTGGCGGAGGGTTTGGCCCGCCTGCGGGCGAACGGCGCCGACGTGGTGCTGATGGACAGCCAGCTCGCGCCGGTGGTGCTGTCGCGCCCGCTCTACCCGCTCCTCGCCGCCGCGCTGCGCGACGTGGCGGCGGCGCGGTCGGTCCCGGTGTTCTCCCGTTCCGAACTGATGCGCGCCTGGGAAGCGGCGGGCACCTCGCCGATGGACATGCTGCACGCGGATGGGCTGCACCACAACGACCGCGGCTACGCCTGCCTCGCCGAGGCTCTCGCCGCATCCCTCCTCGGCGGTTTGCGCGCGGCCCCGCCGGTGATGGCCGCGGGGCGCTGATGCGCGCGGCTCCTACTCCGCGGCGAGGGTGTGCGGGTCGATCACCCGCGCGTGGTTCGGACGGGGTAGCAGGGCGAGGCGGGTGTCCACGCGGCCGTAGATCATGTCGCGGAAGGTGGCGCGGTTGAGCGGGCCGGTTTCCGGCGCGCGGTCCAGGAAGGCGCGGAAGGTGGCGCGGTAGCGCGCCGCTTGACGGACGAAGCGCTCGTCCACCTCGAACTGCGCCGATTCCTGCGGCGACGCAGGCAGCAGGCGCAGGATGCGCAGCGGCAGCTCGCTAGCGGGCGGCAAAGGCAGTTCCGCGGCCTCCGTGCCGGGGACGCGCCAGCCGTAGACGAGGCGCCACATGGCGGCGAGCGTCGCGCTCAGCTCCACCGTCACCATGTCCCACTCCGCGACCATGCGCTGCATCCGCGTCTCGGCCGCGGCGTGCTGCACCGTCTCGACTTGGCGCTGGCCGATGGCGAGGCCGGAGATGGCGAGCCGCACCTGCTCCTGCAGGAGCGCGGTCTGGCCGCGGCACTCTTCGATGAGGGCCTCCGTCACGAGGCTCTTGGAGTCGAAGGAGGTGGCGTGGCGCAGCAGGGCGTTGCGGAGCGCGACCAGCTCCACCCGCTGGGTCAGGCCGGCTATGATGAGCAGCAACAGCGCCGGGGGCAGGAACAGCCCCATGAGCAGCACCGCCATCTCCGCGGGAGCGAGCGCTAGCAACGTGTCCGTCCCGTGCAGCTTGGCCAGAAGGACCAGTGTGGCGGGCACGGCGAAGGTGGCGAGGAGGCCCACGCCCCATGCGGCGATGCGGGCCATCATCGGTGGGGCGCTCTCATCGGGGGGCTCCAGGAAGTCGGCCGGAGGGGGGAACCGGCCTCACGAACAAGTTATACCATACGAACCAATCGGTTGAACATCACGATTGCGATTCCTTATTTCAGCCGCGCCGTCCTGATTGGAGAGGTCAGCACACGGGCGGAACGCGTTGATTTAGCTCGGCGACGTAAGGGCAAGGACAGATGTCCGGCGTCGCGCCGCAGCGGGCGAACGGCCCCCCGGCCGACGCGTACGCCGTTGGTCAAGCCCCGGCGCGCATCCGTCCTGGATTGAGCACGCCGGCCGGGTCCAGCGCCGCCTTCACCCGGCGTCCGATGGCGGCGAGCGGCGCCGGCTCCTCCGGCAGCACCGGAACCGCCGCGCGCAGCGAGTCCGGGGCGCGGAACAGGGTGAAGGCGCCGCCCTCGGCGCGCGCGGCGGCGGCCACGGCGGCGTGGGCCTCGGCGGTTGGCGGGCCGGCGATCCAGACGAGCCCTCCGCCCCAGTCGAGCATCAGGCGCGGGAGGCCGGCGGCGCGCACCGCCCGCGCCACGGCCGGGCCGGCGGTGGGGCGCACGGAGACGCGCCACACCGCGTCGCTGGGCTCGGCGTCGAGCGGTTCGGCGTCGCGCACCCGGCGCCACAGGTCGCGGCTCTGCTCCGCGTCGTCCACCACGCTCGCGTCGCCCAAGCCGGCCAGTTCGTCGCGCAACCGGCCGGCGCGGTACGACACGGACTCGGCGAAGTCCTCGATGCGGAGGATGGCGAGCGGAGCCCCTCCCCCGCCGTCCGGGAGCAGCGCCGCTCCGGACACGCCGTAGGGGGCGCCGAGGCCGGCGGAAAGCGCCCGCACCCCGCCGGCGAGGTCGGCCACCCGCACCGCCACCGTGGCCGACGCTTCCGGCGCCGGGAGGACCTTCAGGGTGATCTCGGTCATGACGCCGAGCGTGCCGTGGCTGCCGGCGAGGAGCTTGCAGAGGTCGAGGCCCGTGACGTTCTTCAGCACCCGCCCGCCCGAGCGGAACACCTCGCCCGTGCCGGTGACGGCGCGGATGCCCATGACGTGGTCGCGCATGGCGCCGGCGTTGATCCGGCGCGGACCGGACAGGTTGGTGGCCACCACGCCGCCGAGGGTCGCCGGCTCGCTCGCGCCGAACAGCGGACCGGGCTCCGGCGGCTCGGCGATCAGGTGCTGGCCTCGCTCCGCGAGCGCCGCCTCGATCTCCGGCAACGGCGTGCCTGCGCGGGCGGACAGGATCAGCTCCTGCGGCTTGTAGAGGGTGATCCCGGTGAGATTACGGGTGGAGAGCGTCCGCGCGGCCTGCACCGGGCGCAGCATGGCGCGCTTGGTGCCGTTGCCTTCGACCGCGAGGGGCTGGCCGCTGCGCGCCGCCTCCGCCACCGCCTCGGCCAGTTCTTCCTCCGAGGCGGGGGCGATGGACGCTCCGCTCATGCCGCCGCGGAGCGCGACGGGGCGGCGGCGGGCGCGGACACCAGGGCGGCGTTGCCTTCCAACGGGAAGACCTTGGCCGGGTTGAGCAGCCATCCGGGGTCGAAGGCCGCCTTCACCGCGCGCTGGAGGCCGAGTTCGCCGGCGGTGAACTGCACGTTCATCAGGTCGCGCTTCTCGACACCCACGCCGTGCTCGCCGGTGAGGCAGCCGCCGACCTCGACGCAGAGCTTGAGGATGTCGGCGCCGAAGTCCTCCGCCTTGCGGAAGCTCGCCGGGTCGTTGGCGTCGAACATGATGAGCGGGTGGAGGTTGCCGTCGCCGGCGTGGAAGATGTTGGCCACCTGCAAGCCGTACTCGGCCGACATCTCGCCGATGCGGCGCAGCACGTGCGGCAGCTCCCCGGTCGGGATAGTGCCGTCCATGCAGAGGTAGTCGGGCGAGATGCGCCCCACGGCCCCGAAGGCGCCCTTGCGGCCTTTCCAGATGGCGAGCGACTGCTCCGCCGTTTCAGCGACCTTGAGGCTGATCGGGTCGAAGCGCTCGCAGATGTCCTTGATGCGGCCCAGCAGCATGTCCTGCTCGGCGACGCTGCCCTCCACCTCGATGATGAGCATGGCCTCGGCGTCCAGCGGGTAGCCGGCCTTGGCGAAGGCCTCGCAGGCGTGGATGGCCGGGCGGTCCATGAACTCCAGCGCCACGGGGATGATGCCGCTGCCGATGATCGCGTCCACCGCCTGGCCGGCGATCTCGTTGGACTTGAACGCGGCGAGCATGGCGCGGGCGCCCTCGGGGCCGCGCAGGATGCGGACCGTGACCTCGGTGACGACGGCGAGTTGCCCTTCGCTGCCGGTGAGCAGGCCAAGCCAGTCGTAACCGGCGGCGTCGAGGTGGCGGCCGCCGACCTCGAACACCTCGCCCTCGATCGTCACGGCCTTGAGGCCGAGCAGGTTGTTCGCGGTGACGCCGTATTTGAGGCAGTGGGCGCCGCCCGAGTTCATGTTGACGTTGCCGCCGATCATGCAGGCGAGCTGGCTGGACGGGTCGGGGGCGTAGAAGAACCCCTCGCCCTCCACCTCGCGCGTGATCGCCAGGTTCGTGACGCCGGCCTCGACCACGGCGAGGCGGTCATCGAAGTCCACCTCCAGCACGCGGTTCATCCGCATGAGGCCGAGCACCACCCCGTCCTCCAACGGCAGCGCCCCACCCGAAAGGGACGTGCCGGCGCCGCGGGGCACCACCCGCACGCCCATGGAATGGCAGACGCGCAGCACCGCCGCGACCTCTTCCGTGGAGGCGGGCAGCGCCACGGCGAGGGGCGGCTGCTTGTAGGCGGACAGCCCGTCCGTTTCGTAGGGCTTGAGGCGGAGCGGCTCGCTGATCACGCCGCCCTCGCCCGGCACGGCGCGCCGCAGGGCGGACACGATCTCCTCGCGGCGGGCGAGCACCTCGGGCTTGGGATCGGGCAGCCTGATCACGTCCGACGCTCCTGCGGCTCAAACCGGGGCCAAGGGCGGCCCGGTCCTCCTCGCAGGGAGATGGGTCGGCGCGCCGGTGCGAGCAAGCACCGCCGGGTCACGGGGTTGCCGCGAGGGCAAGGCGCGGCCACTCTCGGCCGCCTTCCCAGCACCGCCAGGAAAACCGCCTCGCCATGCGCCGTTCGCTGTTGCTAGCCCTTGTCCTGCTCGGACCGGCCCTCGCCCTGCCCGCGGCGGCGCAGATCCGCCAAGGCTTCTATGAGATCGAAGGGCAGAACCCGGACGGCAGCCCCTACGGCGGTGTGTTCGCCCTGGAGAACGCGCCGGGCGCGAGCTGGTACGCCACTTGGCAGGTGGGCGACGTGCGGCTGACGGGGTTGGGACTGATCCAGGGCGGCGTGCTGGCCGTCTCGTTCGTCGTGGACGGCCGGCCCGGGATCGCCACCTACGAGGTGGAACCCGACGGCCGGCTCCGCGGCGCGTGGTCCACCGGCGGCGGGATGGGCACGGAGATGCTGACGCCCCGCTGACGCGGCGTCAGCGCCGGGTCAGCCCTGGCGGGCCTTGAGCCGCGGATTCTTCTTGTTGAGCACGTAAAGGCGGCCGCGGCGGCGCACCAGCACGCAGTTCTTGTCGCGCGTCTTGGCGCTCTTCAGGCTGTTGCGGATCTTCATCGTGAGCGTCCTTGCGAGCGGGCGCGTCTATGGAAATTGCGCCGAAGTGTCAAGCCAAACGGCCGGGCGGGTGGTGCGGCGGCGCTTAACCCGGCCTTCATCCCGCGCCCCTTAGCCTCGGCACGACCAGAGGCAACGGATGCGGCCCGGCGATGGCGGATGGTGGTGAACGTCTTCAAACCGGCCTCGGCGGGCGCGCGGCGGCCGACCGTGAGCGGTTCCTAACCTTCGCCCTCACGGCGGCCGACATGCTGCTCGAAGTGTCGCCGGAAGGCCGCATCGAATTCGCCGCCGGGGCCTTCCAGAGCCGCTTCGGCGAACCGCCGGAAGCTTGGCTGGGCCGGCCGGTGGAGAGCGTGGTCGTGCTGCCGGACCGCGCCGCTTTCGACGGCGCCTTCAGCACCCTCCTCGCCCGCGACCGCTTGCCGCCCACCTCCTTCCGCCTGTCTGACGCGGCGGGCACCCCGATCTCGGTGGCGGGGCTCCGGATGCCGGCGGCGCGGGGAGCCGGGCGCTTCTGCTTCACGGTGTCCTCCCTGCCGAGGCAGCCCCTCCGCCCCTGCCCGGCGCTGGCCGGCGGCAACGCAGTGCGCGACGCGGCGCTGCGGCGTGCGGACGGTGCGGCCGACGTGCTGTCGCTGATCGAGGTGGCCGGGCCGGACGGGCAGTCGCCGGGGTCCGGCCCGGTGGCGGCGCTGGTTGACGAAGCGCTGTCGGCCGTCCTGCCGGCTGACAGCGTCGCGGGTGAACTCGCCGCCGGGCGCTACGGAGTGGTGTCCCGCGGCCCCGCAGCCGACCTCGGCGCGAAGATCCGGGACGCGGTCCGCGGGGCCGGACTGGAAGCGACGGTGGAGACGCGGACCGTCCCGCTCCGGGCCGACGGGCTGACGCCGGTGCAAAGGACGCGGGCGCTGCGCTACGCCCTCGACGCCTTCGCGCGCGGCGGGCGGCGGGCGGTGGACGACGCGGGCTTCGCCGCCGGCGGGCTGCCGGGCTTCGTTTCCCGCGCCTGCGCCCGCGCGGAGGCGCTGCGGTGGGCCATCGCGGGGCGCCGGTTCGGCCTGGCCTTCCAGCCGATCGTGTCGATGGGCGACCGCGCCGTGGAGCACTACGAAGCGCTGCTGCGGCCGGACCCGGAAGTGGGGTCAGAGTTCGGCCCGCCCGGCGACTTCGTGGCGCTCGCCGAGATGATGGCCATGTCGGAGGAGCTGGATTGGGCGGTGATCGAGGCCGCCTCCGCCGCCGCCCGGCGGAGCCGCGGCCCGCGCATCGCCGCCAATCTGTCCGGCCTGTCTTTGCAGAGCCCCGCCTTCCGCGCGCGCCTGCTCGATCTGCTGGACCGGGAGCCGATGCTGGCGTCGCGGTTGATGGCCGAGATCACCGAAACGGCGGAGATCGAGGACGAGGAGGAGGCGGTGCGCACGGTGGCGGCGCTGCGCGGGCGCGGCATGGGGCTGTGCATCGACGACTTCGGCGCCGGTGCCGCCGCCTTCCGCTACCTCCGCGCCTTCCGGGTGGACCTGGTGAAGATCGACGGCGGCTACCTGCGGAACGCCATGCGGAGCGAGCAGGACCGCGGCATCCTCTCTTCCATGGTGGGCCTGATCCGCACGGTGGGCGCCCGCAGCGTGTCCGAGCGGATCGAGACCGAGGACGAGGCTGGCCTGATGAGCGGCCTCGGCGTGGACCTCGGCCAGGGCTGGCTGTTCGGCCGCCCCGGCGCGCTGCCCTCCTGAAGCCTCAAACCACCCGGTGGGGCGGCGCGGTGTTGTGCAGCAGAACCGCGTCCAGGTTCTCCAGGGCGCGGCGGCCCATGGCGTCGCGCGTCTCGATCGTGGCGCTGCCGAGGTGGGGCAGGAGCGCCACGTTCTCCAGCTCCAGGTAGCCGGGGTGGACGCGCGGCTCGCCGTCGTACACGTCGAGGCCGGCGGCGCGGAGGTGGCCTGACCGCAGCGCCGCGATCAGCGCCTCGTCGTCCACCGTGGTGCCGCGGCCGCTGTTGATCACGATGGAGCCGGGCTTCATGCGCGCGATCCGCTCGGCGTTCAGCCACTTGCGCGTGGCCTCGCCGCCTGGGATGTGCATGGACAGGATGTCGATGGCGCCGAGGAAGGCGTCGTCGGCCGCGTGGTAGATGGCCCCCTGCTCCATCTCGGGCGGCAAGGGCTGGACGTCGCGGTAGTGGACCTCCATCCGGAACCCGCGCGTCATGGCGGCCAGCTCGCGCCCGATGCGGCCCATGCCGAGGATGCCGAGGCGCTTGCCTTCCAAGGTCACGCCGAGGAGCTGCGTCGGCGCCCAGCCTTCCCACTTGCCCGCGCGGACCATGCGCTCGCCCTCGCCGGCGCGGCGGGCGGCCGTCAGCAGCAGGGTGAAAGCCGTCTCCGCGGTGGCGAAGGAAAGCACGTCGGGCGTGTTGGTCACGGCGATGCCGCGCGCCTTGGCGGCCGACAGGTCCACGTGGTCGAAGCCGACGCTGAAGGTAGTGATGATCTTCACGCTATCCGGCAGGCCGCCGATGCAGGCGGCGTCCAGCTTGTCGCCGGCGGCGCCGAGGACGCCGGCGGCGCCCGCTTCCGTGGCGCGACGGGCGATCTCGGCGCCGTCGGTCGCCCACATGGCGTCGTCCGGGTTGAGCCGCGCGTCGTAGTCGCGCGCGGCGCGCGCCTCGATGGCCTCGGGCAGCTTGCGGGTCACGAGCAGGACGGGCTTGGCCATCGCGGGAGGACTCCTCGGTTTCTTCGGGCGCCGCGCGCCCGATCTTCCCCGCATCCGGCAGCGACCGGAAGGGAGATCAGGGCACGGAAGCACCGGGTGGCGGCGGGCTCGGCGCCCGCGGCACCGGGGTCATACCAGCCCCGCCGCGCCTTGCCAGCCGGAACGGCGGCGGGCACGGTCCCGGCGAAACGAGGAGGTGCTGGCATGGATCTCGGTTTGCGCGGGCGCCGCGCCCTGGTGATGGGCGGCACCAAGGGGCTCGGGCGCTCGATCGCCGACGCCCTGGCCGCCGAGGGCGCCGCGCTGGTCATCAGCGGCCGGGACCAAGGCCGGTTGGATGAGGCGGCGGCCAAGCTGCGCGCGGCCGGCGCCGCGAGCGCGACGGGCGTGGTGGCGGACGCGGCCAGCGGGGCGGCGATGGACGCGCTAGCCGACGCGGCGGTGAAGGCGATGGGCGGTGTCGATATCCTGGTCCTGAACCACGGCGGGCCGCCGCCCTGCACCGCCTCCGAGATGCGGGAGGAGGACCTGGTCGCCTGGTTCCAGACGATCGTGGTTTCGCCCATCCGCATCGCCAAGCGCCTGCTGCCGGCGATGCGCCAGCAGGGCTGGGGCCGCGTGATCGCGGTGGGCAGCACGGGGATGCAGCACCCTATCCCTACGCTCGCGCTGTCCAACACGCTCCGGGCGTCGATCTGGGCCTGGGTGAAGACCATGTCGGGCGAGGTCGCGCCGGACGGGGTGACGGTCAACGTGCTGGCGCCCGGCACCATCCTGACCGACCGCGTCACCGAAACCACCACCAAGCGGGCGCAGCAGCAAGGCATCGGCTTCGACGCCGCGCTGGCGCAGGCGGCCAAGGAGATACCGGCGGGGCGCCTCGGCACGCCGGATGATTTCGGCCCGATGGGCGCCTTCCTGGCGAGCGACAAGGCAGGGTACATCACCGGCAGCATGGTCCGCGTGGACGGCGGCCGCGTGCGCGGGATGCTGTGACGGCGGCGCGGCTGGCCGTCGATATCGGCGGCACCTTCACCGACCTCGCGCTGGAACGGACCGGAGGCGGCGGCACCGAGCGCTGGACCGCCAAGGTCCTCACCACGCCGCAGGCGCCGGAGCAGGGCGTGCTGGAAGGCGTGCGGAGCGTGCTCGGCAGCGCCGGCATCGCGCCCGGCGAGGTCGCGCTGGCGATCCACGGCACCACGCTCGCCACCAACGCCATCATCGAGCGCAAAGGCGCGCGCACGGCGCTGCTGACGACGGAGGGCTTCCGCGACGTCCTCGCGCTCGGCAACGAGAGCCGCTACGACCAGTACGACCTGAACATCACCCTGCCGCAGCCGCTGGTCCCGCGGCGTTGGCGGCTTCCGGTGCCGGAGCGGTTGGACAACACCGGCCGCGTGCTCCTCCCGCTGGACGAGGCGGCGGTGGCGCGGCAGGTGGAGTTCATGCGCGCGGAGGGCGTGGAAAGCCTCGCCATCGGCTTCCTCCACGCGTTCCGCGATCCGGCGCACGAGCGGCGCGCGGCGGCCATCGTGCGCGAGCTGTGGCCGGAGCTGCCCGTCTCGCTCTCGTCCGAGGTCTCGCCGGAGATGCGCGAATGGGAGCGCTTCTCCACCACCGCGGCCAACGCCTACGTGCAGCCTTTGATGGCGCGCTACCTGCGCCGGCTGGAAACGGGCCTGGGGGAGATGGGCCTCGGCTGCCCGCTGTTCCTGATGCTCTCCGGCGGCGGGCTCACCACGCTCGACACGGCGGCGCGCTTCCCGATCCGGCTGGTGGAGAGCGGCCCGGCGGGCGGCGCCATCTTCTCCGCGCACGTCGCGCGGCAGCGGGGACTGGACCGCGTGCTGTCCTTCGACATGGGCGGCACGACGGCCAAGATCTGCCTGATCGACGGCGGACGCCCGCAACACAGCCGCGCCTTCGAGGTCGCGCGCGTCGGGCGGTTCAAAAAGGGCTCCGGCCTGCCGCTCCGCATCCCGGTGATCGAGATGGTGGAGATCGGCGCCGGCGGCGGCTCGCTCGCCGGGCTGGACGCCCTGGGCCGCATCCAGGTCGGGCCGGAAAGCGCGGGCGCCGATCCCGGCCCGGCCTGCTACGGGCGCGGCGGGACGCGGCCGGCGGTGACGGACGCCAACCTCGCGCTCGGCCGCTACGACGGGGAGCGCTTCGCCGGCGGCTCCATGCGCCTCGACTTGGGTGAGGCGGAGGCGGCGCTGGCGGCTGAGGTGGGCGGCGGGCTCGGCCTGTCCGCGGCCATGGCGGCGCTGGGCGTGGTGGAGGTGGTGGACGAGGCGATGGCCAACGCCGCGCGCGTCCACGCCATCGAGAGCGGCAAGGGCTACGAGGGCCGCGCGGTGATCGCCTTCGGCGGCGGCGGGCCGGTCCACGCCTGCCGGGTGGCGGAGAAGCTCGGCGTGCGGCGCGTCCTGGTGCCGAGCGGCGCCGGCGTCGGCAGCGCCATCGGCTTCCTGCGCGCGCCCGTGGCCTACGAGGTGGTCCGCAGCCTCTACCAACGCTTCGCCACCTTCGACCGCGCGGCGGTGAACGCGCTGCTGGCGGCGATGGCGGCGGAAGCGCGGGAGGCGGTCGCGCGCGGCGCCTTCGGCGCGCCGGTGGAGGAGCGCCGGCTGGCCTACATGCGCTACGTCGGCCAGGGCCACGAGATCGAGGTGCCGCTGCCGGCGCGCGACATGGAGGAGGAGGACGTGGCCGTGGCGCGCGCCTCCTACGATGAGGAGTACGCCCGCTTCTACGACCGTCCGGTGCCGGGCAGCGACGTGGAGGTGATGAGCTTCGCCGTCACGGTCTCGACGCGGGAGGAGGCGGTGGAGCCGGCGGCGGAGGTGCCGGACGCGCCGGCGCCCTCCCCGCCGCGCCACCAAGCGGTGCGCGACACGGCCACCGGCGAGGTGGCGGAGTGGCCCGTGTACGACCGCGCGGCGATGGCACCGGGCGCGGCGGTGGCGGGGCCGTGCATCGTGGCGGAGGACGAGACCAGCACGCTCGTGGCTCCGGGTTGGCGGTGCCGAGCGGACAGTCTGGGCTATCTTGAGCTGTTCCACGGAGAAGCCCCATGAACGGCGATCGTCCCAAGCGCCCCGCCATCGCCCGAATCTGGCGCGGACGGACGCGGCGGGAGCGCGCGGACGAGTACGAGGCGTACAACTACGAGGCCGGGATCAAGCCGCTCATCGAGAAGGCGCTCGGCGTGCAGACCTTCCGCGAGGACCGGGAGGACGAGTCGGAATTCATGACCATCTCCTATTGGGGGAGCGTGGAGGCGATGGGAGCCTTCACCGGCCGCGACCCGGCGGCGATCCACCACCTGCCGCGCGACGCGGAGTTCCTTGTCGAGTTGCCGGAGCGGGTGCAGGTGCTGCGCCTGCTCCAGAGCCACGGCGCGACCGGCGTGGAGGAGGAGCGATGAAGGAAACCGGCGCGCTCGCCGCCATCCAGCGGCAGATCCAATGGAACCGCCTGATCGCGGTGGTGGAGGAGCAGGCGCAGACCATGATCCGCACCGCCTTCTCCACCACGGTGCGGGAAGCGGGCGACCTGTCCGCCGGCATCTTCGACCTGCGTGGCCGGATGCTGGCGCAGGCCGTCACCGGCACGCCGGGCCACGTCAACTCCATGGCGGAGAGCGTGGGCCACTTCCTCGCCAAGTTCCCGGCCGACACCATGAAGCCGGGCGACCACTACATCACCAACGACCCCTGGCTCGGCACCGGGCACCTGCACGACCTCACCGTGGTGACGCCGGCGTTCCTGCGCGGGCGCATCGTCGGGTTGTTCGCCAACACGGCGCACGTCATCGACGTAGGCGGCCTCGGCATGGGGCCGGAAGGGCGGAGCGTGTTCGAGGAGGGGCTCTACATCCCCATCGTGAAGTGCTTCGACGGGGGCCGCGCCAACGAGACGTTCTTCGACATCCTCCGCGCCGGTACGCGCACGCCCGCGGAGCTGGAGGGCGACGTGTACAGCCTCTGCGCGTGCAACGAGGCCGGGGCGCGGCGCTTGGTCGAAATGCTGGACGAGTTCGGCATGGACGGGCTGGACGCGCTGGCGGAGCACATCTTCGAAAACTCGCGCCGCGCCACCCTCGCCGAGATCGCGCGCCTGCCGCGGGGCACGTACCGCGCGGAAATCCGCTCGGACGGCTACGAGGCGCCGGTGACGCTCGCGGCGGCGATGACGGTGGGCGCGGAGGAGATCGTGGTGGACTTCGCCGGCACCTCCGGGCTGTCCGGGCGCGGCATCAACGTGCCGCCGGCCTATTGCCGCGCTTATTCCTGCTTCGGGATCAAGTGCGTCGTCGCGCCGGAGGTGCCGAACAACTGGGCCTCGCTCGCGCCGTTCCGCATGGACATCCCGGAGGGCTGCATCCTGAACGCCCCGCGGCCCTACCCGGTCAGCGTGCGGCACGTGGTCGGACAGTTGCTGCCGGACCTGATGATGGGCTGCCTCCATGGCGCGGTGCCGGAGCGGGTGACGGCGGAGGGCTCCTCCGCGCTGTGGAACCCGCCCTTGCGCGGAGGGGCGCAGGTGAGCGGCCCGGCGGCGGAGGTGGAGGACTTCGAGGTCATCACCTTCAACTCCGGCGGCACCGGCGCGCGGCCGGGCGCGGACGGGCTGGACGGCACCGCCTTCCCCTCCGGCGTGCGGACCATGCCGGTGGAGGCGACGGAGAACGTCGCGCCCGTGGTGTTCTGGCGGAAGGAACTGCGCCCGGACAGCGCGGGCGCCGGGCGCACGCGCGGCGGCTTCGGTCAGGTCATGGTCATCGGCGCGAAAGGCGACGCTGAGTTCGCGGTGAACGCCATCTTCGACCGCGTGGCCAACGCGCCGCGCGGGCGCGACGGCGGCGGTGACGGGGCGGCGGGCTGGGTCGGACTGGACGACCCGAACGGCACGGTGCTGCGGACCAAGGGCTACCAAGTGGTGCCGAAAGGGCGGCGTTTGGTGCTCAAGCTGCCGGGCGGCGGCGGCATGGGCGACCCGCGCGGGCGCGACCCGGCGCTGGTGCGGCGCGACGTGGCAGACGGTTTGGTGAGCGAGGCTGCGGCGCGGGACCTTCACGGCGTGGAAGGCTGACCGCTCGGGTCAGGGACGGTTGCGCCGGCTCGCAACGATCTGGCAGGCTTCCTCGACGAGGGACGAACGAGGGAGCACCGTCTATGGTCCGGTTCGCCGCCGCGTTGGCGATCGCTCTGCTGTTAGGCCTAGTCCCAGCGCGGGCGCAGTCGCCCGTCGTGATCGTCGCCAACTTCGGGCCGGGCGCCGCGAACGACGTCGCCGCCCGGCTGCTCGCCGCCGAGTTCGGGCCCGACCTCGGCATGCCGTTCGTGGTGAAGAACACAACCGGCGCCGCGGGCACCATCGGCGCGGCCGAGGTGGTGCGCGCCCGGCCGGACGGGCAAACGCTGCTGCTGAGCACCATCGGGCCGATCACCGTCCAGCCGTCCTTCATGCGGAACGCCGGCTACC
>CADCTL010000107.1 GCA_902805625.1 uncultured Acetobacteraceae bacterium
GCAGCCAACGGCACCGTCCGCCGCATCGCCGACGCGTTCCGAGTGGAGGCCTGAGGTCCCCTACGCCGCCGAGAGCGAGTCCGCCACCAGCGCGAAGGCCTCGGCCACCGTCGCCGCCCGCACCGCCGCGCGGTCGCCGGGGAAGACGTGCCGCGTCACCCGCGCCGGCGCCCCCCGCGCCGCGCAGCCGATGAACACCAGCCCCACCGGCTTATTCGGCGTCGCCCCGCCCGGCCCGGCGATGCCGGTGCAGCTCAATGCCAGGTCCGCGCCCGAGGCTCGCAGCGCGCCCTCCGCCATGGCGCGCGCGACCTCCTCGCTCACCGCGCCCACAGTCCCGAACAGGTCGGCGGGCACGCCCACCATTTCCGTCTTGGCCTCGTTCGAGTAGGTGACATAACCGCGCGCCACCACGGCGGAGGAGCCGGGGATGGCCGTCAGCGCCGCCGCGATCAGCCCGCCGGTGCAGCTCTCGGCGGTGGCCAGAGTCATGCCGCGCCCTTCCAGCGCGGCCAGCAGGTCGCGCGCGGCGTCGAGCGTCGCCTCCGGCAGCACTAGCCCGCCTCGGGCAGCAGCGCGCGCAGCGCCAGCACCACGGCCACCCCCATCGCCCCCGCCACCAGGTCGTCCAGCATCACCCAGAAGGTCCCCTTGCGCCGGTCGGCCCAACCGACCGGGCCCCACTTCAGTATGTCGAAGAACCGGAACAGCGCGAAGGCGAGCACCACCCACAGCCACGGCGCGCCCGCCGGGATGGCGGACAGCACCAGCAACTGCCCCGCGCCCTCGTCCACCACCACCCACCCCGGATCGCGCTCCGCGCCCTCCCGCGACAGGCTCCGCACCGCCCAGAACCCGGCCGCCACCAGCACGGCGGCGATCACCAAGCAGGCGAGGGGGCCGGCCCAGGCCAGCGGCAGCATGAACGCGGCAGCCCAGGTGCCCGGCGCCGGGCGGATCAGCCCGATGCCGCCGAGCGTCGCCACCACCCGCGCCGCCTTCACGGCTGCGCCGACAGGAAGCGGTCGAGCGCCGCGACCGCGAGCGGCTCCACCAAGCGCGGCGCGTGGCCGGTGTTCGGCAAGCCCTGCACGACCATGTCCGGCCGCATCTCCCGCATCCGCGCCACCGTGGACGCGGTCAGCAGCTCGCTTTCCTGGCCCCAGAACAGCAGCAGCGGCAGGTGCGCCAGCGCCCCGAACAGCGGCCACAGTTCCGTCGTGCCCGGCGCCTCTGTCCGCAGCGCCTCGACGATGCGGATGTCCCAGCGCGGGTGCAGCCGCCCGTCCTCGCCGCGGAGATAGGTCTTCTCGGCCACGCTCCGCCAGCCGGCATCGTCGGTGTCGAGCGGCGGCAAGGTGCGGCGGAGGAAGGCGGCGGCCTCGTCCAGGTCCGCGAAGGCCGGGTCGCGCCCGATGACCTCCCGCACCACGCCGAGCCCCGCCGGCTCCAGCCGCGGCCCCACGTCGTTCATCGCCACCGCGGCCAAGCAGCCCGGCCGCAGCACGCCGAGCGACATGGCCAGAATGCCGCCGAAGCTCGTGCCCAGCACCACCACACGGTGCAGGTGCAGCGCCGCCATCGCGTCCAGCAGGTCGCGCAGCGCCACCTCCACCCGGTAGCGGCCGGGGTCGGCGGCGCGCCCGCTCTCGCCGTGCCCGGCGTAGTCGAGCGCCACCACGCGCCGCGCCCCGGCGTACCGCGCGCCCACATCCAGGAAGTCGAGCGCGGTGCGCGCGATGCCAGGCAGGCAGAGCAGCGGCAGCCGGTCCCCGCCGTCCGGCGGCTCCGGCCACTCGAGGGCGGAAAGGCGCAGCCCGTCGCGGGCCGAAAAAGCCCGGCGCAGCGGTGCCGTCATCAACCGCCGTTCGCCCGCAGCCAGCGCGCCATCGGGTGCTCCAGCGCCGCCGCGGCCGGGTCGCGCGCGCGGTAGACCGGCATGTTCTCGATCACGCGCTGCACATAGTTCCGGGTTTCGGTGAAAGGGATCATCTCCATCCAATCCAGCATGGAGACGTCAACGCCGCGCGGGTCGCCCAAAGTTCCGAGCCATTCCTCCACCCGGCCCGGCCCGGCGTTGTAGGCCGCCACCGCGAGCGGCAGGGCGCCCCCGAAGCGGTTCAGCATCTGGTCGAGGTAGCCCGCGCCGAGCCGCATGTTGTGGACGGGGTCGTTCATCAGCATCCCGGCGTGGTGCCGCAAGCCGAGGCGCTTCGCCACCGCCTGCGCCGTCGCGGGCAGCAATTGCATCAGCCCTCGCGCGTTGGCGGAGGAGACGGCCTCCGGGTCGAAGTTGCTCTCCTGCCGCGTCACCGCGTTGATGAGGCCGGGCTCCGGCTCCGCGCCCGGCCCGAGCGGGGCGAGGCCGTAGGGCGCGGGCCAGCCCTCCACCGGCATCATGACCCCGGCCGCCCCCGCGCGCCGCGCGACCCAAACGGCGTGGTCCGCGGGGCCGGCGCGGGACGCGAGCCGCACCACCCAGGCCTTCTCCGCGGCGTCAGCGGCCAGCTCCTCCATCCGCAGGAAGAACGCGCGGGCGCGGCGGCCTTCGCCGATCTCGGCCAGCGCCGCCGGCACCGCCGCGACCTCCGCCGTCCCGGCAGGCTGCCGCGCATCCGGCGGCGAAACGGCGTTGATGCGCGCGGCCAGCGTCGCCCCGTCCTCGCCCAGCGCGAGCGACGCGAGCTGCCCGTAGAACGCCACCGGCAGCGCCGCCGCCGCGGCGAAGAACTCGCCCGCGCGCGACGTCCGCGACCGCGCCGCGGCGGCCGCGCCCTGCCAGTAGAGCGACCGCGCGCGGGTGATGGCGCTCCGGCTGCCCTCGCCCACGCGCGCGAAGTGCTTCTCCGCGGCGGCGGGATCGCCCAAGCGGCGCAGCGCGATGAAGCCGGCGAGGAACTCCGCCTCGCCCCGCGCCTCCCCCGGCTCCGCGATGCCGTGCCCGGCGGAAACGGCGTAGGCGGCGCGGAAATCGCCCAGGCGCAGCAACCGGCGTGCGAGCACCTGCCGCTCGCCCCAGAACACCCGCGCGGCCTCGGCGGGCGAGGGGCGGCCGGTGTCCCAAGCCGCGGCGGCTTCCGCGTCGCGGTCGCGCCGGCGCAGCCAACGGGCGCGCTCGAAGGCGAGGGCCGGGTCGCCGCGCGCCGCCTCGGCGCGGGCGGGGGTGTCGGCATCCGCCCGGTCGGCGGCGTAGTCGAGCCGCGCGGCGGCGATGCCCTGCCGCGCCGGGTCGAGGAAGGGCAGGGTGCGCGCCGCCGAACCCGGCTCCCGCGCCAGGGAAAGCCGGTCGAACCGGCGCCAATGCTGGTCCGGGCCGAGGTGCGCGGCGTAGCGGCCGAGGAAGCCGGGCTCGACCAGGGCGTCCGCCGGCGCATCCGCCCAGCCGGCGCGCAGCACGCCAGCGGCCTTCGCGTCCTCGCCAACACGGGACAGCGCCTCCGCCAGTCGCCCGTACCCCTCCAAGGTCCGCGGCGCGCGCGCGGCGAACCATTGCAGCGCCAGCGCGTCGTCGGGGTCGTTCGCCAGGGCCTCCTCGGCGCGGCGGGCGAGGACGTCGGGCGCCGGCCATTCCGGGTTGGCCAAGGCGAAGGCGGCGATCTCGCCGGCCGTGGCGCCGCCGCTCCGCGATTGCAGCCGCATCCACGACACCAGCTTGCGGACCAGCGGATGCGCCGCCTGCACCGTCGTTTCGGCCTCGATCCACCGCCCGGCCTGGGCGTGGGCGACCGCGAGGCGCCCGGCGGCGCGCATCCCGTCCGTAGAGGGTCCGAAGGCGGCCGATTGCGGCAAGGCCGGCGCGGCGGGCGCGGCGAGCAAGCCAACGGAAAGGCGAAGAACGGAGCGGCGGCGCATCCTGCGGTTCTACCTGAAACGCAGGCGGCTTGTCTGTGCCGCCGCGCGGTGGACAGGCGGGGCTCCGGCGCTACTGTCCAACCGAACGCCTCGAATTTCCGGAACAAAAAAGCTACATTGCGTCTGCCAACGCCCGACCACGCCTTTTGTCCGAAGGGCGAGGAGGCAGGCAAGTAAGATGGTAAGACAGTAAGGAAGTAAGGCGGGCGGAAAGTAAGGAACAAAGGTCGAGGCCGCGCCCCGGACGGATCAGAAGCCGCGATTTGGACGCTGGCCCCGGCGCCGCGGCGGGAAGCAGGAAGGAAGGCGCAGCAATGCTCAGTGGATCGATGGTCGCGCTGATCACGCCCATGCGGGACGACGGCGCCGTGGACGAGAAGGCCTTCGCCGATTTGGTCGAGTGGCAGATCGCCGAGGGCACCGAAGGCCTAGTCCCGGTCGGCACCACCGGCGAGAGTCCGACCTTGACCCACGAGGAGCACAAGCGCGTCGTCGAGATCTGCGTGGAAGTGGCGCGCGGCCGCGTGCCCGTCGTGGCCGGCACCGGCAGCAACAGCACCGCCGAGGCCATCGACTTCACCCGCCACGCCAAGCGAGCCGGCGCCGACGCCTGCCTCGTGGTCTCGCCCTACTACAACAAGCCGACGCAGGAGGGCTTGTTCCTCCACTTCACCGCCATCGCCGACGCGGTGGACCTGCCCATGGTCGTTTACAACATCCCCCCGCGCAGCGTGGTGGACATCGCGCCCGAAACCATGGCGCGGCTGGCCAAGCACCCGAACATCGTCGGCGTGAAGGACGCGACGGCGAACCTCGCCCGGCCGCTGCACACCCGGCGCGGCTGCGGCGACGACTTCATCCAGCTCTCGGGCGAGGACCACACGGCGCTCGCCTTCAACGCCGCCGGCGGCCACGGCTGCATCAGCGTCACCGGCAACGTGGCGCCCCGGCTCTGCGCCGAGATGCAGCGAGCGTGGCGCACCGGCCGGGTGGACGAGGCCATCGCCATCCAGGACCGGCTGGTGCCGCTGCACGACGCGTTGTTCTCCGAAACCTCGCCCGGCCCCGTCAAGTACGCCGCCTCCCTCCTCGGCCACGGCACCGCGCGCTGCCGCCTGCCGCTGGCGCCCGTCGCGGACGCGACGCGCGGCCGGGTGCGGGAAGCGATGGTGGGCGCCGGGCTGCTGAACTGAGGCTTTCGCCCCAATAGGACCATGGCTGAGAAAAAGAAGAAGTCGCTGATCTCGCACGGCGTGGCCGCGCAGAATCGCAAGGCCCGGCACGACTACACCATCAAGAGCACGGTCGAAGCCGGCCTCGCCCTGGTGGGGCCGGAGGTGAAGTCGCTCCGCGCCGGCCGCGCCACGCTGGTGGACGCCTGGGCCGGCGAGCGCGAGGGCGAGATGTGGCTGTTCAACAGCTACATCCCCGAATGGCAGGCCGGCAGCGTGGTGGCGCGCTTCGAACCGCGCCGCCCGCGCAAGCTGCTGCTGCACCGCAAGCAGGTGCGGGAACTCACCGGCACCGTCACCCGCGAGGGCACGACCCTGGTGCCGCTCCAGATCCACTTCAACGACCGCGGCATGGCCAAGGTGCTGCTGGGCTTGGCCGAGGGCCGCAAGCAGCACGACAAGCGCGCGGCCATCGCGGCGCGCGACTGGCAGCGCGACAAGGCGCGGCTGATGCGGGACAAGGGGTAGGGCGCGAACCTGCGGCGAAGGCTGTGGGATCCGAGGCGGTCCGGCCCGTGTGGGAACCGTTGCGCCAAATCGGGGCGATTACTAGTCTTCGCTTTCAAAATCCGTTGCTCAGGAGACCGCAGTGGCATCGCCCATCAACGCGGCGGCGTTCGACAAGCCGCACTGGGTGCTTCTCGCTAAAGGATTTAACTGGAGCCAGCTCGATACGTACTTCTCGGCGCGAGGGGGTATGGTCGAGAGGAACGGCGGAATCGAAAGCCCCAATCGCACCAGCCTGTATGTCGGTAACTACTACTACAGATTCGTTGACATCCAAGCTGGGGCGGACAGCCAGCAAGGCGGAAGCTGGTGGATAGATTTCGATCAGCTCACGAAAATCATGGAGGCGTGCCCGTCTCGCGGGTTCAACCTGTCGCAAATGGCTCGCGCATTCCTCGCCGTACCCTGGGAATGGAACCATGCTGACGGCATAGTCCAGGCGGTTGTGCAAAAGCCCCTCGACGCTTACGAAGGCAAGGGCCGTCCTGTGCAGCGCGGAAAAACGTACCTCGGAGCCTCGCCCATCGACGGAGGCGGCAACTACCCCGGAAATCCGAATGTAATCCAGCTTTTCATTCCGGATATGAGATCCGCTTGGAGGCAGGCGCTGTCCCACGTCAGCGTCAAACCCGTCCACGACTTTGCCCGTCGGTACCGCAACATCATACGCGTGTAGGAGGGGCTGACGATCGGCTTCGGGCCGCGCTGGACAGCACATCCGTCCATGCCAAGGGCATGCCGCTAGGCGCGCTGATCGGGCCATCCGACCAGCGCGACAGCCGAATGCTGTCGGCGCCAAGCGTCGTCCCTCCGTGCGTCGAGTTGCCCCGTCGGGCGCCGCCAAGTCTCTCTTGTTCGATACGGGCCGCGCGGAAACGCCATGCCATCGCGCTGCCCGCGATCCGCCTCTCGCCGAAGCGGCTACAACATCCCCCGCGCCCGGAGCAGCCCGAACGCCGCGACGCTGACGCTGTCCCGCATCGTGCCGTCGCGCAGCATGGCCTCGAACTCGGACAGGGCGAAGGCGCGCGTGGTCATGCCCTGCTCCTCCGGGTCGCGCACGCCGGCGGCGGGGCTGAGGCCGGTCGCCAGGAAGACGCGGAAGGGCTGGGTGCAGAAGCCGGCGGCGAGGAAAAGCTCGCCCGCCTCCACCAGCGAGGCCGCGTCCAGCCCCGTCTCCTCCCGCAGCTCGCGCCGGGCGCAGGCGGCGTGGTCGGTTTCGCCGCTGTCCATCAGCCCTTGCGGAAACTCCCATTGCCGTTGCTGGATCGGGTAGCGGTACTGCTCCACCAGATGCAGCCGGTCGCCGTCGAGCGGCGCCACCAGCACGAAGTCCCGCTTCTCCACCACGCCGTAAAGGCCGGGCGTGCCGTCCGCGTAGGCGATCCGGTCCTCTCGCACCCGCATCCAGCGGTTCTCGTAGGCGATGCGGCTGCTGGTGGTGGTGATCTCGTGCCCGGCCATTCGCGTGTCCCGTGCTGCGGCGCGGCAAACTGGCGCTCGCGCCGAGGTGGCGCAAGACCGCCGCAGCGCCCACCGCAGCGCTTACTTCGCGCGTAATCGCGCGCCGCCGGAGCGCCCGGCAACCTCTGGCCGCGCCGCGCGATCCCGCGCGGCGGAGCACGGAGAGCGCCCATGGCCGCCGACGACGCACAAAGCATCGCCGCCCGCTACATCGCTTGCTGGAACGAGCGCGACGGGGAGCGACGCCGCGCCCTCCTCGGCGAACTCTGGACGGAGGACGCGACCTACCTCGACCCCATGATGCGGGGCGAGGGCCGCGCAGGCATCGCGGCGCTGATCGAGGGCGTGCAGGCCCGCTTCCCTGGCTTCCGCTTCGCGCTGAAAGGCCGCGCGGACGGCCACGCCGACCGCCTGCGCTTCTCCTGGGGCCTCGGTCCGGACGGCGGCGAAACCGTGGTGGAGGGCACCGACTTCGCGGTGCTGGCCGACGGCGGCCGGCTGCGCGCCGTGACCGGCTTCCTCGACAAGGTCCCGCCCGGGGCGTGACCTCCCGGCCGCAACCCTCGCCGCCCTCCGATGCTTCACCCTTCCAGGAGAAGCGCGATGGACGACGACGACGACGTACCCCTGACCGGCCGCATCCGCGAGAAGCTGGTCGAGACGAAGAAGGACTGGGCGCGCGAGGGCCGGTTGCTGACCGGCCAGACCGCCGACCCGGCGCGCGACCGCCTGCCGCCCGGCCAGAGCCTCGTCCGGGACTGGCCGGTGCTCGACCTCGGCGTGCAGCCCGACGTCTCCAAGGAGAAGTGGCGGCTGCGGCTGGAAGGCCTGGTGGAAGCGCCGCTCCGCCTCGACTGGGACGCCTTCACCGCGCTGCCCCAGGCGGAGCTGACCAACGACATCCACTGCGTCACCCAGTGGAGCCGCTACGACAACCGCTGGCAGGGCGTGCGCGCCTCCACCCTGCTCGACCTCGCCCGGCCGAAGCCGGCGGCGCGCTTCGTGTCGTTCACGAGCTACGACGGCTACACCACCAACGTGCCGATGGCCGAGTTCGCCCGCGAGGAGGTGCTGCTCGCCCATTCCTGGGAGGGCGCGCCGCTGACGCGCCAGCACGGCGGCCCGGTGCGCGTGGTGATCCCGCGCCTCTACTTCTGGAAAAGCCCGAAGTGGGTGACGCGCATCGAGTTGCTCGGCGCCGACCGCCCCGGCTTCTGGGAGGTCCGCGGCTACCACAACGAAGCCGATCCGTGGAAAGAGGAGCGCTACTCGGAGCCGTAGGCGAGCCGCTTCGCCTCCGCCACCACCGCCTCGAACATCCCCGGCGTGAGGAGGCGGGTGGAGGTGTTGTAGCGGCTGACGTGGTAGCTGTCGGCCAGCACCACCCCGTTCGGCAGCGCGTAGGCGGCGCCGTGCGCGAAGCGGTGGCGGCTCATGGGCAGGCCGACGGCGCGCAGCAGCGCCCCGTGCGCCAGCGTGCCGAGCGCCAGCACCACCCGCAGCGCCGGCATCGCCGCGAGTTCCGCCTGGAGGAAGCGGTTGCAGGTCCGGGTCTCGACGGGCTGGGGCAGGTTAGCCGGCGGCACGCAGCGCACCGCGTTGGTCACGCGGCAGCCGGTCAGGACCAAGCCGTCGTCCGGCCGCTCTTCGTAGCCGCCTTCTGCGAGGCCGTGCTTCAATAAGGTGGTGTAGAGCAGGCGGCCCGCGTAATCGCCGGTGAAGGGCCGCCCGGTGCGGTTGGCGCCGCGCTGGCCGGGCGCCATGCCGAGCACCAGCAACGGCGCGTCCCGCGGACCCCAGGACGGGACGGGGGCGTTGTGCCAAGCCGGCTCCGCCGCGCGGTTCGCTTCCCGCAGCGCCACCAAACGCGGGCAGAGCGGGCAGTCGCGGCCGGGGTCGGCCGCGTCGCCGCCGACGGCCATCGCGCGCCGGCTACTCCGGCAATTCCAGGTTTTCGCGGAAGGGCTCGGCCGGCGTGGCGCGCGGAGCCGGCGGCGGGACCGCGGTGCGCGGGCCGCCGTTGCCCGCGGCCATCCGCGGACGGGGCTCGACCTGCCGGCGGGTGATGTGCTCGGCGAGTTCGGCGAGGTCCAGGAAAATGTCCGCCTGCCGGCGCAACTCGTCCGCGATCATGGCCGGCTGGGTGCGGATGGTGGACACGACGGTGACGCGGAGGCCGCGGCGTTGGAGGGATTCCACCAGCCGCCGGAGGTCGCCGTCGCCGGAGAACAGCACCACGTGGTCCAAGTGCGGGGCGAGGTCCAGCGCGTCCACCGCCATCTCGATGTCCACGCTGCCCTTCACCCGGCGGCGCCCGGTGGCGTCCGTGAACTCCTTGGCCGGCTTGGTGACGACGGCGTAGCCGTTGTAACCGAGCCAATCCACGAGCGGCCGCAGCGGCGAATACTCGTCCGTCTCCAGCAGGGCGGTGTAGTAGTAGGCGCGGACCAAGTAGCCCTGCTTGCGGAAGTGCGCGAGCAGGTTCTTGTAGTCCACGTCGAACCCCAAGGTGCGGGAAGCGGCGTAGAGGTTGGCGCCATCGATGAAGACGGCGAGGCGTTCGGTGCGGTCGTCGGACAAGGGATTGACTCTCGAAATGCGGTTCAATGCGTGGTCCTCATTATAATCGGAAAACCGTTCCAATACGCGAGCGAAAAAATACGGCTCTCGTTGCGATCGGGTCGAACCTCACCTCGCCCAACGGCCTCACCCCGCTCCAGACTTGCCGGGAGGCCGCGGCGGCCCTCGGCCGAATGCCGGGATGGAGGCTGGCGAAGCTGTCACGTTGGTATCGAACGGTCCCCGATCCACCCCTGCCCAATGCGCCCCCTTTCGTCAATGGTGTGGCCCTCCTCGAAGGCGAGGCCGGCGGCGATCCCGCGCGGTTGCTGGCCATGCTGCACGGCTTGGAGGACGCGGCCGGCCGGGCACGGCCGTTCCCCAACGCTCCTCGAACCCTCGACCTCGACCTGATCGCCATGGACGACCTCCGGCGCGCGGCGGCACCCGCCCTGCCGCACCCCCGCGCCCATCTGCGCCGCTTCGTCCTGCAACCTTTGGTGGATGTGTCGCCGGGATGGCGGCACCCGGTTCTCGGGCTGACCGCCGAAGACTTGCTCGCGGCCCTCCCGGAGGAGGATTTGCCTGAGCCCTTGCCGGAATGAACGGGCGCCCCACCATGCTGCGAGTAGTGCCCGAGTTTGAAACGCGAGGGCCGCGCCATCGGGTGGCGCACCGGAGTGAATGAGCCCTGCGTCAGGCTTCGAACCGGAACCGCCGACGCGGCGCCGCATTCGACTCACCGACTATGCCCCGCTTTTTCTTGCACATCCGGGAGGCGACCGGTCTGGTCGAAGACCCGGACGGGAGCCTCGTGCCCGACCTCCGCGCCGCGTGCGCCGAAGCCGTCGTCGCGGCCCGCGAGATCGCCGCCGAACACCTCAAGGCTGGCAAGCCGCTGACCGCCCGGCGGTTCGAAATCCGCGACGGGGACGGGCGGTTGCTGGCGACCGTGCCGTTCCCGCAGGTGTCCAGCCCGCCGTGACCCGGCCCGAGCACCCCCTCTCCCGAGCCGAACGCCGCGTCCGGGAAGGGGAGGAGCGCGTCGCCCGCCAAGCCGCCACCGCCGAGAAGCTGGGCGAAACCGGCCACGAGTGGGCGGCGGAGGCGGCGAGGGTGGTGCTGGCGACCTCGGAGCAGGACCTCGAACTGGCGCGGGACCGGCTGCGCGCGGTGCGCGCGCGGGCGAGCGGCGGACTTCCCCCAATATCAGACTAGGGCACTACCATGCTGCGGCGCACCCTGATGCCTTGCAACACCTCCGGACGATGGCTATGTCCTTGGTTTCCCGCCATAGGCGCGAGTCTGACCGCGCCATTATTCTTGCGAGGTCCCCATGGCGCGCGTGACAGTTGAAGACTGCATCGTCCAAATTCCCAACCGCTTCGAGCTGGTCCTGCTCGCGGCGCAACGCGCGCGCAACATCGGCCGCGGCGAGGAGATGACGATCGAGCGGGACAACGACAAGAACCCCGTGGTCGCCCTCCGCGAGATCGCCGAGACCACCATCGACCTCGCCGCCGTTGAAGCGGACCTCGTCAAGTCGCTCCAGCGGGCTCCCGAGCCGGAGCCGGCGGAGGAGGAGGTGCTCGACCTCATCGCCACGGACGAGAACATCTTCGGCGTCATGGACGTCAACGACGAGTTGCCGGCCGAGGCGGGCGCAGAGGATTTGTCGCCCGACGACATCGAGGCGGCGATCGCGGCCGAACTCGGCGGCGCCGCCGCCCGTCGCTGAGGGCGCGGCGTTGACCGCGCACGGCACGGGGGAGATCGCCGCCCCGGTGCCGCGCGCGCCCGAAGGCGGCGGCGCCTCCGCCACGCCCGCCGTCGAGCAACCCTCCGCCGCCCCGCTGCCCGCGGGCGTCGCCGAAGCGGCGGACCTCGCCCGCCGCGTCCTCGCCTACGACGCCCGCGCCGACGCCGGGCTGATCGAGCGCGCCGGCCGCCTCGCCGCCGAGGCCCACGCCGGTCAGGCGCGCGAGAACGGCGAGCCCTACATCACCCACCCGCTCGCGGTCGCCGGCATCCTGGCGGGCCACCGGCTGGACACCGCCACCATCGCCACCGCGCTGCTGCACGACGTGGCGGAGGACACCGCGGTCGGGCTGAAGGAGATCGGCCGCCTCTTCGGCGCGGAGGTGGCGCGGCTCGTGGACGGCGTCACCAAGCTGACGCGCATCGAGCTGCAAAGCGAGCGCACCAAGCAGGCGGAGAACCTCCGCAAGCTGGTGCTGGCGATGAGCGAGGACATCCGCGTCCTGCTCGTCAAGCTCGCCGACCGGCTGCACAACATGCGGACCCTGCATTTCGTCCCGCAGCCGGAGCGCCGGCGCCGGACGGCGCGGGAAACTCTGGAGCTGTTCGCCCCGCTCGCCGAGCGCATCGGCATGGACGCGCTGAAGACCGAGCTGGAAACGCTGGCCTTCCAGGAGCTGCACCCCGAAGCGCGGCAGACCATCGCCGCGCGGCTCGCCTTCCTGCGCGGGCAGGGCGCCGACCTGATCCGCGACATCGAGCGGGACCTCCGCCGCGTCCTTTCCGGGCACGACGTGCGGGTGCTCGACGTGGTCGGGCGGGAAAAGGCGCCCTACGCCATCTGGCTGAAGATGCAGAAGAAGAACGTGGGGTTCGAGGCGCTCTCGGACGTCATGGCCTTCCGCGTCGTCGTGGAGGACCGGGCGCAGTGCTACGCGGCGCTCGGCGCCGTCCACGACGCCTACCGCGTGGTGCCCGGCCGCTTCAAGGACTACATCTCCACGCCGAAGTCGAACGGCTACCAGTCCGTCCACACCGGCGTGACGGTGCCGGAGCGGCGCAACGCCAAGATCGAGGTGCAGATCCGAACCCGCGAGATGCACGAAGTGGCGGAGTACGGCGTCGCCGCGCACTGGATCTACAAGCAGGGCGAAGGCGGGGAACGGGCGCCGCGGCGCTACCCATGGGTGCGCGCGTTGCTCGACATCCTGGAGAACGCGGAAGGGCCGCAGGACTTCCTCGACCACACCAAGCTCGAATTGCACCGCGAGCTGGTCTTCTGCTTCTCGCCCAAGGGCGACCTGATCGAGCTGCCGCGCGGCGCGACGCCGGTGGACTTCGCCTACCAGGTCCACAGCCAGGTCGGCGACAACTGCGTCGGCGCCAAGGTGAACGGGAAGATCGTCCCGCTCCGCCACCAGCTCGAGAACGGCGACCAGGTTGAGGTCATCACCGCCCGCGGCGGCTCGCCCAACCCGGCCTGGGAGCGTTTCGTCGTCACCGGCAAGGCGCGCGCCCGCATCCGCCGCTTCGTCCACGCGCGCCAGCGGGACGAGCAGGCGCAGAACGGCCGCTCCGCCATCGTCAAAGCCGCCCGGCAGGAAGGGCTGGACGTCACGGAGAAGCTGCTGGAGGGCGCGCTCAAGGCGTTGAAGCAGCCGGGGCTGGAGGACCTTTACGTCGCGGTCGGCTCCGGGACGCTGACGCCGCGCGAGGTGGTGCACGCGGCCGTGCCGGAACTCCGCAGCCCGCCGCGGATCGCCGACCCGTCGCCTTTGGCGCGGCCGCGTGGGCGGATCGGCGCCGGGCCGCTGCTCGGGCGGGCGACGGACCGGATCGGCGGCGCCGGCACCGGCGCCGCGCGCAGCGGCAATGGTTCGGCTGTGCCGGGCGGGCTGCCGATCACCGGCCTCGTCAGCGGGATGCCCTACCACTTCGCCGGGTGCTGCCACCCGTTGCCGGGCGAGCGCATCATCGGCATCGTCACAACGGGCAAGGGCGTGACGGTCCACGCGGCCGACTGCCACAGCCTGCAAGCCTTCTCCCAAACCCCGGAGCGCTTCCTCGACGTGGATTGGGACGAGACGGCCCCCGGCGCGCGCACCGGCCGCGTCCTGGTGGAGACGCGCAACCGGCCCTCCGCGCTCGCCGCCCTCACCGATGCGGTGGCGCGGCAGGACGGCGTGGTGACGGGCCTCAAGGTCCTCCACCGCGACGACGACAGTTGCGAGGTAGCGCTCGACATCGAGGTGGCGGACCTGCGCCACCTGGAGCGCATCATGGCCACCCTGCGCGCACCGGCGGAGAACTTGCGCGTGGAGCGCGCTCGCGGATGATCCTCGGCATCGGCAACGACACGGTGGACATCCGCCGGATCGAGCGCACGCTGGAGCGCCACGGCGAGCGCTTCCTGGAGCGCGTGTTCACGCCCACGGAGCGCGCCAAGGCGGAGCGGCGCACGGAGCGCACCCGCGCCTCCACCTACGCCAAGCGATTCGCGGCCAAGGAGGCGGCGTCCAAGGCGCTCGGCACCGGCTTCCGCGACGGCGTGTTCTTCCGCGACCTCGGCGTGGTCAACCTCCGGAGCGGCCAACCGACCCTGGCCCTCACCGGCGGCGCGGCCGAGCGCTTGGCCGCCATCACCCCGCCTGGGCACCGTGCGCAGGTGGCGCTGACCATGACCGACGAGTACCCTTACGCCAACGCCGTGGTGGTCATCTCCGCGGTGCCTGCGGAGGATCACCGGCCGGAGCGCGGGCCGCCCGGGGGATCGCCGGAGATAGGCGGGGGGAGCAGCGCGTGAACAAGCTCGACATGGAAGGTCGCGTCGCGGTCGTCACCGGCGGCGCGCGCGGCATCGGCTTGGCGATCGCGGAGCGCGCGGCGGCGAGCGGCGCGCGCGTTGCGATCTGGGACATGGACGAGGCGGAGGCGCGGAAGGTCGCCGAGCGCCTCCGCGGCCACGCCGCGCGCGTGGACGTGGTGGACGCCGGGGCCATCGCCCAAGCCCTCGCCGGCACGGAAGCGGCGCTCGGCCCGGTGGACATCCTCTTCGCCAACGCCGGCATCACCGGCCCGAACGCGCCGGTGGAGGACTACCCGGTCGAGGACTGGCGCCGGGTGATCGAGGTGGACCTGACGGGCGTGTTCCTGTGCTGCCGCGCCGTGGTGCCGGGGATGCGGGCGCGGGACTACGGCCGCATCGTCAACATCGCTTCCATCGCCGGCAAGGAAGGCAACCCGAACGCGGCGGCCTACTCGGCGGCGAAGGCCGGCGTGATCGGCTTCACCAAGTCGCTCGGGAAGGAGCTGGCGGCGACGCGGGTGCGGGCGAACTGCGTCACCCCCGCGGCGGCGGCGACCGACATCTTCAAGCAGATGACCGAGGCGCAGATCGCCTACATGCTCTCCAAGATACCGGCCGCCCGCTTCGCGGAGGTGGAAGAGATCGCGGCGCTCGCCTGCTGGCTCGGCACGGAGGAGTGCAGCTTCTCGACCGGCGGCGTGTTCGACGTTTCGGGCGGCCGCGCCACCTACTGACGCCCTGCTCGACCCGTTCCGGTCAGCCGACCTCGGGCTCTTGGCCGCCGCGCTCGCGCAGGATCGCCAGCGCGCGCCGGAAGGCGTCCGCCATGCGCTCCGCCGGCACTGCGCCGGAGAACAGGACGTGGCCCGCGAGCGCGAAGCTCGGCACGCCGGAGATGCCGAGGCGGCGGAAGCCCGCGTCCTCCGCCCGCACCTCCGCCGCGCCGTCGCCCGATGCGAGGAAGGCCGCCGCGTCCGCCAGCCCGGTTTCCGAGGCCACCTCCGCCAGCACCGCGGCATCGCCGATGTCGCGCCCGTCCTGGAAGTAGGCCCGGAACAGGCCTTCCACGACCGCGTCCTGCCGCGACGCGCCGCCGATTTCACCGGCGTGGCGGATGAGGCGGTGCGCGTCCACGGTGTTCGGCGTGCGGCGCTGGCGGTCGAAGCGGAACTCGAGCCCCGCCGCGGCGCCGGCCGCCGCGACCTGCGCGTCCAACTCGCTCGACCGCTCGATGCTGCCGAACTTGGCGGCGCGGTAGGCGGAACGCTCCACGCCCTCGCGCGGCATGTCGGGGTTGAGCTGGAACGGGCGCCAACGCACGGCGAACCGCTCGCCCTCGTCGGCGAGCCGCGCCAGCGCGCCTTCCAGGTGCCGCTTGCCGATCCAGCACCAAGGGCAGATGGCGTCGGAAACGACGTCGATGCGCGACAGGGCTGCTGCGGCCG
The DNA here is from genome assembly GCA_902805625.1 of uncultured Acetobacteraceae bacterium. Lineage (GTDB taxonomy): Bacteria > Pseudomonadota > Alphaproteobacteria > Acetobacterales > Acetobacteraceae > Craurococcus. The sequence goes on from CADCTL010000107.1 coordinate 15,624, forward strand.
CGCGCGGCGGGGCTTCGGTGGTCATGCGCGTGCTCCCGGTGCCGTCACTGCGCGGCCGCGACGCTGGCGGGCGCCGCCGCCCCGCGGGCCGGCACCGTCCGCGCGAGGCCGCCGTGCAGGTCGAGCACCCGTTCGCGCCACGTCGCCACCGGATCGCCGTTCTCCAGCAACTCGAAGTCGCTGCACACCCGCGCCCATTGGAAGGCGCCGAAGACGATGTAGTCGGCGTAGCCCGGCGCTTCGCCGCCGATCCAAGCCTGCTGACCGAGCGTAACGCGCAGCGGGTGCAGCACTTCGCGTCGGAAGGCCTCCACCCGCTCAGCGCGGTCGGCCGAGACCCGCTCCAGCGCCATCCCGAAGCGCTTTTCCCGGCTTTCGCGGAAATAGGCGCGGTCCGCGGGGGCGAGGAGGGGCGGGATGTCGGCCACCACCATGCGCGCGACCTGCGGGTGCAGCACGCCGTCCGTCCAGGCGTTGACGAAGCGCGACACGGCCCGGCCGCCCTCGCCGTCGAACAGCGACGGGCGGTCGGCGTAGCGGTCCTCCAGCCAGCAGGCGATGTGCCAGGAGTCGGCCACGGTGCGCTCGCTGTCCACCAGCACCGGTACCTTGCCCTGGCCGGAGAAGCCGAGGCGCTCGCCTTCCGTGAAGCGCCACGGCACGGCATCCGCCTCAAGCCCCTTGTGCGCCAAAGCCATGCGGCTGCGCCAGCAAAAGGGGCTGAAGCGGCAAGCGGGGTCCTCGCCCGCGAGGTCGTACAGGGTTCTGCTCATGCGGCGGCGCTCCTCGCGGGGCAGTCTCTCCTCGCGCGGCGCCGCGCGCCAGGGGGGCTTCTCGTGCCGGGGCCGATCCGCGCTAGGGTCCTCCGCCGCGCCGGAGGAGGCCGCCATGATCGTCGTCCACCATCTCAACGACTCGCGCTCGCAGCGCATCCTGTGGTTGCTGGAGGAACTCGGCCTGCCTTACGAGATCGAGCGCTACCAGCGCGACGCCAAGACCCGGCTGGCGCCGCCGGAGCTGAAGGCGGTGAGCCCGCTCGGCAAGTCGCCCGTCATCACCGACGACGGCAAGCCGGTGATCGAGTCCGGCGCCATCATCGACTACATCATCCGCCGGCACGGCAACGGGCGGTTGCAGCCCGACCCCGCGACGCCGGCCTACGACGAATATGTGCAGTGGCTGCACTACGCCGAAGGCTCGGCCATGCTGCCGCTCATGCTGCACCTCTACGTCTCGCGCCTGGGCGAAGCGGGCGCGCCGCTGATGCCGCGCATCGAAAGCGAGCTGGCCAACCACCTCGGCCACCTCGAGTCGGCCCTGCAAGGGCGCGAGTACCTCGTGGGGGGCGAACTCACCGGCGCCGACGTGCAGATGAGCTTCGTGGGGGAGCTCGCGGGGCGGTACAACAAGCGGGCCGGGTTCCCCGCGATGGACGCCTGGATCAGGCGCCTGCAAGCGCGTCCCGCGTACCAAGCGGCGCTGGAGCGGGGCGGCCCTTACGCCTTCGCGCAGTGAGCGGGCGAAATCCTACGGCGCCGGAAACATCGCGTCGGTGCGGCCCATCAGCCGGTAGGCGACCATGCCGATCCACTCGCGCGTGCCCCACTCGAACTCGCCCAGGCGCGCGGGGAGGGAGGCGTTGTACCAGACGTTGAGGCCGCGCCCGGTGCGGTAGTTCACCGGCCAGGGCACCGCATCCCAGCCCGCCCGGCGGAACACGCCGACGGAGCGCGGCATGTGGCTCGCCGAAGTGACGAGCAGCCAAGTCTCGCCCGCACGCGGCTTCGCCAGCGCGTGCGTGAGCACGGCGTTCTCGTGCGTGTTGCGCGCCGCCGTCTCAAAGGTCATGCGCTCCGGCGGCACGCCCATGTCGGTCCAGAGCTGCCGCGCCACGTCCGCCTCCGTCAGCCCGCCGTGCAGCAACGCGCCCTGGCCGCCGGTGAAGACGAGCCGCGCCTCCGGGTAGCGCCGCATCAGCGCCACCGGCTCCGTCATGCGCTCGGCGGCGCCGTTCAGCGCCGGGATGCCGCGCGCTTCCGTCAGGTCCTGCTCCACCGCGCCGCCCAGCACCACGATGCCGTCCACCCGCGCCGGCGCCTCCGCCGGGCGTGGGAAGCGGTCCTCCAGCGGCATCTGCACCCAGATGTGCAGCGGCAGCAGCAGGAGCGCGAAGTAGAAGCCGAGTCCGGCCAGGATCGGCCAGCCCCCCCAACGGCGCCCGCGCCACACCGCCACCAAGCCGGCGAACGCCACGAGCAACGCGAAGGTGCCGGGGCGCAACGCCAACCACAGCAGCTTCGACAGCACGAAGAGGACGTCGGTCACAGCTCCAGCACCCGCCCCGGCGAGGCGCGGCCGCGCAGCAGGTCCCACACGGCCAGCAGGTTGCCGCCGAGCCGCCCGGCGCGGTCCACGTGCGGCTCCGGCCAAGCGGCGCGGGCCGCGTTCATCGCCAGATGCCGCAGCGCGCTCGGCAGCGCGTGGCTCCACGGGAAGCTGCCCTTGCGCGCGAGGTAGATCGGATTGGCCACCTGCGAGTAGCCCAGCCGCCGCCCCGGCACCCGCCCCGACTTCACGCCGAGATGCACGCCGCGCGCGCCCTCCAACCGCAGGATGGCGCCATGCCGGCCGAGGCGGCGGGTGAAGTCGATGTCCTCGTACCAAGCGTAGAGCGGCAGCGCCTCGTCCACGCG
>CADCTL010000108.1 GCA_902805625.1 uncultured Acetobacteraceae bacterium
CGGCTTCCTCCGCCGCGCGGAACAGCGCCCGCGCCTTTTGCCGCGTCTCCTCGAACTCCGCCCGCGGGTCGCTGTCCGCCACCACGCCGCCACCGGCCTGCACGTGCATGATCCCGTCCTTCACCAGCGCCGTCCGCAGCCCGATGCAGGTGTCCATGCCGCCGTCGGCGCCGAAGTAGCCGAAGCCGCCGGCGTAGATGCCGCGCCGAGAGGGCTCCAGCTCCTCGATGATCTCCATGGCCCGCACCTTGGGCGCGCCGGAAAGCGTGCCGGCCGGGAAGCCCGCCATCAGCGCGTCCACCGCCGAGAGCCCGTCGCGCAAGCGGCCCTGCACCTCCGAGCCGATGTGCATCACCTGGCTGTAGCGCTCCACTTGGAACTGCATCGGCACCCGCATGGAGCCGATGGCGGCGACCCGGCCGACGTCGTTGCGGCCGAGGTCAAGCAGCATCAGGTGCTCCGCGCGCTCTTTGGGGTCGGCCAGCAGCTCCGCTTCCAGGGCGCGGTCCTCCTCCGGCGTGGCGCCGCGCCGCCGCGTGCCGGCGAGCGGCCGGATGGTGACGGTGCCGTCGCGCAGCCGCACCAGGATCTCCGGCGAGGCGCCCACCGCCGCGAAGCCGGCGAAATCGAAGAAGAACAGGAACGGCGCCGGGTTGATCCGCCGCAGCGCCCGGTACAGCGCGAAGGGTGGCAGGGCGAAGGGCACGGAAAAGCGCTGGGACGGCACCACCTGGAAGCAGTCGCCGGCGCGGATGTACTCCTTGGCGCGCTCCACCGCGGCGATGAAGCCGGCTTCGGTGAAGTTGCTGTCCGGCGCGGGCAACGGCGGCAGCGAGACCGGGGCGGCGGGGCGGGGCAGAGGGCGATCGAGCGCCGCCTCGGCCTCGTCCAGGCGCGCCTGTGCCGCGTCCCACGCGGCGCGCGGATCGGCGCCGTTCCCGGGCCAAGCGGCGGCGCAAAGCGTGAGGGCGTCGCGCACATGGTCGAACACCGCGACGACGCTCGGGCGCGCCAGCACCGCGTCCGGGATGCCCAGCGCGTCGGGATTGTCCGCGGGCAGCCGCTCCATGAGCCGCACCATGTCGTAGCCGAGATAGCCGAAAAGCCCGGTCGCCATGGGCGGCAGCCCGGCGGGCAAGGGGAGCTGAACGGCGGCGATCGCGCGCCGCAGGCTGTCCAGCGCGTCGCCGTCTTCCGGCTCGAAGGCGTGCGGCGCGGCGAGCGCGTGCCGGTTCACCTCCGCCCGGCCCCCGCGGCAGCGCCAGATCAGGTCCGGGTCGAGGCCGATGGCGGAGTAGCGCCCGCGGGCCGAGCCGCCCTCCACGCTTTCCAGCAGGAAGCTGTTCGGCCGCCCGGCCGCGAGCTTGAGAAAGGCTCCGACCGGCGTTTCCAGGTCCGCCACCCGCTCGCGCCACAGCACCTGGCCCTGGCCGGCGGCGAAGCCCTCGGCGAAGGCGGCGTAGTCGGCGGCGGCGGGCTGAGTCATGGGCGCGGCGTCCTTCCGCGGTGGCCGGGGCGTCAGGGCTGGGAAAGGCTGTCCATCAGACGCGGGTTCACCCGCACGTCGGCGCGGGCGCGCAGCGCGGCCACGAATTGGGCTTCGAGGTCCGCCGCCACCTCGCGGCCGGCCTCGTCGCGCAGCCGCTTGAGGGCGTCCGGGTCGGCCGTCGCGTCCGGTTCCGTGATCTCCAGGAGCTGGGCCACCGCGAAGCCGTCGCGCGTCGGCACCATGGTCGCCTCGCCGGTCTTCAGCTCGAAGAGCGGCGCCAGCAGCTCGGGTGGGACGGCGCCGCCGGTGGGGCTTTCCGCTTGCGGCGAGCGCAGCAGCGCGCCCACCTCGCGCGAGCCGAGGCCCGCGTCCCGCGCCGCGTCCGCCAAGCTCTTGCCGGAGCGCGTCGCGGCCAGCAGCGCCGCCGCCCGTTCCTCCTGCGCCCGGCGTCGGGCGTCGGCGAGGAAGGCGGTCCGCACCTCGGCCTCCACCGCCTCGAACGGGCGGAGCGCCGGCGGCGCGGCTTCGCGCAGCTCCACCGCCGCGAAACCGGCCTCGGTTTCCTTCAAGCGCGGCGCGGCGCCGGCTTCGGCCTCGAACACGGCGCGCAGCAACGGCCCGCGCGCGTCCTCGATCACCGGCAACTCCACCCGCTTGCCGTCCGGGTCGTTGCCCGAAGCGTCGGTGCGGATGGCGGCGTAGCCGAGGCCGAAGCGCTTCGCCGCTTCCTCGAGCGTCGAGCCGCCGGCGAGCGCGTCCTCCACCTGGTTGGCGCGCTCGAAGGCGAGGTCGGCGGCGCGCTCCTGGGCCAGCGCCGCGCGCAACTCGTCGCGCACGGACTCCAGCGGCCGGCTCTGCCCAGGCTCTATCCCCGTGACCCGCAGCACGTGCCAGCCGAAGGGGCTCCGCACCGGCGCGGAAACGCTGCCGGGCGCGGCCGAGAAGGCCGCTTCGGCGAGTTCGGGCACGGGCAGGCCGGCGCGGTCGAGGGCGCCGAGCTGCGTCGCTTGCCCGCCGGCGGCCTCCGCGCGGGCGGCCAGGGCGGCGAAAGGCATCTCGGGTTCCGCCGACAACTCCTCGAAGACGCGCCGCGCGGCGGCCTCGTCCCCGACCAGCACCTGCTCGACCGTCCGCCGCTCCGGCGTTTCGAAGGAGGCGCGGCGCTGCTCGTAGGCGGCGGCGATGTCGGCCTCGGGCACCTCCACCTCGCGGCCCATGATCTCCGCCGTCAGCACGGCCACGGCGGCGTCGCGGTACTCCGGCGAGGAGAAGAGCTGCGGGTTGTTCTCGTGGAACCGGCGCAGCGCGGCCTCCGTCGGCGCGGGCGGTTCCGGCGCGGCGGACACGGGCAAGGACACCACCGTGGCCGCGCGCTGCTGGTCCCGCCAGCGCAGGAGCCGCTGCGCCAGCACGGACGGCGCCGCGGCGCCCGAACGCACCGCCGTCGAGACCTGCTGCCGCGAAAGGTCGGCGCGGACCAGGGACAGGAATTCCGCCTCGGTCAAGCCGTTCGAGCGCAGGAAGGATTCGAACACGGTGCGGGAGAAGCCGCCGGCCGGGCCGCGGAAGCCGGGGAGGGAGAAGACGAACTCCCGCAAGGCCGCGTCCGGCACCGCGACGCCGAGCCGCGCCGTTTCCTCCCGGAGAACCCGGTCGAGCACGAGCTGGTCCACCGCCTGTTCCGCCAGCACCCGGCGCACGCGCGGGTCGTTCTCGAAGCGCGAGCCGACCGTGCGCGACAGCCGCTGCACCTCGCGTCGGAGGGCCGCCTGCGCTTCCTCCATCTCGATGGCCTGGCCGTTGACGCGCGCGAGCGCCGTGTCGCGGCCGAGGTTCCGCACCGTGTCGCCGATGCCCCAGATGGCGAAGGACGCCACCAGCAGCACGAAAAGCGCCTTGGCGACCCAGGTGGAGGACAGGCGGCGGAGGGCGGTGAGCATCGTGATCCGGGGGAGGCGGCGTTGGGCGCGGTTCCTAGCGGAAGGGGCATCGGTTGCCAAACCGCCGCGCCGCGACTATCGGCGGGCGAGTAGCACGCGCCGAACGACGCTCGAGGAAGAGGCGAACCATGACCCCCGGAGTGCGCCCGCTGATCGCCGGCAACTGGAAGATGCACGGGCTGCGCGCCGACGGCTCGGCCCTGGCGCGCGCGGTGGCCGAGGGCGCCGGCGGAGGGGCAGGGGCCGCCGAACTGCTGGTCTGCCCGCCCTTCACCCTGCTCCGCGAGGTCGGGGCGGCGCTGGAGGGCGGCCCGGTGGCGGTGGGCGCGCAGGACTGCCACGCGGCGGCCAAGGGCGCGCACACCGGCGACGTGTCCGCGCCCATGCTGCGCGACGCCGGCGCCCGCTTCGTCATCCTGGGCCACTCCGAGCGCCGCGCCGACCACGGCGAGGGCGACGCCGCCGTGCTCGCCAAAGCGGAGGCCGCGATCGCGGCGGGCCTCGTCCCGGTCGTTTGCGTGGGCGAGAGCGAGGGCGAGCGCGTGGCCGGCGACGCGGAAGCCGTGGTGACGCGCCAGCTCGACGGCAGCCTGCCCGAAGCCTTCGCCGCGTCGGGCGGGGTGGTGGCCTACGAACCGGTCTGGGCCATCGGCACCGGGCGCACGCCGACCGAGGCCGACATCGCCGCCATGCACGCCGCCATCCGCGCCCGGCTCCGCGCTCGCTTCGGCGAGGCGGGCGGGCGGCTCCGCATCCTCTACGGCGGCTCGGTGAAGCCCGCCAACGCCGCGCCCATCCTGGCGTTGGAGAACGTGGACGGCGCGCTGGTCGGCGGCGCGAGCCTCGTCGCGGCGGACTTCCTGGCCATCGCCGCGGCGGTTTGACGGCGCGGTGCCACCGCCGCCACCGCTGCTGATCGGCTCGGAGATATACCGCCGCTCCACCTACGGGCCGAAGCACCCGCTCGCCATCCCGCGCGTTTCCACGGCGCTCGACCTGATCCGGGCGCTCGGCTGGCTCGACCCGGGGCGGTACATCGAAAGCCCGCGCGCCACGCCGGACGCGCTCGCCCGCTTCCACCACCCGGACTACGTCGCCGCGCTCCAGCGCGCCGAAGCGGCGGGGCGCGCGGACCCCGTTGACCGCGAGCGCTTCGACATCGGCGCGCACGGCAACCCGGTGTTCCGCGAGGTCTTCTCCCGCCCGGCCACCGGCGCCGGCGGCACCACCCTGGCGGCGCGACTCACCCTCGGCGGCGGCACCGTCCATGTGCCCGGCGGCGGCACCCACCACGGCCAGCCGGCGCGGGCCAGCGGCTTCTGCTACCTGAACGACGCCGTGCTCGGCCTGCTCGCTTGGCTCGACGGCGGCTTGGGCAACCTGCTCTACGTGGACATCGACGCCCACCACGGCGACGGCGTGCAGGACGCCTTCCGCGACGACGGGCGCGTGTTCACCCTCAGCGTCCACGAGAAAGGGCGTTGGCCGCACACGGGCGCCGCGGAGGACCGCGCCGGCGGCCACGCCCGCAACCTGCCGGTGCCGCCCGGCTTCAACGACAGCGAGATGCTGTGGCTGCTGCACCGAGCGGTGCTGCCCATCGCGCACCACCTCCGGCCGCAGGCGGTCATGCTCCAGTGCGGCGCCGACGCCTTGGAAGAGGACCCGCTGTCCCGCCTGTCCCTGTCCAACAACGCCCACTGGGGCGTGGTGCGGGCGCTGATGGGGATCGCGCCGCGGCTGATCGTGCTCGGCGGCGGCGGCTACAACCCCTGGTCCGTCGGGCGCTGCTGGGCCGGCGTGTGGGGCACGCTGAACGGCTTCGCCATCCCGGAGCGCCTGCCGCCCGCGGCCGAGGCGGTGCTGCGCGGCCTGCGTTGGGATCGATCCGCCGGGCGCAGCCCGCCGGAGCATTGGTTCACCACCCTCCGCGACGCGCCGAGGCCGGGCGTGGTGCGGGCGGAGGTGCAGCGCTTGGCGGCCGGCGCGGTGCGCGACCTACCCGAGCCCGGCGTCGTCACCCTGCGGGCAGATCCAGCACCGCCCGCGCGAACGCCTCCGGCGCTTCCTGCGGCAGGTTGTGCCCCGCCAGCGGGATGACGCGCCGCTCGTAAGGACCGGAGAAGTGCCGCGCGTGGCGCTCCGAAGACCGCAGCGGCCCGACTCCGTCGCCCGCGCCGTGCGGGGCGATCGTCGGCACCCCGATGCGGGGCTGCGCCGCGAGCCGCGCCTCGATCCCCTCCAGCGCCGGGTCGCCCGGGGCGTAGCCGTAGCGGTGGCGGTAGGACTGGATCACCACGGACACGAAGTCTGGGTTGTCGAAGGCACGCGCGCTTTCCTCGAAAGTCGCTTCGCCGAAGGCCCAGTTCGGCGACCACAGCCGCCACAGCAGCCGCGCGATGCCCCGCCGGTCCGCTTGGAGCCCGGCCCGCCCGCGCTCGGTGTGGAAGTAGTATTGGTACCAGAACCGGTGCTCCTGCTCGGCGTCGAGCGGGCGGGCGGCGGCGGCGATGTCTTGGATGTTGTAGCCGGTGCAGGACACGAGCCCCGCGCACCGCTCCGGCCACAGCGCCGCCACGACGCAGGCCGCGCGACCGCCCCAGTCGTAGCCGGCTAGCACAGCGCGCGGGATCGCCAGCGCATCCAGGAGGTGCAGCAGATCCTGCCCGAGCGCCGCTTGCTCGCCGCTCCGCGGCGTGCCGGCCGAAAGGAACCGCGTCGGGCCGTATCCGCGGAGGTACGGGACGACGCAGCGCCGACCGGCGGCCGCCAGGATGGGCACGACGGCGTCGTAGGCGCGCGGGGCGTAGGGGAAGCCGTGCAGGAGCACCACAGGCGCCCCGCCCGGCGGGCCGGCCTCCTCGTAGGCGGCTTCGAGGATGGGCGTGCGGGCATGACGGATGGCGGCCATGCGGCCGACTATGCGCGCGGGCGCCGCCGCCGGGGAGGGGCGGCTTTGACCGCCGGGCGCCGGGTGGCATGGTGCCGCGCATGTTGCGCCGATCCTCGCTCGCCGTGCTGCCGGGCGTCCTCCTCGCCGCCCAGAGCCGCGCCCAAACCGGGCCCCAGCCCCGCCTCCCGGCGGAGCCGTTGGTCATCGTCGCCCGCGACGGCGCCCGGCACGAATTCCGCGTGGAGGTGGCGACCAGCCCCGAGCAGCAGACGGTCGGGCTGATGTTCCGCGAGTCGGTGGGGCCGTCCGAGGGGATGCTCTTCGACTGGGGCGGCCCGCGCGAGTCGAGCATGTGGATGCGGAACACCCTGGTGCCGCTCGACATGCTGTTCATCGCCGCCGACGGCCGCCTCCACCGCATCGCCGAGCGCACCGTGCCGCATTCCCTTTCGCCGGTGGACAGCCGCGGGCCGGTCCGGGCCACCCTGGAGCTGGCCGGCGGCACGGCCGAACGCCTGAACCTCCGGGTCGGCGACCGGGTCCTGCACCGCGTCTTCGGGACCGCGCCGTGAGGTGCCTCCGTTCACGTGAGCCTTGCCGCGGGACGGCGCCACCCATAGGTTCATGCCCGTCGGGGTGTAGCTCAGCCTGGTAGAGCGCTACGTTTGGGACGTAGAAGTCGCAGGTTCGAATCCTGTCGCCCCGACCACCGTCCCGACCACCGAGGCACCCACCCCAGCATGTCCGCCCCGAAGCCGCCGGCCCGCATCTACGTGCCGCCGCGTTCCACCATGACCTCCGGCAAGGGCCGCACTCAGGGTTGGGTGCTGGAGTTCGTGCCGGCCGAGCGCCAGCAACCCGACCCCCTGATGGGCTGGGTCGGCTCGGGCGACACCGACAACCAGGTGATGCTGCACTTCGAGACCCGGGAAGAGGCGGTGACGTACGCCGAGGCGAACGGGCTCGCCTACGAGGTGGAGGAGCCAAAGCCGGTCGTGTTCCGGGCCAAATCCTACGCCGACAATTTCCGTTTCGGGCGCACGGACAACTGGACGCACTGACCTCGCGGCGGCAGACAAGAAGCCGCCCGCGGGGCAGGGGCGCCCTTAGCTCAGTCGGATAGAGCAACGGATTTCTAATCCGTAGGTCGTTGGTTCGAATCCAACAGGGCGCGCCAACCCTTGCGGTTTCCCACTGCCTGGACGCAGGGGGCAACCCTCCACTAGGGCGGGCTGCCACCCATTTCGCCGCTCCCTTCGCGACCAGGGTGGAGACGGCGCCAGCATCACGAACGAGCGGTTTGGCGCACCGGCCGCCGCCCCAACCCGGAATCCACACGGCCCCACGCGTTGCACAGCCGGATTGGCGCGTTCGTGTGCAGGAGCGGCGATGAACCGAGGCGGTTGTCGGCGTTTCGCGAACTGTGATCGGCGCACCACCATCGGTCAGCAGATCGCTGTCCCCGGGCCGGCCTCAGTCCCGGCGGACCGCCGTTGGCACCTGCGAACAGGAAAGCTCACGCCCCATGCCCGACAACCCTGCGCGCGCCGCCACCGGCGGGCCGGCACCCGCTCGCCTCGGCCCGGCCACTTCGCCGCAAACGGTGGCGATCGAGTTGACGATCAATGGGCGACCCCGGCGGCTCGCGGTCGCGCCCTGGACGACGCTGCTCGACCTGCTGCGCGAGGAGCTCGACCTCACGGGCACCAAGAAGGGCTGCGACCACGGCCAGTGCGGCTCCTGCACCGTGCTGCTCGACGGCCAGCGGATCAACGCTTGCCTCGTCCTCGCCGTGATGAAGGACGGTTCCGCCGTGACCACGGTGGAGGGCCTGTCCGGGCCCGACGGGGCTCTGCATCCCATGCAGGAAGCCTTCATCGAGCACGACGCCTTCCAGTGCGGCTACTGCACGCCCGGCCAGATCTGCTCCGCGGTGGCGCTCGTCGAGGAAGGGCGCGCGCGGGCGCCGGACGAGATCCGCGAACTGATGAGCGGCAACATCTGCCGCTGCGGCGCGTACCCGAACATCGTCGCTGCCATACAGCAGGTGCTCGCGTCGAACGGCGGAGCGGGCCGATGAACCGCTTCTCCTATCTCCGGGCCGGCGACGTGGCCGAAGCGGCGCGCGAGGCCGCCGCCGACCCCGCGGCGCGCGTCATCGCGGGCGGCACCAACCTGATCGACCTCATGAAGTACGACGTCGAGCGCCCGAGCCGGCTGATCGACATCACGCGGCTGCCGGGCCTGCGCGCGATCGAGGAGACCGCGGACGGCGGCTTGAGCATCGGCGCGCTCGCCAGCAACACCGAGGTCGCCCGCCACCCTGAGGTGGAGCGCCGGTATCCGCTGCTGTCCAGCACGATCCTGGCCGGCGCGACGCCGCAGCTCCGCAACGCCGCCTCGACCGGCGGCAACCTGCTGCAGCGCACGCGGTGCTACTACTTCTACGACCCGGGCACGCCCTGCAACAAGCGCGAGCCGGGCACGGGCTGCCCCGCGATCGGCGGCGTAAACCGCATCCACGCGGTCCTCGGGGCATCCGAGCACTGCATCGCCACCCATCCCTCCGACATGTGCGTCGCCCTCGCGGCGCTGGAGGCGGTGGTGCGCGTTTCGGGCGCCGACGGCGAGCGCGGCATCCCGTTCGCCGACTTCCATCGGCTGCCCGGCGACGCCCCGGAGCGCGACACCAATCTCCGGCAGGGCGAGATCGTCACCGCCGTCGAGCTGCCCCCGAACAGCTTCGGTCAGCACCATACCTATCTGAAGCTGCGCGACAGGCACTCCTACGCCTTCGCGCTGGTGTCGGTCGCGGCGGGCATAGAGATGGACGGCGACCGCATCGGGCGGGTCCGGTTCGCGCTGGGCGGAGTCGCGCACAAGCCCTGGCGCGACCCGGAGGCGGAGGCGCTGTTGCAAGGGCGCCCGGCGAGCGCCGAAGGCTTCGCCGCGGCGGCCGAGCACGTCCTCCGCGGCGCAATCGGCCACAAGCACAACGCCTTCAAGATCGAGCTCGCCCGGCGCGCCATCGTGCGCGCGCTCGGGCAAGCCGCGGCGGGCACGCCGCAATCGCAGACCGACAAGCGCATCCAGTAGAGGCCGGCGACATGCCCCCCATCCCGAACGCCGAGACCCATGTCGGGTCGCCCCGCAGCCGCGTGGACGGCCGGGCCAAGGTGACCGGCGGCGCGCGGTACAGCGCCGAGTTCACCGCCCCCGACCTCGCGCACGGCTACGTCGTGAACAGCACGGTCGCCAAGGGCCGGATCACCGGCATCGACACCGCCGCGGCGCTCGCCGCGCCGGGCGTGCTGGCCGTGTTCACGCACGAGAACCGGCCGCGCACGGCTTGGTTCAGCTACAAGTACCAGGACGAGGTGGCGCCGCCCGGCACCCCCTTCCGGCCGCTCTATGACGACAAGGTCGTCTACAGCGGACAGCCCGTCGCCCTGGTGGTGGCGGAAAGCTTCGACGCGGCGCGCCACGGCGCGTCGCTGGTGCGCGTGTCCTACCAGGCCGAGGCGCACGAGACGGACCTGACGAGCAGGATGGGCGAGGCCTACGAGCCGCCCAAGAAGCGCTCCGGCATTTCGCCGCCGCCCAAGCCGCGCGGGGACGCGCCGGGCGCCTACGCCGACTCGCCCGTGAAGGTTTCAGGCGGGTACTGGGCCGCCTACGAGCACCACAACCCGATGGAGCCGCACGCGACCACCGTGGTGTGGGAAGGCGGCGGCAAGCTGCTCGTCCACGACAAGAACCAGGGCGTGCTGAACGCGCAGAGCTACGTCTCCAGCGTGTTCGGCCTCGGCAAGGACGACGTGCGGGTGGTGACGCCGTTCGTGGGCGGCGGCTTCGGCTCCGGGTTGCGGCCGCAGTACCAGCTCTTCCTGGCGGTGATGGCGGCGCTGGAGCTACGGCGCTCGGTGCGGGTTGTGCTGACGCGCGACCAGATGTTCACCCACGTCTACCGGCCCAACACCTTCCAGACGGTCAAGCTCGGCGCCAACCCTGACGGCACCTTGCGGTCCATCCAGCACCACTCGGTCACCGGCACCTCGCAGTTCGAAGACTACCAAGAGGTGGTCGTGAACTGGACGGGCACGCTCTACCACTGCGACAACGTGGAGCTGACCCAGAAGCTGGCCAAGCTCGACACCTACACGCCCGGTGACATGCGGGCGCCCGGGGCGCCGACCGGCCTGTTCGCCGCCGAGTCGGCCATGGACGAGCTGGCCTACGCGACGGGGGTGGACCCTATCGAGCTCAGGCTGAAGAACTACACGGAGCACGACGAGAACGAAGGCAAGCAGTTCAGCAGCAAGGAGCTGCGGGCCTGCTACGAGGTCGGAGCCGAGCGGTTCGGCTGGAGCGAGCGCAACCCGGAGCCGCGATCCATGCGCGAGGGGCGCGAGCTGATCGGCTGGGGCATGGCGTCCGGCGCGTGGGAAGCGCAGATGATGAAGACGAGCGCGCGCGCCGTCCTCACCGCCGACGGCAAGCTGGAGGTTGCCTGCGCCACCGCCGACATCGGCACCGGCACCTACACCATCCTGACGCAGATCGGCGCCGACGCCTTCGGGCTGCGGATGGAGGATGTGACGACGAGGCTCGGCGACACCACGCTGCCCTATTCGCCGGTTGAGGGCGGGTCGTGGACGGCGGCCTCGGCCGGCACCGCGGTGCAGCTCGCCTGCGAGGCCGTCCGGGAGAAGCTGTTCAAACACGCCCAGAAGGCGAGCGGCTCGCCGCTCGCGGGCGCGAAGCTCGACGCTGTCAGTTTCGCCGGCGGCCGGATCGAGGTGACGGCCGACCCGGACCGCTTCGTGACCATCGCCGACGCCATGCGGGCCGGCGGCGTGGACCGCTTGGAGGCTGAAGAAACGGCGAACCCCAGCAAGATCGACCAGCTCCGCTACACCGGGTACACGCACTCGGCGATCTTCGTCGAGGTCCGGGTGGACGAGGAGCTGGGCGTCGTGCGCGTCACGCGCGTCGTGGACGCCGTGGCGGCGGGCAAGATCCTCAACCCGAAAACGGCGCGCAGCCAAGTGGTAGGGGGCATCGTCTGGGGCATCGGCATGGCCCTGGAAGAGGAGACGCTGCCGGACCACAACCTCGGCCGCTTCATGAACCACAATCTCGCGGAGTACCATGTGCCGGTGGCGGCCGACGTGCAGGGCATCGAAGTCATCTTCGTGGACGAGCACGACACCAAGGTGAGCCCTATCGGCGTGAAGGGCTTGGGCGAGATCGGCATCGTCGGCACGGCCGCCGCCATCGCCAACGCGATCTACCACGCCACGGGCAAGCGCATCCGCGACATGCCGATCACCATAGACAAGGTGCTCGGGTGAACCGGGACGGGCGGGACGCCGCGGCGGGCGCCGTCGGCGGCCTGGTGGCCGGCGCCGTGCTGAGCGGGATGATGCTCCTGCTGGAGCGGAGCGGCCGCGGGCCTTCCGATCTCGTGCTGATGGAGCGGCGGGGTGCCCGCGTGCTGGGCGCGCCGCACCGCCGCATAGGAAGCGCGCCGGACACGGGGGAGCAGATCGCGGGCCACGCCGGGCACCTGCTGTTTTCGACAGCGCTCGGGTCGGGTTTAGGGCTCCTGCGACGGGGCCTGGGAACAACGGCCCCGCGAGCCGGCTTGGTGCTCGGCCTGGGCTTCTACCCCGTCGCCTTCGGCCTGCTCGGGCCGCTGCTCGGGCTGACGCGACCGCCCTGGCGGGAACGGCCGTCGAAGGTCGGTCAGAACGTCCTGTTGCATGCCGTTTTCGGCGCCGTCACCGGCTTCGTGGCCGACCGCATCGAGCGGCGGTGAGGCGGACTCGCGCGGGGGCGGCGGGAACGGCCGCCGCAGGCCGCGTCCGCCCCGGCGCGACGCCGAGGCCGCCGAACCAGACGCGGAGCGGCACCGCGCCATGGCCGAGCCCGGCTCCGCCAGGAACTGGCCCGGACGCGGCGCAGAGCCTCGTCAGTGCGCGCTGACCCGCCCCGCCGGGCCGCCCGGCCCGTCGAGCACGGCGCGCGTCCGTGCCGCGAGCTCGGCGTAGGTGAACGGTTTGGCGATCAGCTCCATGCCGGGATCGAGGCGGCCGGAGTCGGCGGCGGTGGCGCTACGCGCGTAGCCGGTGGTGAAGAGCACCTTGAGGCCCGGCCGCAACGCCCGCGCCCGCTCGGCCAGCCCCAAGCCCGTCATGCCGCCGGGCAGGATCACGTCGACGAAAAGCAGGTCCACCCGCGCCTCCCCCGAGCGCTCCAGGATGTCGAGTGCCGACGGCCCATCCGGCGCTTCCAGCACCCGGTAGCCCAGCTCCCGCAGCACCTCCGCGGAGTAGGCGCGCACCTCGGCGCTGTCCTCCACCACGAGCACCGTTTCGGCGCGGGAACCCGCCGGCGCCGGCGCTTCGCCGGTGTCCTCCCCGTGTCCCGCCGAGTCGCCCAGGAAGCGCGGCAGGTAGATCTTCACGCTCGTGCCCAGGCCGGGCTTCGAGTCGATCTTCACGTGCCCGCCGGACTGCTTGACGAAGCCGTAGACTTGGCTGAGGCCGAGGCCGGTCCCCTTGCCGACCTCCTTGGTGGTGAAGAAGGGCTCGAACACCCGCTCCATCGTCCGCTTGTCCATGCCCGTCCCGACGTCGGAAACGGCGATCACCACGTACTGGCCGGGCTTCGTGTCGGCGTTCCGGGCGGCGTAGGCGCGGTCGAGCCGCGCGTTGGCCGTCTCGATGGTCAGGGTGCCGCCGCCGTCCATGGCGTCGCGGGCGTTGACCGCGAGGTTGAGGATCGCGTTCTCGAGCTGGTTGGGGTCGGCTTCGGCCCGCCACAGCTTGTCGGCCAGCACCGTGTCGAGCCGCACCGCCTCGCCCAGGGTGCGGCCGAGCAGCTCCGACATCCCGGCCACGAGTTCGTTCGCGTCCACCGGCTGCGGGGCGAGCGGCTGGCGGCGGGAGAAGGCGAGCAGGCGGCCGGTGAGGGTCGCGGCGCGGCGCGCTCCGCTCATCGCGTTCTCGGCCGACCGGCGCAGCCGCGCCGCGTCCCCCGGCAGGTTCCTCGCCAGGATCTCCAGGTTGCCGATCACCACCTGGAGCAGGTTGTTGAAGTCGTGCGCGATGCCGCCGGTGAGCTGGCCCACCGCCTCCATCTTCTGCGACTGCCGGAGCTGCTCCTGCGCCTCGGCCAGTTCGGCCTCGCGCGCCTTGTCGGCGGAAACATCGCGGGCCACGCAGTAAAGGGTCTCGCCCTCCTGGGCCGCCGTCCAAGACAGCCAACGGATCGAGCCGTCCCGGTGGCGGTAGCGGTTCTCGAAATGCGGCAGGTCCTCGGCGGAGGTGGCCTTCTCCATAGCGGCGCGGCTCGGCTCGATGTCCTCTGGGAGGATGAAGCGGGTGAAGCGCCGCCCGACCAGTTCGTTCGTCCGGTAGCCGAGGGTCACGGTCCAGGCGGGGTTGGCCGCCTGGATCACGCCATCGGCCCCGACCACCAGCAACAGGTCGCGCGAGTTGTGCCAGATGCGGTCGCGCTCGCGCGTGCGATCCTCGACATCGCGCTCCAGCGCTTCGTTCCGCTCGCGCAGGACGGCTTCCGCCAGCCGGCGGTCGCTGATGTCGGCCATGACGCCGACGACCCGCCCGCACCGCCCGGCTCCGTCGAAGAAGCCGCTGCCCGCCACGGCCAGCCAGCGCTCGCCGCGTCCGCCGCCCGCCGGGACGACGGCGCGGACCTCCTCCGCGATGGCGCCGGCCCGCGCCGGATCGGCCACCGCCGCCGCCACCGCCGCGCCCATCCGCGCGCGGTCGTCCGGGTGGCAGGCCCGCAGGAAATCATCGTAGGTCGCCGCCGCGGCGGCGACCCCTGACGGCAGCCCGAACAGCGCCGCGCAGCGCGCGTCCCATTCGAAAGCGCCGGTGTCCGGTTCCAAGCTCCAGGTGCCCAGGCGCCCGGCCTCGATGCCCAATCGCGCGTTGGCCTCGCTCCGGCGCAGGTCCTCTTCCGCTTGGCGCCGCACGTGGACGTCGATCACCGATCCGACGAAGCCGAGGAACTCGCTGCCGCCGCCATCGGCGAAGCGCGGCCGGCCGAGGTCCATGGCCCAGCGATAAACGCCGTCAGCCCGGCGCAGCCGGTACTCCATGCGGAACGGTTTGCGCGCGGCATTGGCCGCGAGAAAAATCCGTTCCGCTTCGGGCTTGTCCTCCGGGTGGACGGCAGAGAGCCAACCCAGGCCCAAGGCTTCGGACTCGCTCTGGCCGGTGTAGGCGTACCAAGCGCCGTTGAGGTAGGTGCAGGCCCCGGCCGCGTCCGTGATCCACAGCACGATCGGAGCTTCGTCGGCGATGCCGCGGATCCGCACGGCGTCCTGCGCCGGAGGGCCGACCACTCGGGCGCCGACGCCATCCCTGTCCGGGGCTCCGGAGCCGGCGGCGCGTTCGGAGGCGTCGGGCGCGATCATGGCCTGCGACGCCCGGGCGGAGCTTCCGGACCGGCTCGCCCTCCGCTGCGTTCCTCCCGTTTCGGCACCGCCCGCCACCCCCATTGCGATGCGTCTCCCCATCGGCCGTCCAAACGCGGCGGCCAAGCGGCGCACGCCCCGGCGCGGGGGCCGAGGCGACCAGCGAGGGAGTACCAGATGCGTGCGCGCGTGCCCACCGCATTCGACCGGAGCGGGTGGGCGCCCGGCTCCGCCGCTTGCCGGCCGCGTCCCCTCGGCTATCCTCGTTCCGCCGCCGCCGTCGCGGGACGGCGCCGGGAGGGAGGAGCGCATGGCCATGGCCGGGGGCGCCGCCGCGCCGTTCGCGTGGCACGAGATCGTGGTCGAGGTGCTCAAAGCGAACGCCGTGCGGCTGGTCCCCTACGTCCCGGACAACGTGCTGAAGCCCCTGATAGCCGCCGTCCACGCCGATCCCTTCTTCACCGCCTTCCCGGCGGCGCGGGAAGAGGAGGCGGTCGGCATCGTCGCCGGCGGCTGCATGGCGGGCACCCGCGGCGTCGTGCTGATGCAGACCAGCGGCTTCGCCACGCTCGCCAACGTCCTCGCGTCCTTGCCCTGCGCCTTCCAGATCCCGGTGCTGCTGCTGGTGAGCGAGCGCGGCACGCTCGGCGAGTTCAACATCGGCCAAGCGATGGTGTGGCGCACCATGCGCCCGGTGCTGGAGTCGCTCGGGATGGAGCACCACACGGTGTCGCGCCTCGACGAATGCGAGTTCATCTGCGACCGCACGATCAAGCAGGCGCTGATGACGCAGCAGCCGGCGGCGCTGATCCTGTCGCCGCTGCTCACCGGCGGCAAAGCCATCGCCGCGCCGGCGAAGGCGTGAGGACGGCCGCCATGCCCGAAGCAGCGAACACCGCCGCCGCCCACAACGCCCGGCGCATGCACCGCACCGACCTCATGCGCCGCCTCGTGTCCCGGCTGACCCGTGGGGAGGCCGTGGTCGGCGGCATCGGCAACACCAACTTCGACCTTTGGGCCGCCGGGCACCGGCCGCAGAACTTCTACATGCTCGGCAGCATGGGCTTGGCCGTGCCGATCGCCCTCGGCGTGGCGCTGGCGCAGCCGGACCGCCGCGTGTTCGCGCTGGAAGGCGACGGGTCGCTGCTGATGCAACTCGGCTGCCTGTCCACGGTGGCGAGCCTGGCGCCGCGCAACCTGTCGATCCTGGTCTTCGACAACGGCGCCTACCAGATCACCGGAGGCCAGCCCACGCCGGCGGCGGCGGCCGGCACGGACCTGATGGCGGTCGCGCGCGGCTGCGGCCTGCCCGGCGCCGCCTGGGCCGCGGACGAGGCCGAGTTCGAGCGGATGCTGGACGGCTGCCTCGCCGCCGACGGTCCGCACGTTGTCGGCCTCAAGCTCGACGACCAGCCGCCGGCCGCGCAAACGGAGCGCGACCCGGCGCAGATCCGCGACCGCTTCATGCGCGGCCTGGGGGCGAAGCGCTCCGCCTTGCCGGGGTAGGGCCGCCCGCCGTCCCTGGGAGCGGCCCGTCGCGCTACAGGGGGCTGTAGTCCACGTCCCGGACCGTGACGGAAGAACTCCCCGAGTTGTTGAGGAACCCGATCACGTTGTTCATCCCGCCGGCGTCGTAGTCGCGCGGGACGTTGCTCGTGGTCGTCGCCTTTTGCGCGCCGTCCACGAAGAAGGTGAGCCGCCCAGGCTCCCACCGCACCGCGTAGTCGTGGAACACGCCGCCGCGCACGCCGTCGTAGATGAAGTAATTGTAGGCGTCCGAGCCGTTGTTGTTCCAGTGCACCGTGCCGTAGTGGCGGCCGCTCCCGTCCACCGCCACCTCCGCCAAGTCGATCTCCTGGCCCGGCCACTTGTCGTCGCCCGGCCAGAGCAGGACGGCGCCGCCGGGCGAGTTGCCGTCGATCTTGGCCTCCACCGTGTAGGTGCCGTAGCCGTGCCCCGAAGACCGGCCGCCGGGGAACTCCATCAGGCCGGCGTTGCCCGTGAGCTTGACCTCGCCCCGCACGCTCGTGTCGACGCTGCCCCAACGGTGGGAGAACGCGCCGAGCCCGTTGTCGAAGCTCTCGAACATGGGCCTGTCGGTCTGGCCGCCGGAGGCGGGGGGCGTCGAGCCCGGGGAAGTCGCGCCGCCCTCGGTGAAACTGAAGTTCGCGGTGCCGTTGGACATCAGCGCCTTCGCCGCGCCGCCCACCGACGCGCCGTTGTAGGTGGCGCCGTCCACGTACAGGTTGCGGTCGGCAGAGGTTGAGCCGCCCCAAGCGTCGTTGAGGAACTGCACGTCCACGCTGTGCGCGCCCGCGCCCCATTCGCCTTTGACCGTGACCGTGTCGGATTGGCCGCTGCCGTGCCCGGCCTGCGCGGTCTGGACGCCGCCGATCTGCACGCCGTCAACCTTCACCGTGTACTGCGCGCTGCCCTGGTAGGCGTCCTGCGACACGCGCAGCACCAGCGTGTCGGAACCGCTGCCGAGCGTGGTCGAGGCGGGGCCTGTCGGGGCCGAGGGCGCCGCGCCGGCTTCCGAGAAGCCGAAGCTCGCCGGGCCGCTGGACATCAGCGCCTTCGACGCCCCGTTCACCGACGCGCCGTTGTAGGTGGCGCTGTCGAGGAAGAGGTTGCGGTCGGCTCCCGCCGAGTTGCCCCAGGCGTCGTTCAGGAAGTTGACCGTGACGGTGTGGTTGCCCGCCGTCCAATCGCCCTTGACCGTCACCGTGTCCGACTGGCCGCTGCCGTGCAGCGCCGCCGCGGTGAGCGTGCCCCCGACCTGCCGGCCGTCCACGCTCACGGTGTACTGCGCGTTCCCCTGGTAGGCGTCCTGCGACACGCGCAGCACCAGCGTGTCGGGCCCGCTGCCGACGGTGGTGGAGGCGGGACTGCCGCCGCCCGTCGGCGTGGACGGGGTCGAAGGCGCGGCGGCTTCGGTGAAGCCGAAGTTCGCGGCGCCGTTGGACATCAGCGTCTTCGCTGCCCCGTTCACCGTTCCGCCGTTGTAGGCGGCGCCGTCCACGTACAGGTTGCGGTCTGCGCCGGCGCTGCCGCCGTAGGCGTCGTTCAAGAAGTTGACCGACGCGGTGTGCGCGCCGGCAGCCCAGTCGCCCTGCACGGTGATGGTGTCCGACTGGCCGGTCCTGTGGAGCGTTTCCGCGGTGAGGGTATTGCCGATCTGCCGGCCGTCCACGCTCACCGTGAACTGCGCGTTACCCTGGTAGGCGTCTTGGCTGATCCTGAGGACGAGCTTGTCCGCGCCGCTGCCGACGGTCTGGTTCATGTACGGTGGTCTCCCGGCGAATGGGGTGTTGTTGGTTGCGCGTCCAGCCTCTTCGTGTCGGGCCGGATCGGAGGGGCACCAAACCATTTTAAAACTAAAACGGTTTCATCTGCCGGCCGGACTTTCAGAGCCGAGACGGGGACTGTCAACCAATTTTGCTCATGCCGTCGCATCAGAAAAACAGAACAGCACCGTTTTTTGCGCCAGGTGCGTGTCGGGATGCGCTATTAGTT
>CADCTL010000109.1 GCA_902805625.1 uncultured Acetobacteraceae bacterium
GCCCGGCGGAGAACGGCCTTGCTGTCGCCCGCAACACCGCCGCGGCCGCGCCCGGCCTGCGGGTCAGTGCCGCCGAGACCGGGGTTGCCGGCCTGCGCCGGGCGGTGCTGGACGGCGCGGAAGCGAGGCTGCGGTCGGCGGGGCAGGGGGTCTCGGCGGCCCGCGACGCCGCAGCGGCGCTCGACCCGCGCCGGCTGCTCGCCTCGGGCTACGCCATCCTGCGCGACGCCGATGGGCGGCCGCTCACCACCACCGGGGCGCTGCGCGCCGAGCCGGAGGTCCGGGCCGAGCTGGCCGACGGCACCACCACCCTGCGTCCGGTTATCGTAGGCGAATAGGACTCCAGCATGTCCGAGACCACGCACGCCGCCATCCGGGCTCCGGAGGACCCGATCCCGTCCAAGTTCGCCGAGGCCTACGCGGAGCTGCAGGCCATCGCCGAACGGCTGAAGCCGAATACGACGAAGGTGCCGGACGTGGACGAGATCGAGCCCTTGGTGGCGCGGGCGCAGGCGCTGGCCAGCCACTGCGAGGAGCGGATCGCCGCGGTGAAGCGGATGCTCGACCAGCAAGACAAGGGCACCAACGTATGAAACTGTCCCCGGTGGACGCGATGGCCTGGGTTTCTTCGATCGCCTGAACCTCAATAGGAAGCCCACGCCACGGGGATCTCCTCGGCCGCCGAGGGCGCATGGCGTTGACCGCGGCGAGCACGGGGCCATCCTCGCCGGGGCGCCCGGGCGGGCGAGAGGATGGACGGGCGATGCTGCGCAAGGCCTGGGCGCTGGCCAGGGACACCGTCGAGGGCTTCATCGACGACGAGGCGATGACCCGCGGCGCGGCGATCGCCTGCTACTCCATGTTCTCGGTCGCGCCCCTGCTGGTCGTCGCCGTCGCCATCGCCGGCTTGGCCTTCGGCGAGGAGGCGGTGCGGAGCGCCGTCGGCGAGCAACTGCGCGCCCTGGTCGGGAACGAGGGCGCCGAAGCGGTGCAGGCGATGGTGCGCGGCGTCGGCGAGGGCGGCGAGAGCTCCAATGGCGTTCCCGCGCTGGTGAGCGTCGCGGTGCTGCTGGTGACCGCGAGCGGCGTCTTCGCCGAGCTGCAGGGCGCGCTCAACGTGATCTGGAAGGCGGAGCCGAAGGCGATCACGGTGTCCTACCTGCTGCGGGCGAGGGCGCTCAGCATCGGCCTGGTGGCGGCCACCGGCTTCCTGCTGCTGGTCTCCCTGCTGGCCAGCGCCGCGCTGGCCGCGCTCTGGACCTGGGTGGGCGGGCTGCTGCCGGCCGCGGCGACGCTGCTCGGGGCGGCGGGCTTCCTGATCTCGTTCGCGCTGACCACGGCGTTGTTCGCGGCGATCTACAAGGTGCTGCCCGACCGACGGCTGGAGTGGCGGGACGTGGCCGTGGGCGCGGTGGGCACCGCGCTCTTGTTCAACATCGGCAAGGCGCTGATCGGCTGGTACATCGGCGGCAGCGGCATGGCCCGGAGCTACGGCGCCGCCGGGGCGCTCGTGGTGGTGCTGCTGTGGGTCTACTACTCGGCGCAGGTCTTCCTGCTCGGCGCTGAGTTCACCCGCGCCTGGGCCGGGCTGGAGGGCAGCAAGCAGGGCGCGCCGGTCGGCCCGCGGGCCGAGGCGTCCGCCGGACGGCGCCCGGGGAAGGCAGCGGCGCACCCACGGGGCTGAGGCGCGCCTTGCGGCACTTCATCTCGCGGCTCAAGGACCGGCAGGTCCGACCACCGATGGCAGAAGTGCGATGACGATCCTCATCTTCACCAAGCGGATCCGATTGTGCTTCGCCGACGCTCGGCTCCCGCCTCGGGCATCGGGCGAAGCACCGCGGCGGCGGGTGTAGGTGCTTGATTCCGGCGGACGGCGCCGCCACGCAGGATGATTGTGGCTGTGCCCGACGGAAAGGTCTCCGGCCCGGCACCCGTGATGGCAGGAGCGAGGGACATCCCTGACGAGACCTCCGAGTACTCGCGGCTTGCCGTGCTGATCGACGCGGACAACGCGCGGCCCTCGGTGGTCGGGGGGCTGGTCATCGGCTTCGGGGAGCGCAAGACGCCGCAGCCCTTCGTCGCCGCCTGCGACAGGTTCGTCTAGAC